>CAXQRK010000030.1:0-6480 GCA_964226535.1 Polaribacter sp.
GTGCTCTTCCGATCTGTTATTTGTGAATTTGAATTCGCCAATTAGGTTGGTTGTTTGGCGACCCTTACAGAAATAACCCATTTAAGTTACAAAATGACGTCGCAAATGTTACAAAAGGGTGACATATACAGTGTAACAATAAATTCAATGAACGGGGGCTAATAAGATGAGCTTGTCTGAGCTGACACCTCAACAGACCCTCCAAACAATTACAGAGTTAAACAAATGAAAGTGCTAATCACAACGATTAGTCAATGCACTTGAAGTCCACATGCATCTAAGGCATGGGATTGAAACAAAAAAGTGTGATCGCACCGATGCGATCACACCGATACAAAGTACCTATTCAGAGGCTAGAAACGAGCACCTAGCTAGCGACGGCGGCTAAATTTGTTTTGAAATTTTTCGACACGACCAGCAGTATCGACGAAGCGCTTCTCACCCGTAAAAGCAGGATGCGAATCGGCCGTGATATCACAAATGACAACTTGGTAATCAACACCATCTATCGTTTCGCTACGGCTGCCGCGCATGGTTGAGCGGGTCAAATACTTAGTACCGGTCGATACGTCGACAAACGCAACTGGGTTGAGCTTTGGGTGAATATCAGCTTTCACAATAGTATGAATCAAAGGGTTGTTTAGACTAGCCTTGGCGGGCTTTGAAGCGTGGATTGGACTTACAAATCACATAGACACGTCCTCTGCGACGCACTACCTGACAGTCTGCATGGCGATTCTTGAGAGATTTAAGGGAAGAGACGACTTTCATAACAAGTAAAATAAAATAAGGTTGCAGACCAAAGGACCTAAAATTACGCCTGTCAATGGCAAAGATGGAAATAAATTCGGGTCCATTCAATTCATCGATGGAGTGTCGGATGCATTCGCACGTAAACAGAGCCCTATAACTGTGTTAAACACACCCCACTCTCAATCAAAATTTCTTTTACCAGTTCATCATTTCGGTAATCCCGATGGTATTTGATACCAACAATACCGGCTGCAGCGAGACTCTTGGCACAATTAATGCATGGGAAATGCGTCACGTAAATCGTTGCACCGGCAAGCGAAACCCCACGCCGCGCCGCATCACAAATGGCATTTTGCTCGGCATGAACGGTCGCTTGCTCATGCCCGTCACGCACCCTTGAAGCGTGCGGCGCACCTGGCAGGAATCCATTATATCCGGCCGCAATCACACGATGGCGCTGTGCCCCGCCGGAAACAATCACACAGCCCACCTGCAAACGCTCACAACTTGAGCGCGAGGCCATCAACAACGCAGTCGCCATAAAATACGCATCCCATGACGGACGCTCCGTCCACGATGCGGTCAAGGCCTCCAATTGACTGAGCATGGTGGTCTCACGATGTCTAGAAGCAATAGCTGCCACAGGTTCCTTATTCATGATGTAGCATAGTATCAGCGGGATGGCTTGCTCGGCAACTGTGAATTGAGGGAACCGCCGGCGCTGCCGGGAAACACTTGAATCGATAAATAACCTGGCGGCAATTGCCCCCACAGGTCCGAACGACTCAACCACTCGGTGACCGCATGATCAAAGGCATCATTCCCGGAAGATTCAGCAAGAATTGGCGCACCTAACGCCATCCCATTGCCAGAAATGCGTAAATAACACAGCACGGGTCGCTGCACCGCAGACAGCATCGCATACCTTAAGGATGCGGCAATTAAGCGGCGCTGGTCCAATCCCTGCCCGACTACAGTAACCTCAGCGACCGATGACTGCTCGGGAAATGGCGCTATTGGCTTGGCGGATGCAGCAAACCCATCAAACAATCGCCAAAAGCGTGATGCCAATAAATCAAGCGGTTGTTCCACTTGAACCTCATCGGCCACCAATACGCTCGCAGGCTGCAAGTCTCCGAGCAAGTCAATCTCAGGCTCAAAATCCGGCAACCGGCTCCGCTGCGTGCGCTCAAGATCCAGCATCGGCAGCTGCGCGGCATTCCAGCGGGTCGGAATAAACAGCGGTGAGGAATCAAACAACTCCAACTGCTCTTCCAAGCCACGATCCTTTGCCAATGAGCCAGCCGACACATAATCTACATAGGGTTGACGGAGCTCCTTATCCGGCAATGGATTGGAAACCACCCGAAAAATTAAAAACCCTACCAAATGCAACAACAGCCCAAGTAACAAGGCCATCTGTAATAAGGGTGAAATCATTTTCTGCACACGCGGCTGTGCATCGCTGCAATCCTGTCTAAAAGTAGCCATTACAGCAGCGGTGTTGGCATATTTGAAGTGGGTTTAAATACATTGCTGGGATGCGTGGTCTGTGATGAATCCATCGCTTCGCCAGCTATTTGCACTTGATCAAATCCGGCACTTTGCGCCATCGAACAGAGATCCAGAAAAAGCTGTAAGTCGATCGACGCTTCAGCCTTGATCAACAACACCGCCTTCGACTTTGTGCGATCTATAAAATAGCGCTGGAACGCACGCTCAATCGAGGCATGCTCATAGACCCTACCGGCGAAAAACAACATGCCCTGATTCCCCATTGTCAGCACCGCGAGTTCGGAACGATCATGTTGCATCCGCAGCTCTGTCTCGGGCAACTGAATACTCACTCCGGGCAACATCACAAATCGTGTAAACAGCAAACTAATCAACAGCGCCAGCACGATCAAATCCAACACCGGAATAAATTCCATTCTTATTTTTGGCTGCTTCAAGCGATCAATCAAGCCAAAGGGCTCGGTCAAGACCTCGCAGGAGCTCGTCGCGGTACGACCCGGTATCTTAGAATGCCTGTCCATCGTCATACCTCAGCCGACTCGGCTGGTCTTGCATCCGGAGCGCTCTGCACCGTTAGAAACTCATGAATCGTATGCCCGACCCATTCAAAATCGTGCACCAGTGCCCGCACCCGTCCACACAAAAAATGATGCGCCAGGGTCGCCATCACGGCAATTGCCAAACCGGTCGCTGAACTAATCAATGCCTCCGCCAGTAAACGACTGAATTCGCCACTGTTGCCATTCGATTGTTCGAGCTGATAGAGCGCTTGTAGCACCGCAATCAAGGTCCCCAGAAATCCTAATAAAGGCGCAATACAAGCCAAGGCGGCAATGCTGCCGATGCGGCGCTCCAACACCGGAATCTCAACAATTGCGGCAGACTGTATCGCGCCCCGAATTCGGGCACTCGACTCACCATATTGCAGCAGTGCCGATTTTACAATACGCGCCATCGGACCAGGTGTATCTTCACACAAGGTCAGCGCCTCAACCAAACGCTTCTTGCTCACCAAATTTTTAATGCCGCTGAGAAAGTCTTCAGCCCCGACCTGCCCTTTGTGCAAAAACAAAGTGCGTTCAATAAACAGAACAAAACCTAGCACGCTGACCACAAGCAGCGGATACATCAGCGGACCACCTTGAAGAATGAATGTATGTTGTAAATAGTCCATAAAAATTGTTTAAAGGATGTAAAAGCCTGTATTACTCTCCTGCAATGACTAATCGATTAGCACGCGACTGTGCCAACGTTCGACCGGGCAAATCGTATGCCACCATTTTTTGATAGAGTCGACGCGCTTCTGCCAATTCTCCCTGTTGTTCTAACTCTGTGCCCAGTTCCAATAGTGTGCGTGACATCCAGTAGCGCCCAGTCACACCCAAGGCAGTCACCTCCTCGTCATCCAACAAAAGCCGGCCAACCATCAGGGTAAACACATGCCGCGCCTGATCTGTTGCATCCCGCTGGAGCAGCGCAAAACCCCACTTATAGCCGACTTCAGCCTGAACGTCGATCGGCAGATTTGGGCTATCGATCAAACGCTCCAGCACCAACGCGGCCTCCTGCAAGCGCCCCTCATCCTGCTTGGCTAGAGCCAGCATACAATCCGCCCGCGAAAGTTCCGCCACATAACGATGCGGATGTTCTGGAAAAGTATGAATCAGATGTTCATAAATAATCTGTGCACCGACGAAATCATTCATTTTGCGCAGTAAATCGCCCTGCTTCACACGGGCGGCAAACCACAAAGGATTGAGCGGATAACGCTCGGTCAAGTCATGATACACACGCACCGCTTCAGCAAAATAAGCCGGACCGCGTCGCTCGCAATACAGCCCCGCCTCAAACAGCGCCTGCGGGGCCAAATCACCCGACGCATACCGGTCAGCCAAGGCTAACAGCGTCTGTTGAGCCGCTTCGAAATCAGTAATCGAGGCATGATAATTTGCCTCGGTCAAATACGAACGCTCGGCCGCTGAACTCTCGGAAAATTCAGTGCGTAAGCGCTCCAACACCTGCATGCCGGCACTTGAATCCCCCAGACCAATCAAAATATCAGCTTGTAGCAGCAACACCTCAGTGCGTAATAGCGCTGCCTCAGCAGCCGCAACGCCAGCTCCCCCGGGCAGCAAGTCGATACGCACCAACAAGGCATCCATGGACGCCTGAAGCCCTGCGTGATCCCCGAGCAGCCAGGCCAAACGCGCCTCTAGCCAACGCAAACGCAAATCCAATACACTCGGCACCGACACCGTCGTATCCTCCACCAACACCGCACGCACCCGCTGCAAAGCGGTGGCTAAATCACCGTTGGCCTGTAAGGCTTGCGCCACATTCCACTCAGCCCGCCAGCGATCGGCGGCAGAAATACTCCCGTTAGACTGCGCAGCATCAATTTGCTGCAAGGCCGACTCAACCTGTCCGGCCCGCACGGTCGCGGTCACCAAACGTAAAAATAACGCCGCATCTACATGCGCAGCCGCTCCCTTGGTACCAGCGGCCTGATAAAAATCGGCGGCATTGCGATAATCGCCATTCAAAAAATAACAATCGCCGATCAGACGATTCAGCAGGTGCCACGCTGCCGGCTCATCGGCCTCATTGCGCAATTGGATCAAAAAATCGGCAGCTGCGCGATACTGGGGCGAGCTGCGCTGCAGTGCGGCATAGGCAAGCAAACGATATACGTTGCGAATCTCGCTCAGCCCTGGAAACTGCTCTAATAACAAGCGTGCGTCGGCCTCGGCTGCGATAAACAAGCGACGTGCATCGGCCTCGGTCACGGCCGTCTCCGCACGCACGAGTGCAAGTTGACTGCGAATATAATACATCTGTCCAAGCAGCGGATGCGTCGTCGACTGCTCAATCATAACATTCAGAAAATCAGTCAGCTCGGCACGTTGCAATGGGCTCGACGCACGCGCCAGCAACTGTAAGGCCACCGCCATGACCTCAGGCTGTCGGCCTTCGCGTACCAGGGCACGCAAGACATCACGTCCACTCAAGGTGTCCACCCCATAGAGCATGCCCTGCAGTAATCGCAACTGCTCACGCGCATAACTCTCATAACCGGCAGAGACATTGGCCAACTCCCGGCTAATCAATTCAATCCCCTCGTCGGCACGCCCCTGATTGTAGAGTATGATCGCATATTCACGCACATATGGATACGCCGCCGCAGTCCCACTCAAAGCTTCCAATTGCAGCCGCACCTCCGTTGCAAGCGTCTCATTCACCGCTGTCTTCAGAAGCTCCTCGCGCAGGATCAAGCTGTTGAAAAAGGCCCGCTGTGCAGCCGTATCAGCCGCACGGCGGGCCAGCTCAAACGCAGGTTGCACTTGCGCAGACTCGCCCAGCAACTCGGCCCGCAAGCCTTGCAGCAAATAAAACCACGGCAAGTCCTGCCGGTTCAACCCGTCTGCAGACACCCGATCAAGGGCAGCCATAAAAGTATCCACATCGACCCTGCGACCATCACCATAAGTGCTCACGGCAAGCAGCAGATCATACAGATCCGTGCGTTGCGCCTCGGCAACCGCGGCCAATACCGAACGCGCGCTGCTAAAGCGCCGTTGTGCAATCAACGCAGCCGCTAATTGCACCTGCATATCAGCCACCATCTGCACCTCTAGACCTGGCAGTTCCAGCAAATCACGATACAAGCCTTCAGCCAAAACGACCAAGCCTACCCCTAGCACTTGATTCGCCGCATCCATTTTCCATTCCAACACGATGCGCTGCTCCGCATTGAGCAGATCGATTTGATCGCTCACCAGTGGAGCTTGGCCGTGCAGCACCGGCAGCAGTGCAGCGCTCAGTAAGAACAGCGGCGCAAACTTTCGCTTTAAACGAATCAGTATGCAAAAATCCATGGACATAGCAAAGCACCAATGACACAGTCTTCCGGTATAAGTTGCAAAAAGATTTTTAGTCTGATCAATCGTTTCCTTAGACACCAGATTTTTTGCCATTTACAACTCTATGACGATACGCAATTAATTTCAGGCACATACCATAGATTACTCACAGGCTTGTATTTATTTAACTGCGAATCAAGCAAGTGCACAAACCACTCATTTAATATAAACACAATCGACCATGGATTTGCTGATTAACAACATCGTAAGCTACGGCATCAAGATCGGAAGAGCGTCGTGTAGGAAAGAGTGTATAAGCTGGTGTAGATCTCGGTGGTCGCCGTATCATTAA
>CAXQRK010000031.1:0-3413 GCA_964226535.1 Polaribacter sp.
ATACGAGATTAACGATCGTGACTGGAGTTCAGACGTGTGCTCTTCCGATCTGCGATGGAACTATCAACATTGACCAGTCGGGGGCAAATGACGCTTCCTGTCGAAATTCGGAAAGCGCTGCGGCTTAATGCTGGGGACAAGCTCAACTGCTTCGTGAATGAAGATGAGCAGATTGTTTTGGTGCCAGCCAAAGGCTCGATTCAAGACCTTAGGGGGATGTTCCCAAAGCCTAAGAAGGCGGCAACTCAAGAGGATATTGATAAGGCGGTTGCCGATGAAGCAGCCAGCCGAGTGGCTGACCTATAATGATCGGATTGGATACGAATATTCTGCTGCGCTACCTGACGCAGGATGACGCCAAGCAAGCCAAGCGCGCGACGGATATCTTTGAAAAGCAGATTTCAGAAGAGAGTCGGGGTTTTATTAGCACCGTTGTTTTGGTTGAAACGTGCTGGGCGCTTGGCCGCTTTTACAAGGTGGAGGCCCAAGGCATTGAAACCATGATTGACCGCTTTCTGGTCGCGCCATCCATTGAGTTTGAGCACCGCGAAGAAATCTGGAAGGCGCTACGCTTATCGCGCACCGGAACGATTGATTTTGTGGATGCGCTCATCGGTCTTGTTGGCGAAAGCCATGGCTGCGAATACACGCTGACCTTCGATAAGAAGGCAGCGAAAAACAAATTGTTCAAATCAGCATGAGTGAACCTGCCGTTGATCCCGCCGCTCACGGCTTTGTTGAGCTCGTTGATTTGCATAACTTGGGCTTAGTCTTTAAGCAGAGAAATAAAAATTTTGCATAATTTGCCCGATTATTTTTGTATCAGGATGGTGTGATCGATCAACACACTGAACTTCTAAAAGACGAACCTACCGGGTACATTCTAAAACAGCTAAGCGTTCGAGTTCTCGAACAGGATGAATAGGACCGTGCCGGTGAGTTCTTTGACAACGAACCCTATCTGGGTGACCTGCGCACCGGACGGCACCTGTTACAGGTGGTGGACTATCAGGGCCGCTGGATGGCACTGCTGGACTGGGGAGCTTCTGCATACAAGTTAAGTGACCGGGATGAATGGATCGGCTGGACGGCGCAGCAACGCGCTGAGCGGCGGGGTCTGGTCGTGATGAATCGCCGTTTTCTAGTCCTTGGCAATGAGCGGATGCCAAATTTGGCATCCAAGGCGCAAGCACTGGCAAAATCGCCATGGCTACGCTCCGGTATTAGCGAAAACCTTCACTGATATCGAACCATTCGAGGGCACCTGCTATACGGCTGCCGGCTACCAGCCGTGCGGAACAACCAAGGGCTTTGAACGTCATCGCACAGACTACTACCGCGAGCACGGCACGCTAAAGAAACAGAGGCTCAAATAAAAATACCGTGAGGCTCTATGTTAACTATCAATCATTCACTTGACTTTAATTGCATTAAAATGCATATGCTTCTATATGAAAGTTATTCAGATTTACAAATGTTTATGTGATGAACTTCGGCTTCGCATCCTCAACTTGTTGAAGGATGGTTCTTTGTGTGTTTGTCATCTGGTTGAGATTCTCGACTGTGATCCGGTTAAAATGTCCAAGCAGCTACGCTATATGAAGGAATTGGGAATGGTTGAAGGGGAGCGGCAGGCGCAGTGGATCGTCTATCGACTGGCAGATCGAAAGCATCCCTTGTTGGCTGAGAATTTGAAGTGTCTGCAGGATTGCGCTGCCGAGGAGCTTTATTTGCGCAAAGATTTGCAAAAGCGCACTGCAGTGATCAGACGTTTGCGTTCAGAGCCATCTGGATGTTCGGCAGCGCTGTTAGCGGAACAATATGTGTGTGAATAAGTTGTGTTATGAAAAAGCCTAAAATTCTAATTTTATGCACCGGTAATTCGTGCCGCAGCCACATGGCCGAAGGCATCTTGCGCCAGGCGGCCGGTGATCTCTTTGAAGTTTACAGTGCCGGGTCAAAGCCTGCTGGCTATGTCCACCCTAGTGCCATTAAGGTGTTGGAGGAGATCGGTATCGACCTGTCTACGCACAGTTCGAAGCACTTCGACTTGTTTCTTGATGTAGGGATTGATACGGTTGTTACCGTTTGTGGCCAGGCCGAGCAGGCCTGCCCACGTTTTCCGAGCAGGGTGAAGCGCTTTCACTGGCCCTTTGAGGACCCGCCTCATGCTGTCCGTGAAGGGGAGACTGAAATAGATGCTTTCCGTCGAATTCGCGATGAAATCGGCAAAGTCTTCGAGGCGTATGCTGCGGGCTATCGGCAGGCGGTTTCCAATTTATAACTCAAACGATTAATGAACAACGAAGCAATCTGTGTACCTCCAACCAAGAAACTTAGCTTTCTTGATCGCTATCTGACCGTTTGGATTTTTCTCGCCATGGCTCTGGGTGTTGCTATCGGTGCCTTTTGCTCGGGTGCCGAGGACTTCCTCGACCAGTTTCAGGTGGGAACCACCAACATTCCCATCGCCATCGGCTTGATTCTGATGATGTATCCACCGCTGGCCAAGGTGCGCTATGAGGAAATGTCGCGTGTGTTTCAGAACCTCAGGGTCCTCGGCCTGTCACTCGTGCAGAACTGGTTAATTGGCCCGATACTCATGTTTCTTCTGGCGATTCTATTTCTGCGGGGGCATCCGGAATATATGACTGGGGTCATCTTAATCGGTCTGGCGCGATGCATTGCGATGGTGATTGTTTGGAATGAATTGGCGGAGGGTGACAATGAATATGCCGCCGGGTTGGTGGCCTTTAACAGCGTCTTCCAAATTGTCTGTTTTAGCGTCTACGCCTGGTTGTTTATTACCTTTTTGCCCGGTATATTTGGTCTCAAAGGCAGCGTGGTGGACATCACCATGGGCGAGGTCGCGATCAGCGTACTGATGTATCTGGGAATTCCTTTTTTGAGCGGGATGTTGACTCGCTTTGTTGGGGTGAAGTGCAAGGGGCGTGATTGGTATGAAAAGATCTTTATTCCCAAAATTAGTCCGCTGACTTTGATTGCTCTGTTGTTTACAATTGTGCTGATGTTCAGTTTCAAAGGCGACAAGATTATCGAGCTTCCCATCGATGTTCTCCGAATTGCGCTGCCGCTCACACTTTATTTTGTCCTTATGTTTGTGGTCAGTTTCTTGATGGGAAAATGGGTGGGGGCTGATTACCGTCAGAGTGTCACCCTGAGCTTCACTGCGGCCAGTAATAATTTTGAACTGGCGATTGCGGTAGCAGTAGCGGTATTTGGAATTGGCTCTGGAGTCGCCTTTGCCGCTGTAATCGGGCCTTTAGTTGAAGTGCCCGTAATGATTGCACTGGTGAATCTAGCGTTTTGGTTTCGCCGGCGGCTATTTTTTAGCACTTGTTGAATGGGTCAGTGACAAGGAGTTGCCTCCAGCAATGCAGGTGATCGTTTAG
>CAXQRK010000032.1:0-3539 GCA_964226535.1 Polaribacter sp.
TCTTTCACTAGGTTGTAGACACAGTGTGGGGCCCCAGAAATCTCTGTCTAAGAACACAGGAAAAAGTGTGCGTTTGGTGTATTTTTGAATCGTACACGCATAGCGTTAGTGCGCGAAAATTAAGTTGCTGATATTGCTATAAAAAGTGGTTTCCGGGGGCGGAGTCGAACCACCGACACGAGGATTTTCAACAGAGATGGCAATAAATAATTAAATGAATACAGTAAGTTGTATGGCTATCAAATGAGTGTGCGCAAAAGTGTGTTTTTGATATTTTGTTAGTTTGGATCAAACACTGTGTCTATAACCAATGGCGGGACACAGTATTTAGAACCGCTTAATCATACAAAAACCTCACATACAGCATAACTGCAAGTTGGATGATCTCGGGGCTGGTTTTGAAATAACGGAAAGATAACGGATTAGGCATGGCTAAAAAGCTACGTTCCCTATCGACATCAGGCAAGGCGGTTGAATCTGACAGTGCCAGATCGCTTAATGACGATGTAGACACCTGCTGCCGAAAGCGCAAAGCCAGCTAGCGCAAGTTTAGTAACGGCTTCTCCTAGGATAGCCCATGCTATAAACATTGCGAGTGGAGGAACGAGATAGAATAGTGACGATATACTAGTGGAATCCCCCCGCTGCAGAAGAACCATATAAATGCCCACAGAGATGATTGAGTTAGCAATCACAAGGTATGCTAAAGAAATTATTAATTCCGGGTGCCAAACGATAACCATGGTCTCAGTCGCGATGGCTACTGGCATGAGAAAGACGAAACCCACAAAATACTGTACAGAACCACCAATCATGGGATCGGTTTTTATCCCGTGCCACTTCTCAAAAAGTGTTGCAACCGTGATCCCAGCCAGCGCACTTAACGCGAGAAAAACCGCCACCCAAGGGCTTGGCCCGAGTGAATTGCCTGACACAATCACCAGAGCCACGCCAATTAACCCAACAATTAGACCGGCCCAGAGATGCAGTCCACCACGACCTCTATTGAAGATTGGTCCCAGCGTCGCAACCAGTATCGGTTGAAGCGAATTGATGGCCGCAGCGGTTCCAGCATTCAAACCTTTTTTAAATGCAAGATAGCTCAAGCCAAAATATACACACTGAAGTAGGAAACCAGTTATCACTAGCACGACCCAATGCCGAACAGAGGCCGGCCAAGGTTTAGAAAACCAGAGAATGAATGGTAATAGCAAGCACACTGCAATGCCATACCGAACTGTCAGGAGAGTCAATGGTTCGATATATGCCAAGCCAAGTTTTGAAAAGGTATATCCACCAGACCAGAACAGCACAAAAATGAATGGTGCAAATCGCCAGAAATACTTTTTTGCCATCTTTTCCATTTATGTTCGACCTACATCATATTTATCTGCAGTCAATTAACCGCTTAGCTGCGGAGGTCATTGGCAAGCCACCAGACCAGATATTCAAATGAATGATCAATCACACGACATCCTAAGATGTTACAATTGATACTGGTGCGTTGTTAACTACTTCTAATTCATATCAGGTTCTCATTGTCACCTAAAACTCAAAGGGCCAAGGTTCATATAGCAAAATGTGGGATGCTTGATCATCACTGACGCTATAAATTTGCCGTGTACACTTCGCGCAAGTTTAATCCGACACCGCCTGCTAGAATGTTCACTAAGGAATTGAGGCCCGGTCTCCAACTACTAGATTTTATCAAAGTCACCATGCCGCCCGGCACCATCGCGGAACCTACCAGCACCCGCGGTGCCTTCCCGACGGATAGCCTCCAACCCATTCGACCATTCCAGCTTCATCGCGTCGCGCACGGACATACCGCGGGTTTCGATAATTGTACGGCGGTCAGCACGCACTGCCTCCTGCGGGAAACGAGCGATCTCGGCAGCCATGGACTCTGCGGCAGCGCGGGCTTCTCCATGCGGCACAACCTTCTCGGCCAACCCTATACGGTAGCATTCCTCTGCCTCAACCTTGCGCCCGGTCATCGCTATTTCCAAGGCCTTGCCCTGACCGACGAGCCGAGGCAATCTCACCGCGCCGCCGTCCATCAGAGTTATACCCCAGCGGCGGCAATAAACGCCCAAGTACGCAGTCTCTGCCATCACCCGAATATCGCACCAAAGTGCCAGCTCCATGCCTCCGGCGACAGCGGCGCCTTCGACAGCACCGATGACGGGTTTGCTGAGTTCCATGCGCGAGGGACCAAGCGGCCCACGTTTTGTCGGTCCATGCCCGATCGGAAACGCTAGCTCGTCAAAATAAGCTTCGCGCTTAATATCATTTGATAGGGATGCTGCCAGTTTAAGGTCCCAGCCGGCGCAGAAATTTCCGCCCCGCCCCCAAAAGACAGCGACCTTTGCAGGGCCGTTTTCAAATGAATCAAACGCTGAAACCAGCGCCTTGGCATGATCGGTATCAACCGCGTTCCGCGCATCGGACCTGTCGTTGATAATGGTCCAAATGTCTCCGTTCTTATCGATTTCCACAGACATTTTGCTCTCCCTCACTGCTTCCTTACCAAATGGTAAGTACTTATAAGTTGGTAAGTCGTCAATGCTTCATTATGTAGAGGTAAAGGAGGTCCAGAATGGCCAATCAGACTGATCCTCGACGGAGATACCTAGAGATTGCCACGCATCGTTTCGCTGAGCGGGGCTTTCATGGTGTCACTCTGGCCGCGTTAGCGGACGATGCTGGCGTGAGCAAACAGGCGCTGTTGTATTTCTTTCCAACGAAGGAACGGCTCTACGGCGAGGTGCTAGCACGCCTGGCGGAACGGTTATCGTCGAAGATTGATGACATCGATGCGCCTACCCCCGAACAGCGACTCGTCACATATTTCGAAGCCCATACAAACGGTGCGCTCTCACGTCCAGACGATGCGCGGTTGGTCATTCGCGTGCTGCTCGATACCGACGCGGCTACAAAAGTGTCGCCTTTGAAGCCCTATCTCGAAAAGCTGGTCGCGGTCACGAGGGAGACAAATCGTTGGAAGGATGTCTCGCGGGAGGAGGTGCTCGCTGGCCTCTATAAGCTAATTGGGGCGATCCAGTACTTCGCGATTTCAACCCCCGCACTCAGAGGAATGTACGGCACCACTACGAAGGAGAGCCTCGCCACCCATTTCTCTGAACAATCAAAAGCGGCAATCAGGGATTTTGTTGACTGTAGCTAACTACACTTCGTCACCGGCTGCAGAAGTAGGACTCCCGCGGTAGCAGTACGTGGCACTTGAGTTAACGGCGCTTTGTATCCACAAATTTGTTAAGATTACTGGTTCTGTCAAACTAATAAGAACAAACATCGGATTGCTAGCACAGCCTAAATCTGGGCGCCCAATAATTGGCGCCACTCAGCGAGAGCAGCGGTTCGGTTTCACTTGAAATTGAGACGTGAATAGAGATGGTGTTACCAAACAAAATTACCCCCAAATGAATTTACAAGGCTAATACTAAAGGCCCGTGGTCCGAGACGCGAGATCGGAAGAGCGTCGTGTAGGGAAAGAGTGTATAAGCTGGTGTAGATCT
>CAXQRK010000033.1:0-2872 GCA_964226535.1 Polaribacter sp.
CCATGTGGATTTCTCGTATGAAGTGTCACGCAGCCTGGCTGCCTGCGAAGGTGCCATGCTGCTGATCGATGCTGCGCAAGGTGTCGAAGCACAGACCGTGGCGAATGCACATCTGGCAGCCGAACAATCACTCAGCATTATACCGGTAATTAACAAAATTGATCTGCCAAGTGCCGATGTGCCTGCGATTCAGGTGCAACTCGAAGATGTGCTGGCGATTCCCGCGGAAGAAGCGGTATTGACCAGTGCCAAGAACGGACTCGGGATCGAAGACTTGCTGGAGGCAGCGGTGGCACGCATCGCGCCACCGCGATGGGCAGAGGTCGATGGGTTGCGTGTATTGATTTTTGATTGTATCTATGACGCATACAAGGGGGTGATTTGTTATGTGCGCGTGTTTTCAGGTTCGGTCAAAACCGGCGATTCAATCATGACCATGAGCGATCAACGCAAGGCCCAGGTTAAAGAAGTCGGGCGCTTTTCACCGGCCATGACCAAGCAGGATAGTCTCAATCCCGGTGATGTGGGCTATATCGTAACGAATATGCGCGATGTAGCCGAAATTCAGCTCGGCGATACCATCACACACTCCAACGAACCGACCGCGGAAATGTTGCCTGGCTACAAGCAAGTCAGTCCGATGGTTTTCAGCGGCATCTATCCGATCGATACCAGTGATTATAATAAGCTCAAAGCCAGCATGGCCAAATTGCGCCTCAACGACGCCGCCTTTGTCTATCAGTCGGAAAACTCGGTGGCGCTTGGTTTCGGCTTTCGGTGTGGTTTTCTGGGTTTGCTGCACATGGAAATCATTCAAGAGCGCATTCGGCGCGAGTATGACCTTGATGTTATTTCCACCTATCCAAGCGTTGTGTATAAAGTTACTAAGACCGATCTGACGGTGCTAGAAGTACACAATCCAGTGCACTTGCCGAACGTCTCTGAGATTGAATATATTGAAGAGCCGATGATTCTGGCTTCCATCCACATACCGAGCACATCGATTGGCGATGTATTGGCGCTGGTTTCTGAAAAGCGCGGGCTTTGCGAGCACACCGAAACCATTGATTCACAGCGTATAATGATCGTGTGTAAGATTCCACTTAATGAAATCCTGATTGATTTCAACGATCGTCTCAAGAGCATCACTCATGGCTATGGCTCGATGGACTACGAAATGAACGGCTATCAAAAAGCAAAACTGTGTCGCCTCGACATTCGGGTCAATGGCGAGTCGGTCGATGCCTTTTCCTCAATCGTTCACCTTGATAAGGCCGAGGGTAGGGGACGTGCCCTGTGCAAACGACTCAAAGACATTTTACCCAAACAGATGTTCAAAATCGCGATCCAGGCGGGTGTGGGATCCAATATCGTCGCCCGCGAAACCATCAGTGCGTATCGCAAAGATGTGACGGCAAAGTGCTACGGTGGGGATATCTCGCGCAAGCGTAAATTGCTTGAAAAGCAAAAAGAGGGCAAGAAACGGATGAAAAACATCGGTAGTGTGTCCATTCCTCAGGATGCCTTTATAAAAATTCTAAAAACCTCGGACAGTGGTACTTGAGCCCTGTTAAATGCTGTAAGATCAAATGAACAAACTACGCAAACAGGCCAAAGAACTGCTCCATGCAGCCACTAAGGTCTATCATTACCGCCGTGATGTGATTGCCGAGGCACGCTTGCAGGAACTGGACAAAGCCGTGGCCGAGCTGCGGCGCATGCTTGGGGACAAGTCCACGGATCCGGCAGCATTGCAGGCGTCGATCAATCGGCTGGATGCATTATTGCGCAAAATGGGCGGTCAGCTATATCCGAAAACTTTCTGGAGTGACAATCTGGAAGTACTGCTGGTGGCTGCAATCTTGGTAATTGGTGTGCGCACCTTCTTTTTTCAGCCGTTTATTATACCAACCAATTCAATGTATCCGACCTACAGCGGCATGAATTCGATAAGTTACAGCGCTGAAGCGGAGGCACCTGGTATTCCAAAGCGAATCTTTAACAAGCTCACTTTGGGTGCGAAACATAAAAGTCTTATCGCAAAGGACTCCGGATCGGTTGCATTGTTATTGCTGCCCAATCCCAAAACCGGTGGGTTTGAGATTAAACGGCCGGTGCCATATCGGAAATATTACATCTTACCGGCAACGCGTGCGGAATATCTGTTTGCCGTGGGCGAAACCATTCAATCGATCCAGGTTCCTTGGGAATTCGACCTACGCCCGGTACTGAAGGAATTTTTTCCGCATGCCGACCTAACCACGACTGAGCCATCCACACTCAGTCCGAGCGGTCGCGCTTTGTCCATGAATCAGACCGTGCAAAAGGGCGATCCAATCATGCGCTTTGACATTACCCTCGGCGATGCCTTGTTTGTCGATCGCATTACATACCATTTTAAACGTCCCCAAGCAGGTGATCCGTTTGTGTTTCGCACCAATGCCATCCGCGAACAACTGGGCCGAATTTCCGGCGACTATACGGATAAGTATTATATCAAACGTATCGGTGGTGTCGGCGGTGAAACACTGGAAATTAAAGACGGCACCTTGCTGGTCGATTGTGCACCACGCACAGAAGTTGCAGCCTTCCGTCGCAACGCTGCCAAACAAGACGATTACCAGGGCTATATCAATCAATCGCTGCTCGCAGAAGCACTGCAGTTAGAAATTCCCGATCACACATTTGTCGCGCTCGGCGACAATTCTGGCAACAGCCTGGATAGCCGTTATTGGGGATTTGTTCCAGACACCTCGGTAATTGGTAAGGCCATTTTTATTTACTATCCGTTTACCAAGCGCTGGGGCATGGCAGAGTGAGGCGTTTGTTTGGGGAAAGTTGTCATCCATTTGATCATTGATTATGATTACGC
>CAXQRK010000034.1:0-9725 GCA_964226535.1 Polaribacter sp.
TACACCAGCTTATACACTCTTTCCCTACACGACGCTCTTCCGATCTGCCAGACCCGCGTTACAACAGCACTCTGGTCACTAATTTAGTTAACATGATCATGGAGCGTGGTAAGCGCGCCTTAGCCCAACGAATCGTTTACAGTGCATTTGAGCGTGTAAGCGAGAAAATTGGCAAGGGGGACCCGGTTGATCTAGTTCTGGGCGCACTTGAAAATGCACGTCCCAAACTTGAAGTAAAGAGCCGTCGTGTCGGCGGTGCGACTTATCAAGTGCCGGTTGAAATTTCTTTTGAACGTCAACAAAGCCTGGCCTTTCGCTGGATGGTCGCAGCTGCTCGCAAGCGTAAGGGAGTTCCGATGAACGAGGCACTTGCAGATGAGATTGTCGATGCGTACAATAATACCGGCGCGATCGTCAAGAAGAAGGAAGAGACTCATCGAATGGCTCAGGCAAACCGTGCGTTTGCTCACCTGCGCTGGTAGGGTCGACGCCTTGCTTTTCTCTCCCTTGTTCTTTTCCATCTCCTTTCAATGTCCGCGACCCTGTCAGCACCTGTCAATGCGTCGAAACGTAAGTTTCCTTTGCAGCATATGCGCAACATCGGCATCGCGGCACATATCGATGCGGGTAAAACGACTACGACTGAACGCATCCTGTTTTATGCTGGGGTAGTTCACAAGATGGGCGAAGTGCATGAAGGCAATGCGGTAACCGATTGGATGGAGCAAGAACGCGAGCGCGGTATCACTATTACCTCAGCCGCAATTTCATGCAACTGGACAAATCAGCAGGGACCTTACGCTGGGATTCAGCACCAGATCAACCTTATCGACACCCCTGGACACGTCGATTTTACCGCCGAGGTTGAGCGTTCACTACGTGTACTGGACGGTGCAGTCGGCGTATTTTGTGCGGTTGCGGGTGTTCAACCACAGTCCGAAACGGTCTGGCGTCAAATGAGCAAGTACCATGTTCCGCGTATTGCATTTGTGAATAAGATGGATCGTGTCGGAGCAGACTATTTTGCCGCTATCGAGTCGATACGTGAGCGCCTCGGCACAAATGCCCATGCGCTCTTTATTCCGATCGGTGCCGAAGAACAGTTTAGCGGATTGATTGATCTGGTCGCAATGCAGGCCATCATGTACGATCCCACAGACGAGTCTGGTATCACCATCGAAGTCACTGAAATTCCGCCAGATTACCGGGATCAAGCTGCCGAGTATCGTGAAAAGCTGGTCGAAGCATTGATCGATTTCGACGAAGCACTTGCAGAACAATATCTTGAAGGGGAGTCCCTAAGTGCTGACGCCGTGCGTGCCGCCATTCGCAGTGCGACCATCGCGCTCGATTTTTGTGGGGTGATACCGGGCAGCGCCTTTAAAAATAAGGGCGTTCAATCGCTACTTGAATCAGTGGTCAATTATTTGCCTTCACCGCTGGATTTGCCACCCATGATGGGTGAAGATTCAAGTGGTCAAGGAATTGAAGTATGTCCCGATGATGATGCCAAGCTTGCGGGTCTGGCGTTTAAGTTGATGAACGATGGCTACGTTGGTAAGTTGGTATTTTTTCGTGTATATTCCGGTTCAATTTCTAAGGGAGCGGCCTTACACAATTCGCGCACTGGTAAAGTTGAGCGGATTTCTCGTCTGCTTATGATGAAGGCAAATTCTCGTGAGGATATCGACACAGCCTACTCTGGCGATATCTGCGCCTTGGTGGGTGCCCGCGATGTGGTGACCGGTGATACACTCTGCGCTAAGGGCTATGATATCAGCCTCGAGCCACCCACATTTCCTGAACCGGTGATTTCTATGTCAATCGAGCCAAAGACCAGTGCCGATCAGGAGAAAATGGCGCTTGGCCTACAGCGCCTGGCCGACGAAGATCCGACCTTTGTGGTCAGTTCTGATGAAGAAACTGGTCAGACCCTGATCGCCGGAATGGGAGAGCTGCACCTTGAAATTATTAAAGACCGCCTGTTTCGCGAATTCAAAGTGAGTGCGGCGGCCGGTCGACCGCAGATTGCATACCGCGAAACCATCCGCCGTACTAGCGCAGGTGAGGGCCGCTTTATCCGCCAGACTGGCGGCAAGGGGCAGTACGGTCATGTCTGTATTCAAATTGAACCTCTTGAGCGTGGCGCAGGTATCGAAGTTGTCGACACGATTGTCGGTGGGGTCATTCCGGCCGAATTTATTAAACCGGCGATCGATGGGATTCAAGAAGCGGTCTGCAATGGCACCGTTGCTGGCTACCCGGTGGTCGATATTAAGGTCACACTAGTCGATGGTTCCTTTCATGAAGTGGATTCCTCAGAGCTGGCATTTAAAATGGCCGGTATCTTTGCTTTTCGTGAAGCGATGCAAAAGGCCGATCCCATGATGTTGGAGCCAGTCATGCGGGTAGAGCTCGAAACGCCCCAAGAGTATCAGGGTGACCTTATCGGTGATTTGAACCGTCGCCGTGGGCAGATTCAGCAGATCAATCCCAAACCCGCGTTTATTTCAATTTCAGCCCTGGTGCCTCTCGCGGAAATGTTCGGCTATTCAACCATCATGCGTTCATTGAGCAAGGGCCGTGCATCTTTCAGTATGGAGCCCGAGAGCTTTGAGGAAGTGCCATCAAACATTGTGTATACTCTATTAGAAACCTCCACCCGAGCCCGCTATTAGGGGTTCTCTTTGCACAGATGCTTGCAACGCTTACAATTTTTTAACCCAATCAAAATATACCATATGAGCTCACCACGTATCCGTATCCGCCTAAAAGGCTTCGATTATCGCGTTATCGATCAGTCTGCCGTAGACATTGTCGAAACTGCAAAGCGCTCCGGCGCACGCGTTTCCGGTCCGGTGCCACTGCCGACCCACATTCATAAGTTAACGGTTAACCGCTCCCCACACGTTAATAAAAAATCCATGGATCAGTTCGAAGTGCGCACACACAAGCGCCTGATCGACATTATTGAACCCACCGCCGCAACCGTGGACGAGCTTAAAAAGCTCAATCTGCCGGCAGGTGTTGATATTTCGATTAATGTTTAGTTGAAGCTTGAACCAATCAACGCATATCATAACCTGTATATGTTTTTGTTGAGAGATTAATCCATGAATACCACACAAAGTCGCGATTTGAACGAAACACTTAGCCAAGAATTTATTGTTCAGAACAAGATGGGCATTCATGCGCGTCCCGCGGCAATGATTGTGCGTATCGCCAACACTTATTCAGGGGAGGTCTGGGTCGACAAGGATGATGAACAGGTGAATGGTAAAAGCATCATGGGGCTAATGATGTTGGCAGCTGGTAAAGGTTCAAAGCTGACTATTCGGACTGAAGGTCCGATTGACACTGCCGAAAAAATGTTTCTTGAGCTTGAAGAGCTATTTGCTCGACGTTTCGAAGAAGCTTGAGCGCCATCGAACATTTAAATGTGCATTCAATACTTTGCGTCCAGTTGAATTGCTTCGATCGGATGCGAATGGGCAAGCTTAATTAAGGTGAACCATGCGGCGCAGATGATTAAAAATGCGAGGATCACTGGAATCCACAGGGACCATGTGACTGCGTTTTTATTTGGTCGAGTCATATTGGGGGCTGTGGTCAGGGTTGCGTTTACGGGCCTGGTGTTGTTTGAGCAATTGGGCATTGGGGCCAAGAAAGCTGGCGTTTCGGTGGATGATTACTTTTCCGTCTGGTGCGAGCAGTGAGAATTGCAGTAAGAAGGGTCCGGTATAGTGCTGTGTTTGCACCGAGAGTACGATTGGACGTATGACTTCGCCCATTGGTGCGACGGTGATGCCCTCTTGGTTGCCCTCAATCGTGTAAGATTGATCCGCCGCGTGACACTCTAGCGTATAGGTTTTGGTCGTTGCACTTTTGTTAATAATGCGTAGCATAAACTGGTTGCGCAGGCTTGCATCAGTGATGAAGTAAGGGGCACCGGTCATGCGTGCGATGTTCATGTTGGCACTGCGTAATTGCATGGCTGAGAGCGTCATGGCAGCGGTGCCGGTTAACATCAGGATGAGGTACAGTGCGATGCGTGGTCGCAGGATTCTTCTTGGATTGCCGCTAAGGCCGTTTGAGGAGTCGTAACGAACCAGGCCCGTTGGTCGGTTGAGTTTGCGCATGATGGTATCGCAGGCATCGATACAGTTGGCGCAACCGATACATTCGATCTGCAGGCCCTGGCGGATGTCGATCCCGGTCGGGCAGACCTGCACACATCGCATGCAGTCGATACAATCACCAATGCCAGTTTGGCTGGCCTTGCCGCGTGGTTCGCCGCGGGCTTCATCGTAGCCGATTATAATTGAATCGTCATCGATCAGTGCTGATTGCAAGCGACCGTAAGGGCAGATGACCAGGCAGAGTTGCTCGCGAAACCATGCGAAATTAAAATAAATCAGGCCACTTGCAATGCACACGAACAGAAAGGCTCCCCAATGTTCAGTCGGCCGACTGGTCATCCATTGGTACAATTGTGGAATGGAGATAAAGTAAGCGACAAACAGATGTGCGATCAACGCAGAGATCATCAAGAACAGTAGCTGTTTAAGCCCTCGAGTGCGGATCTTTGCAAAATTCCAGGCCTGCCGGTCTAGTTGGCGTCGTTGGCTGGCATCCCCTTCGATCCAGCGTTCCAACCTGCGGTAGACCTGTTCCAAAAAGACGGTGTGCGGGCAGGCCCAGCCACACCAGAGGCGTCCGAACAGGGCGCTTACAAAAAATAGTGCAAAGCCGACACCGGTAATAAAAAAGAAGGCGAGCCATAGGTCGTGCGCGGTAAAGGTCAGACCAAATAAGTGGAAGCGCCGATTGATGATATCCAGAAATATGGCCGGATGGCCATTGATGGGGAGCCATGGCAGCCCAACATAAATTCCAATTAACACCAGTGCGAACAGACGGCGCCAACGCGTAAATGCGCCGCTGACATCAGCCGGGTGCAGAAATTGGCGCGAGCCGTCTTGGTTAATTGTGGTGACTGACGCTCGGTTTGGCCGATTCAGCGTGGGCATGGGATGTTGGGCTCCAGGGGTGATTCAGGCTTGGTGCAGTGCGATGGTGACGAGGTGCTGCTTAGAAGGCATCACGGCTCCTAAGGGCTGGATTTTTGCTGAGAATATAAGCCACCACTTCAGCCATACGTTTTTGACCGAGGGTCGTGCCCCAGGCTTGCATTCCTTTGGCGGGAATGCCTTTGTCGATGGTCACATAGATTTCGGATGGTTTGCCGCCATGTACCCATTCGGTATCTACCAGATTAAACCCAATGCCGCCTTGCAGCTGTTTACCGTGACAGGTGATGCAGTAGGATTCGTAGGCATGTTGTCCTGCACTGACAAATGCCGGATTGTCACTCATTTCCCAAAACAGATCATCATTGGTGACGTCAATGGAATGAGCAAGTCGCTTTGTTTCGAGCGCGGCGAGTTGGATCTCAAGTGCTGGATGGTCCTCTCCGATGAAACTGCGATCATCCAGCACCAGCCAATAAATAATCGAGAAGGCAATCATGCTGAATAGGATGCACAGCCACCAGAAAGGCAGCCGTTGATCGTATTCCTGAATGCCATCAACCACATGATCGCGGAGTTTGACGCCTTCGGACAGATCTGCCTGTTTGACCGGCAGTGCCTCATTTTGTTCATCGGTATTCATTGCTTTGCCGCATCCGTAGTAGATCTTGCGTCTGGTTTAAGCGGCAGTTGTTCCATGTGGCGAACGGTCGCTTTGTTGATCAATAGAGCCCGCACGGTGATGCCCAGAAATACGCCGAAGGTGAGCCAAAATGAAACCAGCGGAATGATGTGTGTCCAATCGTCGTAGATAATTCGTTTAAACATAGGGCTGTCTACATAGTGTATCGTGGTCGGCAACGACTCTCATTACGGTGCAGTGGAATCGGCTGCCGGTTCAGATGCCAATTCATACGTACCCAGTTTCTGGAGATATGCGATGATTGCAATGATCTGCTTGTCTGGCTCGGCGAAAATATTCTTTTCCGCCAGGCGTTTAACTATCGCGCTGGCTTGCGCATCTATTTGAGCTTGGATCTCCTCCTCCGATAGATCGATCGGATACGGCACCCCTAGCAGGCGCATGGCGTGAATCTTGCGCGGCAACTGACTCACTTGAATCTCTTTTTCGAATAGCCAGGGGTAATTGGGCATGGTCGATCCTGGGGATACACTACGTGGATCGAGCATGTGCAGGTAATGCCAATCGTCCGAGCGTAAGCCGCCTTCGCGGGCGAGGTCGGGACCGGTACGCTTGGAGCCCCATTGATAGGGATAGTCGTAGATCGACTCTCCCAGATGCGAGTAGTCGCCATAACGCATGACATCCGGCAGCAATGTACGAATCATCTGTGAGTGACAGTTATAGCAGCCTTCACTGACGTAGATATCGCGCCCGGCGAGTTCGAGCGGAGTATAGGGCACTTGGATGCGCCCTTCGATATTGTCTGCACGCTGCATGGTGACGGTTGGGATGATTTGAATCGCCCCGCCGATGGCGGCCGCAACTACAGTCAGTACCGTGAAGGCAAGGCCATGGTCAAGCAACTGTGCATACCATTCGTTCCAGGTGGCTTGGCTGTATTCAAAGTGAGCTATTGCAATGATGACGAGTGTAATGGTAAGGAAGATGCCGACAATGAACAGAGCACCGTGGCTGAAAATAGTCAGGCACATCGCGCCGATGATCAGTAGGGCATAGATTACAGGAGCGGCCAGGAATTGTTGCAAGGCTGCAGCTGTTGGCCTGTGCTCGACCGTGACCTCGATGCTACCATTGACCGACGTGCCGCTGCGGGCAGTGCGCCAAATATTATAAGCCATGAGCGCAAAGCCCAGCAGGTAAAGGCTGCCACCGATGGCGCGGAACAGCATGACCGGACGAATTGCCTGGAGTGTTTCCAGAAATGAATATTGCAGCACGGTGCCGCCTTCGATCGTTGCATTGAGCATCAGTCCCTGGGTGATCCCCGCCACCCACATGGACGCGACGTACAATAAAATGCCGACCATTCCCATCCAGAAGTGAAGGTTGGCAAGTGCAATGGAGTGCAGCTTTGTCTGCCACAGGCGTGGTGCCAGCCAGTAGAACATGCCCGCAGCCAGGAAGCCGTTCCAGCCAAGTGTGCCGCTGTGCACATGACCGATGGTCCAGTCAGTGTAATGAGACAGGGCATTGACCGATTTGATCGAGAGCAGCGGACCTTCGAAGGTGGCCATGCCATAAAATGTCACTGCGGCGGCGAAGAATTTGATCACCGGGTCGGTGAGTAGTTTGTCCCAGGCACCGCGCAAGGTGAGCAGGCCATTGAGCATGCCCGCCCAGGAGGGTGCCCAGAGCATCAAGCTGAAGATCATTCCAAGTGATTGTAGCCACTCGGGCAATGCCGTGTTCAGGAGATGGTGCGGGCCGGCCCAGATGTAAATAAATACCAGCGACCAAAAGTGAATGATTGACAGACGGTAGGAATAGACTGGTCGGTTTGCGGCTTTCGGCACGAAATAATACATGATGCCGAGCATCGGTGTCGTCAGGAAGAATGCTACGGCATTGTGCCCGTACCACCATTGCACCAGTGCGTCTTGGACCCCGCCAAAAATCGGGTAACTATGGGTGAAGCTGGTCGGAATCGAAAGGTGATTGACTACGTATAACAGGGTGATCGTGACAATGGTCGCGATGTAGAACCAGAGGCCGACGTAGAGTGATTTCTCATTGCGCTTGGCCAGCGTCCAGAAGAAATTTGCTGCAAATACCAGCCAGATAAGAGCCACCATCAGGTTGATCGGCCAGATGAGTTCAGCATATTCTTTGCCGCGGCTGTAGCCAAGCGGCAGCGACACGGCAGCGGCGACAATGATTAATTGCCAGCCCCAGAAGTGGATTCGGGTCAGCAGTGCAGAGGCGAGTCGCACCCGGCAGAGGCGTTGTGTAGAGTAGTACACCCCGGCAAACATCATGTTGCCTACAAAGGCAAAAATCGTGGCATTGGTATGCAACGGACGCAAGCGCCCGAAGGTTAACCACTCCAGGTTGAAGTTCAAGCTCCAGAAATTAAGCTGTGCAGCGATCAGTACTCCGACCCCGATCCCGATAAGGCCCCAAAAGATCGATGCTATCATGAAATTCCTGACGGAATCGTCATCATATACGATAGTCGTGGTCGGTGCGGTCTTCATTTGCGCGAAGCAATTTGGGGTGTTTCGTGGTCAAACGGGCGCAAGGCGTCTTGCTCTAAACTATTGACTTCGTTGTTCCTAAGCTCAAGTAAAAACAAGATTAAAAATAGTACGGCCAACAGCAGGCTCAAAAAAATGGTCAAGACAAGGACTTTCATCTCGCTGAAAGGATGAACCGATTAGATCACCAATGGCAACCTTCGAGTACTTGAAAAAAGTGGATTGGGTGGAATGGTCTTTCGCTGGAGTGCTTGCCTGGCAACGGACTGTACCAGTCCTGAAATAAAAAAGCCCCGGTAGTGGGCCGGGGTCTTTGGGTCGCTGCAGGAACTGACCGTGTCACGCTATGCCTTGGTCACTAATCCGGCTTTTATGGCTTTGACTGAGACCCACATGCGCTTGACTTGACCGCTTTTGAGACGGACGCGGATGCGCTGAACATTCGGACGAAAGCGACGTCGGGTGTTTTTGACCAAACTGGTTCCGATTCCACCGCTTTTCTTGGTGAGACCCTTACGAGTGATACGGCCCCCTCTAACGGGACGTTTACCGGTAATTGCGCAAATACGAGACATTGTAGTATTTTGATTTAAATTAAGAAAATGGTAAGCTACGTTCTTGTGAATTGCACGCAAGTCTTTTTATCGACAAAATTTGCCATGATTCAGGCCTTTAATTGTAATCAAATCATCCGCATACTTTATGGAGTAATGGCCGGGTATGAGAGCTCCAGGACCTAGCTAGCCGCGGCGATTCGCTTTTGCTGCTTCTGTCCAAGCAGGACATCATTTTGGCGGCTCGTAAGGATCCGGTGTGCCCGGTTTGATTGGTGGCTCTTGTTGCAGTGATGCAAGGTGCTCTGCGAGTTTGGGCATCGCCGCTTTGGATACCCAAGTGTCGGCAAAGAAGACGTTTTCTTGCTCTGACATGTCACGGTAAAGGTTGTAAACCTTGGGCATTCCATACTCTTTCACCTCTCCAAAAACAGTATCCATTTCCTTGAGATGAAGTTTCCAATTGCGCCACTTGATGCCGTAAATATTGTTGCCCATGTAGACGATCACCGACTCACGCCCAGACTTCTTTTCCTTGCCCATAAAGAAGTCTGTCATCTCGATGCCGTCGATGATGCGATCATCCGGAACTATGCCACCGGCGATTTTCGCCAGGGTCGGGAACAGATCCATCTCGTGGACGATTTCATTGCTCGCTTTCCCAGCCGCTATCTTGCCAGGCCAGCGGATGGCAAACGGTACACGCAGGCTTCCTTCATAGCTAGTAAACAGGGTTCCTCTCCAGGGGCCCGGACTCCCCTGGCTGGTGGTTTCGAGTGAGACAATGTTGTTGCCGTGTGCCATTTCCGGGCCGTTGTCAGCAGTAAAGATGAAAATGGTGTTGTTTCGAATGCCCAGATCATCGATCGAATCAAGTAACCGGCCAATGTAGCCGTCGATTTGCATCAGCATATCGCCCCAGGTCCCGTTTCCCGACTTACCTTCGAAGTCGGGGTGAACC
>CAXQRK010000035.1:0-39039 GCA_964226535.1 Polaribacter sp.
TTATTCGCTAAACCACTTTATTGTGGAATATAAGAAGAGTCGTGCAACAGTCGCCATGCTAGATGCCAATGAGGCGGTGGCTTCAGTTGCGTATCGTGCATCAGAAGTGATTGCCATCTATCCGATCACTCCCTCGACCAGTATGGGTGAGTCCTGTGACGAGTGGGCGGCAGCCAAGCGGCCCAATATTTGGTTGGACGTGCCCGAGGTCATACAGCTGCAGTCGGAAGCAGGCGTTGCTGGTGCCTTGCACGGTGCTTTGCAAGCAGGTACGCTTGCAACCACTTTTACCGCATCGCAGGGGCTGTTGTTGATGATTCCGAACATGTATAAAATTGCCGGAGAATTGACTCCATTTTGCATGCATGTGAGCGCACGCGCCTTGGCAACCCATGCGCTTTCGATTTTTGGGGATCATTCGGATGTGATGGCCTGTCGGCAGACGGGCTTCGCGATGCTGGCTTCAAATTCGGTGCAGGAAGCAATGGATCTGGCCTTGATTGCACATGCCGCGACCTTGAAATGTCGCGTGCCGTTTATGCATTTCTTTGATGGGTTTCGTACTTCGCATGAAATCAATCAAGCCGTACCAATCGATGATTCAATCATTGCGACGATGATGGATCCAGATGCAATTGCACGTATGCGTCGCAATCGTTTATCACCGGATCATCCGACCATTCGAGGCACGGCACAAAATCCGGATGTATTTTTTCAGGCGCGCGAAGCCGCCAATCCCTTTTACGATGCCTGTGCGGATATAGTTGTGGCCGAAATGGAGCGATTTGCCGAACTCACCGGGCGGCAATACTCTTTGTACGAATATGAGGGTGCGCCAGACGCGGAAGAATTGGTGATTTTGATGTGCTCAGGCGCCGAGACCGTAGCTCAAACTGCAGCGTATTTAAATGCCGCCGGACGCAAAGTGGGGGTACTCAAAGTCCGTCTGTTTCGTCCATTCGATCTCAAGCGTTTCGTTGCCGCCCTGCCGCAAACAGTCCGCCGTATGGCAGTATTAGATCGCTGCAAGGAACCGGGTGCACTGGGCGAACCGCTTCTAGTTGAGACGATGGCTGCAATCGTAGAGGCACGCCAGGCCGGGTTGATTGCGGATTGCTTTGAGCCGCTGATTATCGGCGGACGCTATGGGCTGGGCTCGAAAGATTTCACGCCGGCAATGGCCAAGGCGGTTTTTGACGAGTTATTGGCACCGACACCCAAACGTCGATTCACGCTTGGGATCAATGATGATGTAACCGGACTTTCACTGGCGGTGGACAGTGACTTTGACCTGGAAACGCCGGACGTTGTACGAGCGGTCTTTTTTGGCCTGGGCGCGGATGGCACGGTGGGAGCGAATAAAAATACGATTAAAATCATCGGCGAAGAGACGGATCATTATGCACAGGGGTATTTCGTATATGATTCGAAAAAGTCCGGTGCCGTAACTATTTCGCACTTACGCTTTGGCCCAAACCCGATACGGGCGCCCTATCTAATTCAAAATGCGAGTTTTGTCGGCTGCCATCAGGCACAATTTTTGGACCAATATGAGGTGCTCGACTATGCCGCTCCCGGAGCGATCTTGCTGCTCAACTCGATCCATCCAGCCAACCAAATTTGGGCCCAGCTTCCACGTGCAGTGCAAGCGGCACTGATCGATAAAGGGCTTAAGCTGTATGTGATTGATGCCTACGCGGTGGCCCGCCAAGCGGGCCTTGGGGGACGGATCAATACCATCATGCAGACCTGCTTCTTCGCCATCTCGGGGGTACTGCCACGAGAGGCCGCGATCGACCAAATTAAGGGGGCCATTACAAAGACCTATAGTAAAAAAGGTGCGGAAGTGGTGCGGAAAAATTTCGCTGCGGTGGATCAGACCCTGGCAGCGCTGCATCCGGTCGAGATTCCCGCACTCGTTTCATCGACCCTACAGCCACCTCCAGTAGTGCCGGCCGGAGCGCCCGATTTTGTGCAGCGTGTAACTGCTGTGATGCTGCAAAACAAGGGAGATCAACTGCCTGTCAGCGTGTTTCGTCCGGACGGAGTCTGGGCGGTCGGCACGAGTCGCTGGGAGAAGCGTAACATCGCTCAGGAAATTCCAATTTGGGAGCCGTCGATTTGCATTCAGTGCAACAAGTGCGTGCAGGTTTGCCCACATGCGGCAATCCGTTCCAATTTTTATGCGCCGAGCGCCCTCGATGGGGCACCGGATCATTTTCGCTCGGTAGCATTTAAAGTGCGTGATTTTCCGGACATGCACTTCACCATTCAAGTCGCTCCTGAAGATTGTACTGGCTGCTCCCTGTGTGTCGCGGTATGCCCAGCCAAAAATAAGAGCAACCCGCGTGAAAAAGCGATCAATATGCGTACGCAATCGCCGCTATTGGCGCAGGAGCGCACAAACTATCGATTCTTTCTCAACTTGCCAAAGCCGGCACGCGAGACGCTCAAAGAAGATGTCAAATTCACGCAGTTCAAGGAACCACTGTTTGAGTATTCCGGGGCCTGCGCCGGTTGCGGCGAGACCCCCTATTTGAAGTTACTCACGCAGGTGTGCGGGGATCGCCTGTTGATCGCAAATGCCACTGGCTGCTCGTCCATCTATGGCGGCAATCTGCCGACCACTCCGTACACCTGTAATAGCGAAGGACGTGGTCCGGCATGGGCAAACTCCTTATTTGAAGACAATGCCGAATTTGGCCTTGGAATCCGTGTGGCAGTGGATCAACAGGCGCAGATTGCGCGTGCTATGCTGACACAGTTTACGGAGCATTTGGATGCCGCACTAGTCATCGCACTGCTGGAAGCCGACCAATCAAATGAGGCCGGGATCAGCGCACAACGTGCCCGCGTCGCCGAATTAAAGCGTAGCTTGCACTCCATTCCGGGACTAGCCGCCAAGCGCTTGCTAGATGTCGCTGACTACTTGGTTGACAAATCGGTCTGGGTCGTGGGTGGTGATGGCTGGGCCTACGATATTGGCTTCGGCGGGCTTGATCATGTCCTGTCAACTGGTCGAAATGTAAATATTTTGGTGCTGGATACAGAGGTCTATTCGAATACCGGAGGGCAGCAAAGCAAGGCAACACCGCTGGGGGCGGTGGCTAAATTCGCCGCGTCGGGTAAGGCTACTGGCAAGAAGGATCTGGGCATGATCGCAATGAACTATGGCAATGTTTACGTAGCGCGAGTCGCCATGGGAGCGAAAGATGCCCAGACCGTGAATGCCTTCCACGAAGCGATGCGTCATCCGGGCCCCTCACTCATCATTGCCTACAGTCATTGCATCGCCCATGGCTACAATATGGCACAAGGCATGGAACAGCAAAAATTGGCCGTCAATACCGGTGCCTGGTTGTTGTATCGCTTTGATCCGCAACGTGCCGCAGCCGGACAAAATCCGCTCAAGCTCGACTCACGCGCACCGAATGCACCGCTCTACACCTACACCGATAACGAGGCACGCTTTCGCATGTTGAAGATGAAACATCCTGAACAAGCCAAACAACTCGGGCGGCAGGCGCAAGACTTCGTCAATGAGCGCTATGCACTTTACGAGCGCTTGGCCACGCCATATCCAAAGTCTGCCCCTGAGACGGAGGCCTAATCAACCATTCCCTGCAACTCAGCGTATCGCGCATGCATCTCGAAACCGAATACCTCAGTCTCAAATTAAAAAATCCGCTGATTGTGGGAGCCTCACCATTGGCAGATGATCTAGATAAAGTGCGCCAGCTCGAAGAGGCAGGTGCCGCTGCAATCACCCTATATTCCTTGTTTGAAGAACAAATCACTCAGAATATTATCGGTTCTGAGGCCCATATTGGCGCTTACGAAGATTCCTTTCTGGAGGCGGCCTCTTACTTCCCGGAAGTCAATCTATTGGAACGTGATGTGGACACGTATCTGGAGCAGATACAACGCGTCAAATCTGCCGTTGATCTGCCAGTCATCGCATCGCTCAACGGCACACGCGAGGGCGAATGGCTTTCATATGCACAGTTTATGGAGCAAGCTGGCGCCGATGCGCTTGAGCTGAACCTCTATTTTTTGGCCACTGATTTGGAGGAAAGCGCCGCCGCTCTGGAAGATCGCTGCCTACGCATTGTCCAGGCGATTCGCACACATATTTCGATCCCACTCGCAGTTAAATTGTCGCCCTTCTATACCGCACTACCGCATTTTGCACAGCGACTGAGTGATGCCAAAGTCGATGGCCTGGTACTATTTAATCGCTTTTACCAGCCGGATTTCAATATTGAAGAATTAACCGTGCAGCCGACCCTTGATCTATCGAGTTCCAATGAGCTGCGCCTACGCCTGCGCTGGTTGGCCCTACTGAGTGAACGAGTCGCTTGCGATCTCTCGGTATCCGGCGGCATACATAGTGGCCTAGATGCGGTCAAAGCGATCATGGCCGGCGCCCATTCGGTACAAATGGTCTCAACGCTGCTGATCAACGGTCCGAAGCGCTTGGCCGATAGCTTTGCGCAAATGAAAACATGGATGATGGAGCATGAGTATGAATCGGTCGATCAAATGCGTGGCTGTATGAACTATGCCCACTGCCCCGATCCAGAAGCCTTGGAACGTGCGAATTATATGCGTGTACTAAAGAGCTGGCATCCCAAGTAGCCACTGCATGAATCAAGTCAATCAAGCGGAATGCATGTTGCCACACCAACTGCCGAGCGCCACTAGACAGAAATCCGGCAAAGTCACTTGACCCACAGCTTCACCCATACCTACATGCAACAGGAATGCCCATTTGAAAAAATTTACCCATCAGCTCTAAAGCGTGATGCCGAATACTTTATGACGCATGCCTACAATGAGGCAATCGACGCATGGCAACAAGATGAAGTCCCAATCGGCGCAGTCATTGAATGTGACGGCCGTATCATTGCGGCTGCCCACAATCAATCACGTTCAACCAATGATCCAACTGCTCATGCCGAAATCCTGGCCATCTCACAGGCGGCTAGCTTCATCGGCGACTGGCGACTGAATCAATGCACCCTATATGTGACCAAGGAGCCCTGCCCGATGTGTGCCGGCGCGCTAGTCATCGCCCGCATCGGCCAGGTTTATTACGGCCTGCCCGACCCTCAAATGGGCAGCGTTGGTGGTGCCATTGACCTCAGCATGCTGCCTAACAGCAACCATCACTTCAAATCGGTCGGCGGCATCTTACAAGACTTAAGCCATCAGATATTAAAAACATTCTTCGAACAGAAGCGCCTGGCCAAGAGTGTATCCAAGCCTGCGCCATCGAATTCATTACAACCTTGAAGCAGCAGCTCATACAATTGGAGTGTCCTGCTGTGGCCGATCCCGATCGATAAGCGTTGCTGTTGACTGCGGGGATGGGCGCGGGTAAATTTTCAAGTGCTTTGGGTAGTAGAGCTGCGCTGCCTGCCAGAGGATGCGGGGCATGCTATTAAACGCCGTGTCGAATAAATGTACCACGGCATATCGGACGATGGCCGCCGTGCTGATCGGCTTGGCTGTGCCTCGTATCCAAGTTTTTAGCACGCATTGCCCCTCGCGATACAAATCCACTCCCATGAAAAGTGTGTCTCGATTAAGCTGAAAAGTGAAGTGATACGTGCCGCTCATATCATTGAAGGGCGAGACATGGAAGGCTTTCGGACATTGTGCAGTCCAGGTATCCGGTGCCACTTGGCTGAGTGTTTTGAGTGGGTAGATGTGCCGGTCTCCGAAGGTATTATTCACTTCGGCTACTGCACCGAGGAGCTGCGACCCCGCGACCCGCAAATGAAAATTAACCGGGTTGAACGCATAGCCGAAGTAGCGCGGTGATGTGACCAGCAAGGTGCGTTCACCCGTTTGCTGTGGCGACAAGATTAGGTCGAGCTGTTCAATGATGGCGCTGTTCTTACCGTACAAATAGTCCCAATCATTCAGGCTCAATAAGTTCCATTCATTATGCCCGAAAATCGAAGTCTGTCGCGCAATCTGATCCAATTCAGCAAGGTCAAAGGTAAAAAAAGTGCTCGGATATGTGAACGCGTGTGGCCTGGGGACCAAGCGTTGATGGGTGACCTCGCCACGGCAGATCTTTGAGTGTAAAGTCATAGTTCAATACCAAATCCTCGAGCAAGCTCAACTGCAGAGCGCACCGCGTCCTCGTGAAAACCGTAGCCGAAATAGCTCCCGCAGAACCATGTATTTTGTTGGCCGTTCATGCTCCGCAAGGCCGCTTGTGTGGCCATGCTGTCGAACGAATAAAGCGGATGCCTCAGAGTCGTGGTATTGATCAGGTACTCTGCGGAAATCGGACGAGTGGCATTCAGGGTTACAATATAGGGGCGATTGGTTTGCAGATTTTGCAGGCGATTCATGTGGTAACTCACACTGACCGGTTGGTGGTCCGCGTGCATCGGTTCGCGCACAAAATTCCAGGATGACCAGAGTGCTCGATTTGGTGCCAGCTGGCTGGGATCGCTGTGCAAGGTCACCGTGTTCGCCTGGTAACGCCACGGGCTCAAATTGCGAGTCTCCGCCGCACTTGGATCTGCCAACAGATTAAGCGCCTCGTCCGCATGGGTTGCAATGACGACCTGATCAAACAGCGCGGCACGACCGTCGGGCATGTTCAGCCGAACCCCTGATCCAGTGCGTTCAATACTGAGCGGTGCCGCTTGTAAGTTCGGGCGTCGTTCAAATGTCTGCAGCATCGCCTCAACATAGCGACGCGAGCCACCTTGAACAAATTTCCACTGAGGCCGATTCGTCAGACGTAGCAAACCATGATTTTCCAAAAAGTGCAAGTAGGCCTGCGCGGGGAATGCCTGCATCTCGGTGATTGGTGACGACCATATCGCCGCTCCCATCGGATATAGATAGTGCTGTAAAAAAGCCTGCCCAAATGCGCGTTGCGCACAGTATGCGCCGAGGGTTTTATCCTGTAAAAAACCAGACTGGAGGTCGCGATAACCAACCCTGGCAAATCGAATCAAATCCCGCACGAATTGCAGATGCCTGGGTTTGAACCAATAGCTAATCGATGGAAACAGGCTACGCACTGAATTGCCAGAATAACCGTAATCACTTGACCTGTCGTAAAAACTAAAGGTCATGGAACTATCCGCCAGGGCAACATTTAATTGCTTTAAAACTTCCGTAAAGTACGGATAGTTGCGGTGATTCATCACAATGAACCCGGTGTCGACCGGGATCGTGCCACCATCCGCCTGCGAAACATCTAAGGTTCGTGTGTGGCCACCGACATACTCATTCTTTTCGAACAGATGCACCTCATGTTGGCGCTGCAACAGCCACGCAGCCGTCAGTCCCGACACGCCGCAGCCAACCACGGCAATACGTTGTTTATCTTGCTTGGATGACATGGGCTAAAAATCGATCGGGTACAAGTGACCTTACTATTTGTGTGAAGTTTGTAAGTTTCAAAATCATTACGCGCTTTGTTATGATGAAATATTCAGTAATTGCCAGCGCTCGTTTTCTGAGTGTCGGCCTGCTCTCATTAATAACCAGCTGCAGCTCTCCTTCAACGATGCACACACAAACCACACCGGATACATGCTATCAATCCGCCCTGGAATGGACCGATCCGCGCCATTATTCATTACCGAAACCGGGATCGATTGAGGAGGTGGAGATGCTCCATGCCGTCCAATCTTTATTTACCGATTACAGCCACGAAAACCTCCGTTTAAACGTGCAAAAAGTGTATGCAGCACACGTGTATTTCAGAGATGCTTTTCGACAGTTGAATTGTGCAGCAGATCTACAGACCTATCTGATCGAGGGTTTAGAGCCCCTGACCGCAGCCGAATTTGTATTCAACAATATTAGCCGCAGTGGCGGCGACTTCTATCTGGACTGGACCATGCGCTTGGACTTCAAAAAAACACCCACTGGTACATGGGAGGAATCAATCGGCATGACGCGTATGCGGTTTAACGACGAGGGCCAGGTGATCTTTCATCAGGACTATTGGGATCCCACTGATATTGTTTACACTAGGATCCCGATCGCCAAGCAATTGATCGCTTATGTTAAGCGTAAGCTGTAGCCAGTCGGAGCTTGCCAATTGGATGCTGAATCTTTTTTCTGGTTCATTTTTGAGGAGAAGTGGCAGAGTGGCCGAATGTGACTGACTCGAAATCAGTTGTCGTGGCAACGCGACCGGGGGTTCGAATCCCTCCTTCTCCGCCACTTTCACGCTTATTGCGAACTTCCGGTTCCGGTTTGCCATTTCCCAGCAGGTCCTTTATCTTAAAGGGCTTGGAGAATATTCTCAAATCCACGCGATACCATGAAGTTCGCATTTTGATCACAAGCACCTCTGGATCATACGGATGATCATCCTTGTCTGGATCAAACCGTGACACGCGGATTTCCTTAAAGAGCAGGCTCATAAGCACCGCTTGTTCTTTAAAGGTCAAGCTTGTCGAACAGGCTCGTGAACTCGGTCAGGTTCTCACAAATGAGCGTTTCATCGACCACTATGGAGTTCAACCGCATATTGGAAAGCATTGAGCGGGTGCATGTGCTTTCCGAGTTCATGCAGGAGCATGACGAAATCGTCTGTCCCTCCGTTGTGAATTTCCACTCAAGACAAACTTCTTGAAAACCGTGAAGTAATGCTTTATGGTTTATGTATGAATTTTGAAAAACTCACAGAAAAGAAAGCATTACTGGATCAGCATCGGCCCTTGCCGCCAGAGCTGGTACAGAACCTTGAACAATGGTTTCTGGTCGAGTTGACCTATACCAGTAACGCGATTGAGGGCAATACGCTCACAAGGCGTGAAACCGCTGTCGTGGTTGAAAAAGGCCTGACCGTCAGCGGCAAATCTTTGGTGGAGCATCTGGAGGCGACGAACCATGCCGCTGCACTGCGCGGCATTATGGAGCTTGTTTCGGGGACAACAAGCGAGCCGAGCGAAAGCACGGTGCTGGACATACACAAGACCATCCTGCGCGGCATTGATGATGGTAATGCGGGGCATTATCGATCTGTCCCTGTTCGCATTTCAGGCTCGGAAGTTATTCTAGCAAATCCACGCAAAGTGCCTGGCCTGATGGCTCACTTCATTGAGAACATTACCACGAAAAGCGATTTGCACCCTGTAGAACTCGCCGCCGAGGCCCATTATCAGCTTGTGACGATTCACCCATTTGTGGATGGGAATGGCCGCACCGCACGCTTGCTTATGAATCTGATATTGATGCAGCACGGCTTCCCGCCTGCATTGATCCGCAAGCGTGATCGTTTGCGTTATATCGGCTCGCTGGAAAAAGCCCAATTAGGGGGCAGCAAAGAGGACTGCTATAAGCTCATCGCAGCGGCAGTGGATCGCTCGCTCGATATCTACCTGAAAGCTTTGAGCGATAGTCCAGATGAAGTTTCCGAAACCTCAACCTCCCAATCGCTTATACGCATTGGTCAGTTGGCCAAGGCAACGGGAGAGAGTAACGCAACACTGCGCTATTGGACTAAGGAAGGTCTGCTGGAAATCGCGGATGCAACTGAGGCAGGCTACCAGCTCTATGCTCCTGAAATGGTCGATCAGGTTGCTCGTATCCGAAAGCTTCAATCACAGCGTTTCACGATTAAAGAGATTAAGGTCAAGTTGGCAGAAGAGTGATTTTATCGACCGAGGCCCATGAAGAATCCCTCGAAGCTTGCGCTGACATCGCGGCCCTGCTGGATGATTGCGTTAACTAGAGTATCCGTATTTATATACCAGTATTATATCTGCAGGCTTGTTTGACAAAACATATGCGCTCATCCTACGTACAGAAATACAAGCTCATAAACAATCAGTCTGCAACAGGTCCAACCTTCAAACCATATATCCAGCAATTAAGCAATCACTTGAACATAGTCAGGCTGACGACAGTCCCTTAATCAGCTTGAATGCACTGCAAAATATTGCGATTTCGGCCTCAGCTGGCTCAGGCAAGACCTATGCCCTAACCAATCGATTTATTTATTTGCTGCATATGTTTGAGCAACCAGAGCGCATCATCGCGTTGACCTTCACGCGCACTGCGGCCGGTGAATTTTTTCACAATATCATCCGTAAACTCTGCACCGCAGCCGAAGATCCGTCCAGTGCCAGCAAACTGTCGAATGAATTATCGATTACCGCCGATTGCCAGCGCTACAAGCACTTGCTAGTGTTAATGATTCAACAAATGCACCGGCTGAATCTGCAAACACTGGACAGTTTCTTTTTTCGCATCGTATCTACCTTTGCACTCGAACTCGGTTTGTCCGGCAGCCTTCATTTACTCGACGACAGTAGCGAACCGCGTGTGCGCAAGCAAGTGCGCGACCAAATCGTGCATCGCTCCGGCGAGTTGAGCCACGAATTGAATGAATTCTGGCATGCCTTTAAACAAGCGACGTATGGGCAAAATGCACGTAGCATCGAAAAAGTCGTTGCTGACTTCATTGAGCAACTCTACATGCTTTATTTAGACACGCCCGAGGCGACTTATTGGGGGCAGATCGCCCACATATGGCCGCAAGGCTGCCCATGGCAAACCAGTGCTTCACCGAACTGGCATCGACTAGCTGACAATCTGCTAGCTGCGCTTCCCGCAGAGCTAAGCAAATCACAGCTCAACGACTTCAACACTGCGGCCCAGTGTATCCGGACCTACGCAACCAATGAAACACTCAATACCTTGCTCACTCATGCACTCGCGGTTGCGAGCGACATTCTAAGCGGTCAGGCCTCGATCAAAGTGCGCAAACCGCTCCGCCTCAGCCCCCCCCTTTGCCAAGCGCTGGCAGAGTGCCTGCGGGCAGTGGTTTGGCACCACTTGAAACGGGCATTGGAAAACACCCAAGGGGTGCATCGCATCCTGAGAGCGTATCATGAGCACTACGACCGTATCGTCCGGCGCCCCGGCCGCCTCGCCTTCGCTGATCTCACCCACCTGCTCGCACCGGACTCTGCCGGTTCGCCGATGAGCACGCTCAATCCAATCGCCCGATCGCTGATCGATTTTCGCCTGGATGCTCAGTTTGACCATTGGTTGTTCGACGAATTTCAAGACACCAGTCGTCCACAGTGGGCGGTCGTGGCCAATCTAATCGATGAAATTGTGCAGGACCACTCCGGCGAGCGTTCCCTGTTCTACGTTGGTGATACCAAGCAATGCCTGTATTTATGGCGCAACAGCGACGACCGCTTGTTTCACGATATTCAAGCACACTATAATTCAGGCAACGTGCACTGTATCGTTCGTCAGCCACTCTCTATTTCGTGGCGCTCGGCAGCACCGATTCTAGAGGCGGTGAATGCCGTATTTAGCGATCAGGCATGCATTGCTGAAACATTCTCAGCCGCAGCTGCCGAGCGTTGGGCACGCGCTTGGCACACACATGAAGCCTCACCGGCCACCCGCGATTTGAGCGGATTTAGCTGTTGGCTGGAAGCACATAAACAAGGTCATCCGACCCGCAACGAACTCATCCTTCAGTTGCTATCAGATCTCCAGCCGATTCAGCGCGGAATGAGTGTCGGCATATTAGTGCGCAAAAATGCCGATGCCCACGCCATCGCCGACTACTTACGCGAGCACTGCTCACTGCCAATACACACTGGGTCTGCCATCAAACCTGCAATCGATAACACTGCCGGAGTCGCACTCCTACAGCTCCTACGTCTAGCGGCTCATCCTGGTGATGCCTATGCCCGCGGCTACTTGCACCTGATCGACCGCTCCACTGCCGGGGCATCACTGGTCTCCAGCGCCGAGGAATTACGCCGCCGCTTATTGGTCGACGGTCATGAGAGTGCCGTGCACTGGGCAGCTGGCCAAATCCTCACCCATCTACCCGAAACGGACACACGTCATCGTGAGCGCCTCAATCGATTGATTGATAAAGTGCGTGCCTTTGAGCGCGAAGAACAGCGCGATATCGACAGCCTGATTCACTTTCTGAAAAACAGCCATGACAGTGATTGTCGAGCCCTAGATGCCGTAATTATCGAAACCATCCACAAATCCAAAGGCCTTGAATATGATGTCGTAATCCTCGTCAACGAGGATAAAACCTCGCATAACGAAATGCGCATCAGCCCGCGACTCAAGCCCGACGGCAGTGCCGCCTGGCTGATTGAGCCAATTAAGCAGCAACTCATGCAGGCCGATCCGGCCTTAAATCAATTGCTGGATCAGAATATCAGTGAACGTGGCTTCGGCAAATTATGCACACTCTATGTGGCGATGACCCGAGCCAAGCGCGGCCTTTACATGATCAGTGATCTCAAAGGTGCGCACCGAGGGACGAGCGTTCAATTTCTCAAACAATGCCTCGGCACTGAAGCCCGAGCCACCGAACTTTTTCCAGCGCAATCGTGTGATGCAGCGCTTTCGACATCACCTTTCAAATATCCGCTGCTCTGGAGTAGTGGCGACCCGAACTGGCATGCATCATTTGAGGCAACCGCCCCGTTGCCAACGAGCAGGCAAGCAGGCCCTACCCGCCATTTTGCACCCACGCATCCGCGCCTGCAACTGACACGCCCCTCGGCAGCACACGCACCGTTGGTGGATGCTGCTCGATGCTTCGATATGGACACGACAGCCAGCCAATTTGGCACTGCAGTGCACCATGCCTTTGAGCAAATCGAATGGCTTGAAAGCTCTGCATACCGGACTGAACAGCACGATCAACGAGTCGAACGTACGCTGCAAAAATGCTTAGCTCAAACCGCAATTCGAGCCCTGTTTACCAAGCCACCGACCGCAAGCATTGTTTGGCGTGAGCGTGCGTTCAGCTATGTTGAAGGTGATCGGTTGACCAATGGCGTGTTTGATCGAGTCGTCATTCATTTGAATGCCGCCAACCAAATCACTCATGCCGAAATTATTGATTTTAAGACCGACCGTATTCATGCATCCAATACCATCGAACAAGCCACTGTACACCATCAACCGCAAATGCATAGCTATCGCGATGCACTGGCAAAATTAATTGGGATTGATCGGTCCCGAATTGGATTGCACCTTGTGTTGACGGATGTGCCGCAACTGGTGCAGGTATAAGGTGCGAACTATACCGCACTCGGCAGCGGCAAATCAACTTCGACCGCTTGATCGTAATCAACGCCTGGCATTTCAAAACCAAATAGGGTCAGGAAATTGTGTTGATAGCCCCGATAGTCACTGAGCGCATTTAAGTTGTCAGAATTAATTTTAGACCAGACCTCAACTACTTTCGCCTGAATGTCGGGCTGCATTTCCCAATCATCCATACGGATTCGGCCAAGCTCATCAAGTGGCAGCGCCGGACCGTAGAGACGATCCTTAAATAGACGCACCATCTGCTCGATGCAATCTTCGTGCGTGCCCTTGTCCTTCATTAGTTTGATTAGGATCGAAATATACAGCGGTACCACCGGAATGGCCGAACTGGCTTGCGTCACAACCGCTTTATTGACCGCAACATATGCCTGGCAATCATATGCCTGGGTAATCGCAGCAGCAGCGCGCTCGACATCTTTCTTCGCCTGACCAATCGTGCCATTGCGATATATTGGCCAGGTGACTTCGGGGCCAATATAGGAATACGCAACGCTCTTGGCACCAGGAGCGAGCACCCCGGCCTGATCTAATGCCTGCATCCACAATTCCCAATCTTGACCGCCCATTACATTGATGGTGTGTTGAATTTCTTCATCCGTTGCAGGCTCAATCGTCACTTCTTTTACCTGATCGCGATCAGTATCAATGGTGCGATTGGTAAATGCTTGGTCCCCCATCGGCTTCAGCACCGACTTGTACGTTGCGCCCGTGACAGGATCGGACCGACGCGGCGCAGCGAGGCTGTATACGACCAAATCCACTTGACCGAGATCTTGCTTGATCTGGGCAATGGCCTGCGCCTTTACTTCGCTGGAAAATGCGTCGCCATTGATACTTTTTGCATATAGGCCAGACTCATGCGCGGCCTGCTCGAATGCAACTGAATTATACCAACCTGCACTGGCAGTCTTGCCATTAGTGGACGGCCGTTCAAAGAACACACCCAAGGTAGCCGCGTTGTAGGCGAAGGCGGCAGTGATGCGAGAGGAAAGCCCGTAGCCAGTAGAAGCCCCCAACACCAACACCTTCTTCGGCCCTTCAACTCCTAGAGCAGCTTTGGCCGCTTGGGCGGCCTCAATTTCCTGGCGAACTTTCGCCTCACATCCTTGCGGGTGAGCGGTGATGCAGACATATCCTCGAATGCGCGGTTTAATGATCATGATAATACTTTAGTGAGATACAAATGTGCAAACTATACACAACCGATTCCATAGGCGTCAAAGCCGATTTTACGCAAGGCTTCCAGATCAAGCAAATTGCGTCCATCAAACAAAAAGGCCGGTAAATGCATGTGATCATAGACTTGCTTGAAATCAATCGCTTTAAATTCATCCCATTCGGTCAACACAAGCACCGCATGCGCATCCTTGGTCGCTTGGTAGGGGTCGGCAGCAACGGTGACCGACAGATCGTCGACGGCCAGCCCGAGATCATTTCGAATTTGCGCTTCACACACCCGTGGATCGTAGATAGAGAGCGTGGCCTGCTCGTCGAGCAGATCTTTGCAAATATAGCCAGCTGCAGACTCGCGAGTATCATTGGTATCTTTTTTGAACGCGAACCCAAGCACTGCGATCTTTTTATCCGAGACGGTGTTAAACAAGGTTGAAACAATCCGCCGCCCGAAACGATGCTTTTGATAGTCGTTCATTTCAATCACGGTATTCCAGTAAGCGGCTACTTCGGGAAGGCCAAAATGCTCACAGAGATAGACTAGATTTAAAATATCTTTTTGGAAGCAAGACCCGCCAAAACCAACCGAGGATTGTAAAAACTTCGACCCGATCCGACGATCCATGCCAATCGCATGTGCGACTTCATCGACATTCGCACCGGTCGCCTCACACAGCGCCGAAATCGAGTTGATTGAGGAAATGCGCTGCGCCAGAAAAGCGTTGGCGGTAAGCTTGGATAGCTCGGACGACCACAGATTGGTCGTCAGGATCTTTGCTCGCGGCACCCATTGTGCATAGATATCGACCAAGCGCTGAATCGCCGCAATACCATCTGGCGTCTGATCCCCACCGATCAGGACACGATCGGGATTTTCAAGATCGTTTACAGCGCTGCCCTCGGCCAGAAACTCAGGATTGGAAAGAATCTGAAATTTACGCCCCCTGGAATTGGACTCCAAAATACGCTTGATCGACTCAGCGGTACGCACCGGCAAGGTGGATTTTTCGACCACAATTTTGTCACCCTCTGCTACCTCAACAATGGTACGCGCACACTTTTCAATGTAACGCAGATCCGCAGCACGTCCGGCACCGACTCCATAAGTTTTGGTCGGGGTATTGACACTCATAAAAATGATATCTGCTGCCCGGATCGCAGCATGAATATCAGTCGAAAAAAACAGTGTCTTGCCACGACAGCTCTCAACGATTTCACTCAAGCCGGGCTCAAATATCGGCAACCTATCGGAATTCCACGCGTCGATGCGTGCGGAATTGATATCGACAACCGTCACCGTTAGATCTTTGCACTTATGCGCAATCATCGCCATCGTTGGCCCACCGACATAGCCTGCTCCAATACAACAAATATTCACCATAAGAACTAGTTACATCAAATCCACCGCCATACAAGGCAATTTTTTAAATACGGCCCACCGTCCATCACCACAACCACACGCATCGTGCACCCGGCTTCACCCTTCCGCTCCACATCTACCATCTTACTGTTCCTCAAGGCACCCCGCTGCGGCGATGTAAAAACGCGCCTGGCACGCCATACTGACCCCGAACGAGCCGTTCAAATTTACCGCGCGCTGGCCGAACGCCAATGTACTCAACTACCCGAAAATAGCCGTATTGAAATCCACTACACTCCACACGATGCGGCGCTTGAAATGCATCAGTGGCTCGGCCACAGATATGAATTTTACCCGCAATGCGAGGGTGCACTTGGTCTTCGACTCGAGCGTTCGGTTGCAGCCGCCTTCGCACGCGGGGCCAGTAGCACAGTTTGTATCGGTGGCGATTGCCCCATGCTGGATCGAGTACATTTCGAACAGACCGCCGTCGCACTAGAGAATGGCTACGATGTGGTCTTCGGCCCCAGTGAAGACGGCGGCTACTACTTAATCGGCCTGAATGCGCCGCAACCTCGGCTCTTTCAAGGGATCCCGTGGAGTGCGCACAACACACTCAGCCGTTCGTTGAGCAAAGCGACCGAACTGGGACTGCGCATCAAACAACTCGAGACCTTGTACGACATCGACGAAATTACTGAACTGCAACGTGCCCTAGATGCCGGACGTTTACCGCCCGAACTGATGCATCAATTCGACTAGCCCTTATCGATCCTCACCATGCCGCCGAAAAGATAATCCTAAATTCGGGAGTTGGATCCGCGATCTCTCGCAAAACAACGAGGCTTCGATCAAGGCATCGTCGAAGCTGATTCAAATGTTGCTGCGGCGCGGCGCAGGCGATCGTTGATTGCCTGGCCGATGCCCTTCGCTGGCACCTGCTCAATCTCAATGTGTTGGTAGCCTTGTTGATCCAGTCGTTGGATTAACTCGAACAAATTACGTGCAATTTGTTGCAGATCACCGCCTTCAGAAAGCCAAAAAATATTTGATTGGCTAGTATGCCAACTGGGCTTTTGGTTGTAAATGATTGCGTTTGTAGAGGTACACGTTGCATGCTTGCGGTGTGTGTCCCCGTGTTTAAATAAAGTCACCCGTGCATTGGGGCTGTAGTGTTTGGTCAATAAACCAGGCGCGCATTGGGCAACTTTGTCATTGCTGGTACTGTGATACGATATCAGTTTATGGGGGAGTTGTCGGTTGATCTGTGCGGTGGTAATCGGCCCATGTCGAAGGATGGCGGGGGCCAGTGAATTGCGCAGGTCAATGATGGTTGATTCCAGCCCCAGTTCGCAGGGGCCACCGTCCAAAACTGCCTCAATCCGATGGCCCAGGGTATGTGCTACATGGCTGGCACGGGTCGGGCTGACGTAGCCAAAGGGGTTGGCACTCGGTGCAGCCAGGGGAAAGTCGAGTCGCTCCAGCATGTCGCGAAAGACTGGGTGTTGTGGCACGCGAATCGCAACACTCGCCAGGCCGGCGGTAACAAGGTCCGGGATACTGTGTCTTTTGGGCACCACCAAGGTCAGCGGACCGGGCCAAAAAACTTCTGCCAGACGGCGTATGCAGGCATTCGATTGAATATGTGCCTCAGCATCTTGTAATGTATGAAAGTGCACAATCAAAGGATCGATCAACGGGCGACCTTTGACATTGAAGATTTTGCGGACGCTAGCTTCGTTGAGTGCATTCCCAGCCAATCCATAGACTGTTTCCGTGGGCATTCCGATGACTTCGCCCGCTTGCAAAAGCGCAGCACAATAATCCAAATTATCCAGATTGGCCTCAAGAATTTTACTGCGGCGACTCATAATTGACAGAAATTGTACACATCGAGTAGATCATAAACCAACCGGCGGTTCATTTGTGCGAAGGCTTTTCGCAGTTACCTTCACACTTATGCCTGCCGTATATACATCCACGCCTGCTGTACACATTTGGGACTCCAGAGTTCTTTCATAATAATCACGGTCTAGTAAGTACGCCCTGCCGGGCGCACATAAAAAATCCCTCCTGTTTGCAGGAAGGATTGATAATTCATTAGCGCGCAGGCCCGCTTATTGCATCGTCAGCATGTTACGAGCCTGCTTAATACGGTTCGTGATGCGACGCTGATGCTTTGCAGAAAGACCGGTCTCTTTACGCGGAAGAATCTTGCCTGTTTCGGTAACGAAGCGGGAGAGTTGCTCAACATCGTTGAACGTGAAGTCCATCGGATTGCGAGAACGATTAATTTTTTTGCTGTCTGTGCTCATGAGGCAATGAAAAAAAGGTACTAACGAGTGAGGTGCAAGGAAATTCTTTATTCGATAAGGCCACTTTTAAATTATATATAAGCAACTACTAATAAATAACTTATGTATTAAAATTGATAATTTCAAGAAACCCGGGAAGGACTGATTTCATTTTAGTTGGGCCGATTCCCTTGATCTCCTGTGCCTCGTCTTCCGTTTGCGGCTTTTGGTTGGCGAGCTCAACCAGCACCGAATTCGGAAACACGGTAAATGCGGGTTTACCGGTTTGACTGGCTATTTTAGCACGGTGGCTAACGAGTAAACCATACAAATGACGATCCAAAATGCCTGTAACTGCGCCGCTCTGACGACTGGCCGTGTGATTCTTTTGACCCATCACGCTTGCGGTACGTTCGGGCAGTTCGAGCTCAATGCTAGCGGTGCCACGCATGATCGCAGCACCTGCGGAAGTCAATTGCAGCAAGGGATAATCATGCTTAACGACGACCTGCACCAGACCGGCATGTTCGAGACATTTGAACAGAGCATTCACATAGGCGCTGCCTTCATCCTTCAGAATACCGTAAGTAGACAATTGATCAAGTCCGTGATCCCGCATAGCCGCGCTTTGGCTGCCGAGCAGGCATTGGATAATTTTTCGCTTACCGAATTTCGGTGCCCAGTGATCTGCGCCCTGATGTTGACTCATGCGAGCCACACCACTCAGTGCTTTTCGCACGAGAATCGATTCATCGGCATTCGGTTCACGTGCGCCGTGGTGTTTGATTTGTTGGCAATTATCACAGCGCTGACAGTTTTTGCCGGTGTGTTCACCGAAGTAATTCAGAATCCAGCGCTGACGACAACTCGGCGCATAGGCAAATTGGATCACCGTTTTGAGGCGTGCCCGATCACGATTGGCCTTGATCGCCAGTGCTTCAGCATCAATCGGCAGATCGTGACCACGTTGTCCCAGTTGTTTAATGCGAGTACCTTTGAGTCGCTGGCCGGGAATATCAAAACGCTCGATCCAGCCCTGCCGTGCCAGCAAGGAGATGGCAGTGCTCACCGCCATCGGATTGACCTTGTAGCTGATCCGCTCGCAAAATTCATCGATCGACAGCCGCACTTCATGTTGCGCATCGCTTTCTGCACAGAGTAAATCAAAGATTTCAGCTATCAGCGCTTTGCCTGGATTGGCACCCTCAATGAAGAAATCTTGCACGCGCTTATCAGCATAAGAAAACAGCATTTCGCACACGGAGGACTGGCCATCGCGGCCGGCACGACCACCTTCCTGATAATAGGCTTCGACACTGCCGGGCATTTCATAATGACAAACAAAACGAATATCAGCTCGATCGATCCCCATGCCGAAAGCATTGGTCGCCACTACGATGTTGGCTGCACCGCTCATGAAGCGCTCCTGTGCCGCATTGCGCTCACGATCCGACAAACCACCATGGTAGCGAATCACGGAACTGGTCAAGGATTCAATCTTTTCCGCCACAGCATCCACTGATTTCCGCGTCGCACAATAAATGATGCCCGTAGTATGCTCCGCAATCAGCGCCTGTAGGGCCTGTAGTTTATCAGTTTCCGAACTGGTCTGCCGGACTCGGAAACTTAAATTGTCACGCGCAAATCCGGCCACAAATTCAGCCGGTGCGCTCATTCCGAGGCATTGCTTGATATCCAACTGTACATCGGGCGTGGCAGTAGCAGTCAAAGCGATACACGGGGGGTTGCCGATCGCTTGGCGTGCCTCACCCAGACGCATATAATCAGGCCGAAAATCATGTCCCCATTGTGAGAGACAGTGTGCTTCGTCAATCGCAAATAAACTGATCGCATCGCTGGGCAATGCCTGCAAAAACGAGTGTGAGCGAAAGCGCTCCGGCGCAACGTACACCAGCTTCAAAGTGCGATTGCGAATGGCATTAAGGGTCTCTCGCTGTTGCTCCAGTGTTTGTGAACTGTTGAGTAATCCAGCTGGCAACCCGCGTGCGCACAAGGCATCGACCTGGTCTTTCATCAGAGCGATGAGTGGCGAGACCACCAAGGTGACACCGGGAAGTAGCAGTGCTGGCAATTGAAAACAGAGGCTCTTACCGCCACCGGTTGGCATTACTACCAATGTATCCTGTTGTTGCAGCACCGCATGAATGATAGCGCGCTGAGGTGTCCGAAATTCGGACATTCCAAAGTACTGTTGCAAGGCATCTTCTACTGTCATGGTCCTTGAGCTTTTCTGCTTTGTCCTAAATCAGTGCTTTAAACCAACATTCGATGCATAGTTATGCCGATTTTCAGGTACATGTTTGCGAATTGCTTTAAGCAACGGTTCATGGGGGATGTTATGCAAGCTTATTGCGCACACGCATTACAGTATTAAACGCTTCCGGCAATGTCGATTCCGCATGAAAGGTATGCATCCGACCATCCCAAAGGTAGCGTATCGAAATTTTGCCGGCATGCAGCATCATGCGTTTTTCACCGGTTTTAATCACCATCTCTTTGTTAAAACTAAAGCTACCATAGGTGCGATCGCCAATAATTGGATGGCGATGTTTTTGACATTGTATGCGCAGTTGATGCGTGCGCCCGGTCAAGGGCATCAGCTTGAGCAGTGTGACCGGCAGTCCTCCAATCGGCACTTTCTGCACCTCATAGCGAGTCTTCGCACGAACCATCTGCTCGGATAGAATCCTTTTGTGAGCGCCATATTTTCGCTTGATCAAACGATCATTCCAGGAGCCCACCAATTCCGATGGCACCCGTTTAACCAGTGCATAATAAACCTTATTGACCTTATGCCTTGAAAAAAGTTGTTTGATTGTGCGGTTAATCGACTCATTTAGAGCAAGTAGAATCACCCCAGATGTGGGTGAGTCCAGACGATTGACCAGCCATGCACGCTGCTCCACAGCACCTTGTTGCCAGGTATACAGCTCCGCATCGTAGTTGTATTCAGCGCTCAACAGTGCACGCTTGGAAGCCTGACTCTGATTCGGATGCGACAGAATCCCGGCTGGCTTGTCTAATGCAACCAAGCCGTGCGAATTGGCACTAAGCAAACGAACTCCGGGGCCTAGTGGCAACTCACCGGCTTTAGTGATATGCGGATTGGTAATCATTCGAAAAAATTCAATTGTATCTCAGCATGGTACAAGCGTGCACTGATCTTTCAACGATAATGAAACGACACCTCCAACTCGCGTTCCTTCCCGAACACTTGCATCATTTCCTTTGTCCATGGTCGAAAAGGTGAGCGTTTGGTCAGCGCGGTTTGGCAAATCAACGTCGCGATCTGGCTGGCAGTGCTGTGCAGCACTCGGACATCATGGATCGAGCCATCCGACTCGATCCGAAAGCTAACCACGACACGAGCAGAGGTATCAATCGGTTGAAAAAAATCAATTTCCTGATACCATCCGGCCTGCAGTGCCGCGTAAAACTGTTGCTCATATTCGCCGAATTCACTGAAGGTGGCATCGATTGCCAACGCCCCACGTCGATGAGCGGAACCTTCGGAGCGCATCAACGGGCCATGAATCAACTCCGGAGCCAGTGTTGGCCGCTCGCGCGGCATGGGCTTGTCTGCGAGCGCCCCACCCGCTCCATCGCCCGGTTGCTGCGCTTGAATCTGGGTGTTCGCTTGCTCTGGCTGGTAGAGCGGAATCGGTGCATGCGGATCGATGGTGTCGACCCGGTCCTCGGTGACCTCGAACGTTTCAAGACGGCTGCCGGAGCCATCTTCACGCGTTGGCTTTGCTTGCATAAATGGCGGCGCGGGCAATGGCGCTGCAAATGGAACCAGCACTGCCACCTGCCCGCCGGCCTGTCCGCCGTCGCGTCCTTCGCCGTCCCCAGGGACCTGTTCAGGCGTATATAGGCCGGGGGCTAGAGGCACAACCGGCTGGCTGGCACCTTGCACAATTTTTTGCGATGCCTCCTCGCCTTCGACCTGCGGAGCACTTAACAGAGATTCGGTCGGACTCTGATCCGCCGCTTGCTGGGCACGAAACGAGTACTGATCTTTACGATCTGGTTCATTTTCGGGCACTTCAGGATTTGCTTCGACGAAACGTAAAGCTTCCGGCGGCACCAGTGTCAGTTCAAGCACCTCCTCATCTGGAGGCCCAGACGGCTGCTCAAGCACCAGCAACTGATCCGGCAATAGCACAATCACCGCCATATGCACCAACAAGGCAATGACGAGGGCCGCACACGACGCCCGCCATTGTTGCCTGCGAATCGGGCCCCAGAAATGCTCATGCGATGATGGTGTCGGTACCTGGAACAAAATACATACAGTCAATCAGTTTGAGTCTCGAAAATCAAAGCCGAGTGCAGATAAACGTGCTTGCAGTGCCTGAATCGGCAGCCCCATAACATTTTCAACCGAACCCTCAACTGCTTCGATAAGCATCGAACGCCCGGCCTGGATACCGTAGGCACCAGCCTTGTCTAGGGGATTGACATGCTTAAAATAGGCCTGGATCATCGCATCGTTCAAGGTCTTGAAACGTACCTGGCTAGTTTCGACCAGATCATCATGGCACGCACCGCATTGCCAGCGTAATGCGATTGCAGTATACACAGTATGCACACGCCCGGAAAGTTGCCGAAGCATCCGATACGCTTCATCCAAGTCAACCGGTTTGTTGAGTACGACTTGATCAAGTGCAACCGTCGTATCCGAGCCGAGCACTAGATCATCCATACATTCAGCAGCCAGAGCATCCGCCTTCAACCCTGCATTGTACAAGACCATCCGGGCCGGCCCATCATCCGCCGTATTATGCTCCTGCACATCGCTTGGCCGAATCGTAAACCGAAGCCCCATACGTTCAAGTAATTCCTTGCGACGCGGTGACGCGGATGCCAAAATGAGCTGTTGTGGGTGGGCGTTGGTTTTATTCATTTTTGAGTAGAGTTCAAACAGGTCGCAAAACACATCGGAGTGGGCCTTGCATACACGCTGCAAAAGTTGCAATAATACACTTGATTACTTGTAGCCTCACGTTACTCAATCGTAAGGATCTCGCCACATTGACCATTGGGTAAGGTAAAGGTTTCGCCAATTTTGAGTCCACGCAGGCATTTAGCCAAGGGGGAGTGTGCGGTGATTACCGTCACTTCGATACCATTCACCGCAATGACCTGGCCACCAGCTACGCCGCTAAAAAAGAAAACTGCTGCGCAACCAGCCAGATCGCACTTAAACAGCGCCCCCAGCGAAATATCGATATTTGGCCGAAGCAAGGTATCGCGCTGGGATTGTAGGACTTCGACCGCATCAGCCCACTGCCTTGCCTGACTCGCTTGACCAGCGGCGAGATACGATGCTTCAATACCCTGCGTGTCCCATTTTGATTCAGCCCGGGATTCATTGTTGGTCGCATAATCGGCTGCATCTGCCGAAGCATTCACCGCATGCAATGCTTCTCGACGCAAGCGATCAATAAGCGTATCTAAAAACCTGACTTTGTTCATAAGTGTAAAAGATGAACTATTGCCTGGTATTAGACTGAGTTCAAATTAAATATATTACAGGTTCCGCTTGATCCGGCCTGCGAACTGCACACAGTATGTGTTTTTTATATCTGGATATGAATGCTCTCACCTGCAAACGCACTGACGATTATCAACCCTGGCTATTTGCTTGCTGTATTTTCGCACTTGCTTGGATAACGCTGCTATTGTTTGCCGGAGGCTTTACTACCAGTATTCGTGCAGGTATGGCATTTTTGGACTGGCCACTCTCCAACGGCTCACTCAACCCTCCCAACTGGACCCATCAATCCGATATGCGGGCCGAACACAGCCATCGCCTACTGGGGATGATTGTAGGTTGTCTGTCGCTAAGCTTACTATTGTTGACGTGGCTGCGGGAACAACGCGCATGGATGCGCCAATTGGCCCGCTTGCTGGTTTGGGTCGTCATCTTGCAAGGCCTGCTGGGCGGTGCCCGTGTGCGTTTTGATGCACTTAATACTGCAGCAGACCACAACTTGGTGGCGCAAAGTTTTGCGGTGATACATGCCTGCGGTGCAATGATTGTCGTGGGCATTCTGGTGGCACTCACAATTGGCAGCTCAAAACGTTGGATAGAAGGACACGGTGGACTGAGCAGCACGGTCCCGGCGGCACTTAAGCGCTGGGGGATCCTGTGTACCGCGGCGCTGTTTGCACAAATTCTTGTGGGTGCAGTCATGCGCCACGCGGACGCTGGACTGGCGATTGCTCAATTCCCCATGGCGCAACCGGGAAGTCTGCTGCCCGCCTATTGGGATTTTGATGTCAGCATCCATTTCGCACACCGTGTCGGTGCTGTCATCGTCACCCTGCTGTTGCTAACCTATTTAAGCCGATTATGGACCAACCCCAACACACGCAAGGCTTTTATGGTCGGAATCTTAGTTGTGTTTGGCTTGCTCCTTGGACAGATTTATCTGGGTGCCTTGACCATTTGGACTGTAAGGAATCCCTATGTGGCAACGATTCACCACTTGGCAGGTGCTTTTTTACTTGCCAGCACCTGGGGCTTAACTTTCTTGAGTCACCGCTCCGTGAGTTCGAAGTCGGTTAGCTAAATTACTTCGGCTCACACGATCCATTCATTCTGCTGATACATCACTTGAGTCATCAAACTACAGAGACCTCATCACTGAGCGATTCCTCCGAATCGATTGTATCGTTGCGCAATCGAATCGACGACTTTTACGAATTAACTAAACCACGCCTGAGTTTCCTATCGGTGCTCACCGCGATCATCGGTTATTTAGCTGCGGATCCAAGGCGCGACTTCGGGGTGTTACTGAGCCTGGTAGTCGGCACTTCCCTAGCTGCCGGCGGCGCGGCAGTGCTTAACCAATGGCTTGAACGTGATGCAGATGCCAAAATGAAGCGCACTAGAGATCGAGCAGTTGCGGCCGGCCGCGTCGCTCCACTGCATGCCTTTCTATATGGCCTCGTGCTAAGCTTGCTGGGCTGCTTTCTGATATACAATGGAACAAATTTTCTCGCTGGCACCCTGACCGCAATGACCATCGCGTCTTATGCATTGCTCTACACGCCACTGAAGCGTTTGACTACCTGGAATACCTTGATCGGCGCCATTCCCGGCGCATTACCACCGTTAATCGGTTGGGCGGCCGCACAAGGTCAAATTACAATGCTGGGTTGGATTTTATTTGCGATCCTATTCCTGTGGCAAATGCCGCATTTCTTTGCGATCGCCTGGACGCACCGCAAAGACTATGCACAGGGTGGGTTTGTGATGCTTGCAAATGCTGATAGCAGCGGCCACAAAGTTGCACACCAGGCCTTTGTATTTTCTCTGGGATTGGTTGCTAGCTCCCTATTCCCGGTCCTACTCGGTCACGCTAGTTGGATATATGGCATCGTTGCAATTGCCATAGGCGCTCACATACTACGCCCTGCAATCCTGTTTCTTGATGCCCAGCAACGCGATAGCGCCGCACGCAAACTGTTTTTCGCTTCGATCGTTTATTTGCCGACTCTACTGATTCCACTGGTGCTGGATCTCTGGTTGATTTAGCCCAGACACCTTAAATTTTATGTCGCTCACGGAAACACTGCCGACCGTCAATGCCATTCTGAATGGCAGCGCAACCGTACTATTAAGTGCGGGTTTTATTTGTATCAAAACTGGACGCGAGCGCGCACACCGCGCTTGTATGATAAGTGCCTGCGGCGTCTCCATTGTATTTTTGATATGCTATGTGTTGCATAAAATTTTAGTACGAGGAGTGCACACCCCATTTGCGGGTGAAGGCGTATGGCGCACCTTTTACTACGGTATGCTAGTGACACATATTGTGCTGGCGATAGCGATCTTACCACTAGTGTTGATCACTCTACGCCTAGCGATCCAACAGCAACGCGCACAACATCGGGCTTGGGCACGATGGACCTTTCCAATCTGGTATTATGTATCCGTGACCGGTGTATTGGTTTATTGTTTCCTCTATCAATGGTTTTAGACCACATGCAAACGGCTTATACGAGTGATATGATGGATTATCTTGTCAGATTATAGCCACACAGTAAACTCATTCTTTTTTTAAATTTTTCAACTAATCCCTGTTATTAACCAATTGACCACTTACGACCCGTGAAGAACGCCTCCAGCGGATTCCGCAGCCTCATCACATTTATACTTGTGTTGATTGCACTTGGCCTACTCAGTGCTTGCAATACTAACACCCGGATGTCGACCTTCGACACCAAAGGACCAGTTGCGCAGACCCAATATGAACTGTTTATGGTAACCGTGTGGGTCACCGCGTTTATTTTTGTGGTGGTCGGTGCGGTGTTTCTCTGGGTCACGATCAAATTCAGAGAAACTAAACATGACACCCGTCCACTACCCGCACAAGGACATGGCAATCCGCTGGTTGAAGTTGGACTGATTGGCGCATCCATTTTGCTTTTGGTGATTGTCGCTGTGCCGACAGTGCAAGCAATCTGGTATACACATGACATCCCAAATTCGGCTGAAAGTGCGCTGGGGCAGTGGTATCCGGGCGAAGAACTGACCCAAGCAGACACAGACGATATTTTGACCATTCGTGTCGAAGGCTACCAGTGGTGGTGGGCATTTGACTATCCACAGTTTGGTGTTACCTCGGCCAATGAAATGATCTTACCCGCCGGTAAAGTCATTCGCCTGGAACTGCGCTCGAAAGATGTGATTCATTCCTTCTGGCTACCACGCATCGCTGGCAAGGTGGATCTCATTCCGGGCCGTGCCAATCAGATGTGGATTCAGGCTGGCGATTCTTTTCAAGCCTGGCAGGAAGCACATGGCGCTACCGGCGACGACGAAACGCTGCACGCAGCTTATGCGCAGTATCTTGAAGATGAAATTTATGATTATTATTACGGCCAATGCGCCGAGTATTGCGGAGACTCACATGCTCGTATGTTGTTCCGTGCAACCGTGGTGAGCGATGCTGACTTTGCCACCTGGATCAGTGAAATGAAACAGGGACACGATGCTCCGGAGGGCCTGAGCTGGGAGCAGTGGTATGCAATAAACGCCGAGGAACCGGACAAATTAAGTGGCGATATTCATGAGGGCCTACAACTCTTCATGACACGCGGCAAATGTGCCAGCTGTCATGCGGTGAACGGCAACCCTAGGGCCCTTGGAATCGCAGGCCCCAATTTAACCAAGCTCGCCTCACGCCATTCGATCGCCGCTGGATGGCTCAATCATCGTGCTGCGGACGGCTCAATTGATCTAGAGCAACAATATAAGAATTTCTATAAATGGATCAAGGAACCTGACCTCGTCAAGCCAGGCAATCTCATGTGGAAGGCCAATGGCGGTGGTATCGGAGAACTTGACACACCATTAAGCGACGAAGAAATCCGCAAAATTTCTGTTTACCTGCAAACCCTCAAGTAGATGACTAGCATGAGCCGCACGCCCAGCGCCGCCCCCGCATCCACCACAACACACGATCACGCCCTCAAGCCTGAAAAGAGTTTTCTTGGCCTGCTACGCCCGGATCATGGTAAGAGCATCTTCATCGACTGGCTCACCACCGTGGATCATAAAAAGATTGGTATCATGTATGGTGCAATCGCACTGTTCTTTCTGCTGATTGGAGGCATTGAAGCCTTGATCATTCGGACTCAACTGATGGTCCCAGAAAATGATCTGGTCTCGGCTCAGCGCTATAATCAGCTGTTTACAATGCACGGTACCACCATGATCTTCTTGGCGATCATGCCATTGAATGCGGCCTTCTTCAATTTTCTAGTGCCCCTGCAAATCGGCGCGCGGGATGTGGCCTTTCCACGAATTAACAGCTTCAGCCTGTGGACATTTGTAGCTGGTGCGCTGGTTTTGAACTTTAGTTGGTTGATGCAGGCATTCGGCGAATTGGGCTGGTTTACCGCATCCGGCCCCACAGCGGGCATGACTGACTTCGTTCCCGGCATGGGCTGGTTTGGCTACGCGCCACTGACCGAGCGGCAGTTCACCGGTATCGGCACGGACTTCTGGATTTTAGGCCTGCAAATTCTCGGGATCGCCTCGCTGAGCGCCTCAATGAATTTTATTGTAACCATCATCAACATGCGGGCACCGGGCATGAAAATGATGCGTCTACCGGTCTTCACCTGGATGACACTAGTGGTCTCGTTGTTGATTGTATTTGCGTTCCCGGCAATTACCATCGCACTGGCCCAGTTGATGCTCGACCGCATGTTCGGCACCGGTTTCTTTCAAGTAGCGGAGGGTGGTCAGCCAATCCTTTGGCAACATTTGTTCTGGATCTTTGGACACCCGGAAGTATACATTCTCGTGCTGCCGGCGATGGGCATCGTCTCTGAGGTATTGCCCACTTTTTCCAAAAAACCACTGTTCGGCTATCCAATCGTAGTGTTTTCTGGGGCGGTTATTGGATTTCTTGGCTTCGCGGTTTGGTCGCACCACATGTTCACCACCGGCCTGGGCAAGGTTGCCACCGCTGCCTTTTCTCTGTTAACCATGGCAATCGCGGTGCCGACTGGGGTGAAAATATTTAACTGGATCGGAACCATTTGGGGAGGACGTGTACGTTTTGACGCACCAATGGTGTTCAGCATCGGATTTATTTGGATGTTTATGATGGGCGGGTTTTCTGGCATCATGCATTCGGCGGCACCTGCCGATGCGCAACAGCAGGACAGCTACTTTGTGATTGCACATTTTCACTATGTCGCGATTGGCGGCATTCTGTTGGCATCAATCAGCGGCCTTTATTTCTGGCTACCTAAAATGATCGGCAAAATGTGGACCGGAAAACTGAGCCTCTGGGTCGCGGCATTCACCACTATCGGCTTGAACGTAACCTTCTTCCCGATGCACTTTCTCGGTCTGATCGGCATGCCACGCCGCACCCACACCTACCTTTCTGGATTCGGTTGGGACAGTTACAACATGATTTGCACCATCGGTGCCTTTATTCTCGCATTTGGCATTCTACTATTTGTGATTGATATGATTCTCTGTATCACAAAAGGAGCCCCGGCCGGCAATGATCCCTGGGATGCACGCACCCTGGAGTGGCTTACCAGTTCTCCACCTCAATGTTATAATTTTGCCCGTACCCCGATCATTCCTGCCCGCGATGCGCTCTGGACACATAAATATGGCACTGAGACCCAGCGCATCACATATGAGCAGCAAGACCGCAATGGCGTGCACATGCCCAGTCAGTCGTGGATGCCTTTGCTTGCATCATTTGGATTCATTCCCCTTGGCCTTGGCCTCTGTCTGATGCAAGCAGGTGTGCCTTACATGGGCTACTGTGCCATCAGCGGCCTCGTCATCAGCGCACTTGGCATCATTCTGTGGGCACTTGAAGGGCCCGGTGGTTATCACCTGCACCCACAAGACGCCGAAAGTTGACGCCACCTTTTCAGTATTCCCATCCCCTTCAATATTTTTCCTGTTTCAGCCTTTCAGTATTTCAGACAACCCATGAGCGACGCCGCCCACAACCACGACAGCCACCACAACCTGCTGGTCGATAACAAGAAGCTGCTGATGTGGCTATTTTTAGGTTCCGACTGCATGTTTTTCGGCACCATGATTTCGACTCACCTGATATATCGTAAGCTATATCCAGAATCGTTTGATCCTCGAAGCCTATTTAGTCTTGAGCTCACCTCGTTCTCAACCTTTATCCTGCTCATGAGTTCATTCCTGATGGCGTTGGCGGTATCATCAATGCACAAGGGCGACCTCAAGGGCTTTCGCCACAATACCATCGGAGTTATTTTCTTTGGGCTTATTTTCCTGGGCTGCCAGGTATATGAATTCACCGAATTCGTGCATGAGGGACTCACGCTGAAAAGCGGCACCTTCGGCTCCACCTTTTATATGCTTACCGGCACTCATGGGATACACGTTGCAATCGGTGTATTCTGGCTGATATGCATGTACTTTTATTCGTATACCGGCAAAATGGAGCCACACAAGAATGCAGTGGATGTCGAAGTTGCCGGCCTGTACTGGCACTTCGTTGATATTGTTTGGATCATCATTTTCACCGCGATCTATCTAATCGAATTTATTTAAACCGCTCTCATGTCTGCAACCGATTCCCCCTCACCAAGCGATCTGCACCACGGCGAAACACAAAAATATCACGCCTTCATCAACCTGGCCCTGGTTCTGGCTGCGATTACCGGGATCGAATTGGTATTGGTCTACCTACCAATCAATTCGACCCTGATTTTCATCGTTCTGATCGCCTTGTCCCTGTTTAAATTCATTAGCGTGATCGCATGGTTCATGCACCTGATCTATGATCGTCTGTTGCTAACACTGGCATTTGGCACCGGCCTGGCCATCGCCACGGGCACGGTCATCGCACTGATGTTCATTATGGATCGCGGCGCGGTCGATTTTGATGCCATCTCTGCATTTTAGTCCCCATTGATGCTGCGCTTTGCAGGTACCCCAGGGCGCGCTTGTCCTTTGTGTTTGTACCGTTCGTTGCCGGTTTGCTTGCACCAAGGGTACAGATGGCACTCATGCCTAAACATTCTCCACTTTAACGATGCAACTGCACTGGCATACTGAACCGCTGCTGCTGATCACACTGTTGACGATCGGCTGGTTCTACGCACTTGGTGTTGGGCCATTGCGCGAACGCATCGCACCTGGCAGTACCTGCCCCTATGGACAGATTGTATCATTCTACCTCGGCCTGATCATTGTCTATTTGGCAGTCGGTTCACCGCTAGATCAACTCGGCGAGCAGTTTCTATTCTGTGCACATATGACCCAACATATGCTACTGATATACTGCAGTCCGGTATTATTTATCTTTGGCATGCCCACATGGCTGATTGATTGGCTGCTGAAACCGAAGTGGTTACAGCAGGTAATGCAGATACTGACCCATCCCGCCTGCGGTGGCTTATTATTCACAGTGGTTTATACGGTCTGGCACATCCCGGCCTTGTACGAAGCGGCGCTGCATGACAAACGTATTCATATTCTGGAGCATTGGACCATGTTCTCACTCGGCTTGATGATGCTCTGGCCCTACCTGACCACATCAAGCTACGTGCCGCGCTGTAGCTATGGCATTCGCATGCTCGCAATTTTTCTTTTGATGGTGGGCCAACTGCCTGTATTTGCATTCCTCTCCTTCGCTGGCGAAGCGATTTACCCAACGTATGCCTGGGCACCTCGAATCATCCCGCTGGATCCCCTGAACGATCAAATTTTAGGCGGCATCATCATGAAAGTTGTCAATATGGCTTTTTCGCTTACAATTCTGGCAATTTCATTTTATCTTTGGGCTCGCAGTGAGGAATCGGATGCTCCAATAGTCCTCTCATCCCCACCCTCATATACGAAACACCATACCTGATCATGACCTGGGAAATAGTATTTGTGTTTTCGCTCCTGATTTTTGCGATTACCAGTTTTATCTGGGAACGCATCCCGGCAGATCTAACCGCGATCACAGTGTTTGGCATCTTGATCTTCGTCAGTATGATCAGCAACAGCCCTGAGCTCCCCTCACTGGACAGCCTACTGGGCGTCTTCGGCAATTCGGCTCCGTTGACCATCGCGGCTATGTTTATCGTTAGTGCCGCGCTAGAACGCACTGGAGCGATTGAACGGATCACTGCATACCTACGCCGGCTGGTCAAACTGCCCTACCGAGGCTTTATCTTCATTATGGTGATCGGCGTGGCTGCCGTCTCCGCATTTATCAATAATACGCCAGTGGTAATCGTATTGATGCCAGTGGTTCTGAGCCTTTCTCGTGAAATGGGGATCGCCGCCTCAAAGCTGCTCATCCCACTCTCCTACGCTTCGATCTTCGGTGGCACATGCACCTTGCTCGGCACCAGTACCAATCTACTTGCCAGTGGCATTTTGAGAACCTCGGGGCATGCACCGATCGGAATGTTTGAATTAGCCTCTGTCGGCGTACCGATCCTGATATTTGGCGCACTGTATCTAGTTCTGTTCGGCAATCGGCTACTCCCTCGGCGTGAAACCCTGACTTCGATTTTAAGCGATGAAGAACGTAAAGAATTTATGACTGAGGCCTTTGTCCGGCCGGGTTCAGAACTTGAAGGACAAACCGCACTTGAAAATGGTATGCTCAAAGGCCGCGGCATTCGTTTACTCGAGATCGTGCGTCAGGGTGTAGCTGTCGAAGGAGATCCGCAAACCACCCGTTTGCAAGGCGGTGATCGACTCGTACTGGCCTGTCGCCCCTCGGGCGTGGCCGAAGCACACTCCATCAAGGGCATCAGTCTCCATGGCGAACTCTCCGCCGGCTTGGAAACCATCGCCATGGATGAAGGTGCCATCGTCGAAGGTGTGGTCGGCCCGCATGCCACGATTCTCGGCAAAACACTGGGCGAAATCAACTTTCGACAACGCTTCCGTATGGTAGTGGTGGCACTGCACCGCAAAGGCCACAATCAGCGTGACCGACTTAACCGCCTGCGTCTGCAACCGGGCGACACCCTGCTGATGATGGGCTCCAGCAAGGCAATCAACTCGCTCTCCACCAGCGACGAAGTCATCTTGCTGGACCGTCCGCGCCTGCCAACTCGCAGTGTCCGTGCAAAAATGCCAATCGCAATCGCCACCAGCATCGCCATTATTACACTGGCGACACTCAACCTCGTACCGATCGTCGCCGCAGTTACCCTCGGTGTATCAATCTTGATGCTTACCGGTTGTATGAAACCGAAAGAAGCCTATGCCTCGATCGAATGGAGTATTTTAATGATTATTTTCGGGATGTTGGCACTGGGGCAAGCAATGGATTCGACCGGAGCCAGTCTGTTAATCGCCGAAAATATGATCGGGCTGGTGCGCAGTTTTGCTCCAGAACATCTGCAAAATGTTATCATGCTCGCCTTGATCTACCTGATTACATCGACCTTCACCGAGTTTCTGTCCAACAATGCCGCAGTCGCCCTGATGGTACCCATCGCACTGGGCATTGCCACCACCCTCGGCATCGACCCGCGTCCTTTAATTGTGGGCACATGTATCGCCGCCTCTGCCAGCTTTGCCACTCCCATCGGCTACCAGACCAACACCTACGTGTATGGTGTCGGTGGTTATAAATTCTTTGATTTCGCCAAGGTCGGTCTGCCCCTGAATCTGATTTGCTTTGTGGTTACCGTAATCGTGGTACCCAGGGTCTGGAGCTTTTAAGTTAAATCAATTGACTCACCTGCGACCTTGCGCACGGCAAAGCAATCAAATGTAATACATATCGTGGGTCTCTTCCACAACAAACGCTGCCAGTGTGTAGCGACGGACCTGTCGCTCAAACTCAAGGCCAATCGCACTCCAAATCGCCGCAACACGCTCACCAGAATGCCCTACCGGCGCAAACGTTCGCTCTAACAACTCACCATCCACTGCCGCAACAATCTGCTCTAAACCAATACTTTGCGGCGGACGTGACAAGGCATAGCCGCCCTGCTTGCCCCGCTTGCTCACGATCAGGCCCGCCGTGCGCAATTCATTCAGAATCTGTACCAGATAATTGGCTGGTATTTTTTCAAGTTCCGCCAACTCATCGACATGAGCCAGTGTTGCACGGCCATACAAACGACCTAACTGAGCCAATACACGACAGGCATATTCAAGCTTATGGGAAAGTTTCACTCGATTAAAGTTAAGCTCTTGACTAAAGAAGTAAACTTTAATCTGGAGCACTTTCTCAACCGTCCCAAGATCGCGCCATTGAGCACTGCACACCAGCGTTCATGAAAGTGACAAAAAAAACTGCCTCAAAGTGACTTTTTAGTGGCCAGAACCTGTCTTCAATCGCATACATGAGCGGCTTATGTCAGAACAAAACATGCCCAAAGATTTAAACCCTGAAATACCTCAACACGAGGTTGCGAATAACGCTGCTGCGGAGGTCTATGACTCGTCTAAGATCCAGAAGCTCGAAGGTCTTGAAGGAGTCCGCAAGCGGCCCGACATGTATATTGGCGATACCAACGAACGCGGCCTGCATCACTGTGTGTTTGAAATTGTCGACAACTCGATTGATGAAGCCCTGGCCGGCTACTGCTCGCAAATCACAGTCAGCATTCACAACGATGGCTCCTGCTCAGTAGAAGACGACGGCCGCGGCATTCCGGTTGATATACACCCGAAGTATAAAATTCCCGCACTTGAGCTAGTGATGACCAATCTGCACGCTGGCGGCAAATTTGGCAAGGGTGCCTATCAAGTATCTGGCGGTTTACACGGTGTAGGTGCGAAGTGTGTCAATGCGGTCTCCGATTGGTTCGAGGTCGAAGTGCGTCGCGATGGCAAGGTGCACAAGATGGAATTCTCTCGGGGCAAAACCACTTCAAAAATGAAAATTATCGGTGAGACCAAGCGGCAGGGCACACGAATTGCATTTTCTCCAGACCCGGAAATCTTTGCCAGCACTCGCGAATTTAAATTCGACCTGCTGGCCAAACGCCTGCGCGAACTCGCATTCCTCAATCCCGGCATTCAAATCGTATTCATTGATGAACGTGTCAACAAGACCGAAACCTTTATTTTCAAACAAGGCATTTCCGAATACGTCAAATTCCTCAACGAAAATAAAAATGTCGTGCATGAAGATGCGATCAGCTTTCACGGTGAGGCACCGACGCCCAATCCAGATCTCGATGCCAATATAGTGGTTGACATCGCGATGCAGTATAATGACAGCTACAACGATCAAATCTATGCGTACGCCAACTCGATTCACAATATCGAAGGGGGCACCCATCTTTCCGGATTTCGTACCGCGCTAACTCGTGTTATCAACACATACGCAAAACAAAACAATCTACTCAAAGATAAGGATCCCACCCTTAGTGGCGAGGATACCCGCGAAGGCTTGACCGCCGTGATCTCAGTCAAAGTTCCCGAACCACGCTTCGAAGGGCAAACCAAGACCAAACTATCCAATGGCGAGGTCGATGGAATCGTGCAAAAAATCACTGGCGAGCAACTCAAGTATTATTTTGAGACCCAGCCGCAAGTCGCCAAGCGCCTGCTAGACAAATGCCTACACGCTGCACGCGCACGCGAAGCCGCTCGTAAAGCTCGTGAAACCGTGCGTAAGGGCGCACTGTCTGGCGGCGGACTGCCCGGCAAACTTGCTGACTGCTCGTCCAAAGATCCAGCTATTTCGGAACTCTACATTGTGGAAGGCGACTCGGCCGGTGGTTCCGCTAAACAGGGACGCGACCGAGCCACACAAGCGATCCTGCCGATCCGTGGTAAGCTTCTCAATGTTGAAAAAGCACGCCTCGATAAAGTATTGAACAACAATGAAATCCGCAGCTTAATCACCGCACTTGGCACCGGCATCGGTGACCATGAAGGTGACGGTGCCTTTGATGCATCTAAGGCTCGTTATCATAAAATTATCCTGATGACGGATGCGGACGTAGACGGGGCACACATTCGCACACTGCTACTGACCTTTATCTTTCGCCAAATGCGTGGCTTGATCGAAGCCGGTTATATATACATCGCCCAACCGCCACTGTATAAGATCAAACGCAAACGCCGGGAACAATACATCGACGATGATGCACAGCTCAACCGCATCCTGCTTGAACTCGGCACCGAAGACGTCGATCTGGTTCGGCTACGCGACCACAAGGCTCTTGACAGCGCTACCATCGTACAGATCGTCAATATTCTTTCACGCATGGAAATGGTCGGACGCGGCGTAACCCGCTACGGCTGTGATTTCGCAACCTATCTCGACCAACACCATCCAACCAATCAAGGATTGCCACGCTACATCGCCCGAATCCGCACCGGCAACCACGAAACATTCCGCTTTCTAAAGGATGACGACGCCCGCACCGCGTTCCACAGTGAATTTGATCTGGCGGATGCCGATGCCAACGACACACTCAACCGAGAAGTCGAAAGCGAAGCAGGGGTCACATTACAACAGCGTATTTCGCTACATGAAATCTACGAATCCACAGAAATCACAAAACTGCTCTGTGAGCTAGCAGAAGCTGGCATGGACGTCAACAAATTCAGCCGCAGCGAACAGCCGCGCTACCAAATCATCGAACATAAAGGCGACCCGAAGAAAGAAAACATTACCGCACTGCACTCCATCATCGAACTGGTCGAAAACATCCGCTCAATCGGTCGCCGAGGCCTCAGTATCCAACGCTACAAAGGACTCGGGGAAATGAATCCCAAGCAACTGTTTGAGACCACCATGGATCCGGCCACGCGCAACCTGCTGCAGGTCGACATTGCCGATGCAGCAGTCGCCGATAGCATCTTCTCTATGCTGATGGGTGAAGATGTCCCTTCGCGTCGCGCATTCATCGAAGACAATGCCTTAAATGTCTCCTATCTGGACGTCTAGAATCACTTACACACCACTCTCTCATGTCTGAAGAACTTCCACCCACACTCCCAAACGATTCAGATCGCGCTGAACTCAGATCGATCACTGACATCATGCAGACCGCTTACATCGATTACTCGATGTCAGTCATCATCAGCCGCGCCCTGCCTGATGCCCGTGATGGCTTCAAGCCGGTGCAACGCCGTATTCTGTATGCCATGTTGCGCGAAGGCCTGCTCCACAACCGCAACTTCGACAAGTGCGCCGGGGTGGTTGGAGAAGTTTTAAAAAACTACCATCCGCACGGCGACTCTTCCGTGTATGATACACTCGTTCGGCTAGCACAAGACTGGGTGATGCGCTACCCGCTGATTATACCACAGGGCAATTTTGGCTCGATTGACGGTGATCCTCCCGCCGCATATCGTTATACCGAGTGTAAACTTGAAGCAATCGCTGAAGAAATGCTCAAAAATATCGACGAAGATACCGTTGACTTCGTGCCTAATTACAAAGAAAGCACCACCGAACCATCCGTTCTACCGGCAGCCTTGCCGAATCTACTGATGAATGGCTCGACCGGCATCGCGGTTGGCATGACCACCAACATCCCGCCGCACAACCTTGCTGAAATCATCGACGGCGCCTGCGCGATTATCGATCATCCCACTATCAGTCTGGATGAGTTAATCGAAATCATTCCCGGCCCCGACTTCCCCGGGGGCGGCTATGTACATGGCACCGCCGGTATTCAAAGCTACCTGCGCACCGGTCGCGGCATCGTACGCACCCGCGGGATCGCTGAAATCGTTGAAACCAAGGGCAAGGAAGCCATCGTCATCTCCGCCATCCCCTACAATGTAAATCGAGCGAGTCTCGTCATGCGCATCGCGGAACTGATCACGGATAAATCAATCGAAGGCATCGCCGACCTACGTGACGAATCCACTGAGAGCACACGGATTGTGATTGAGCTGAAACGCGGTGCCATTCCGCGCGTGATCATCAATCAACTCTATAAAAACACTCCCCTGGAAAGTTCCTTCGGCGTCATCCTCCTGGCACTGGACAACCGGCGTCCAAAACAGATGAACATCAAGGAAATGATCGGTTGCTACATCGATCACCGCCGCGAAGTCGTCTACCGTCGCAGCCAGTTCAAACTGCGCAAGGCGGAGGCACGCGCCCATATCCTCGAAGGCTTTAAGATTGCACTCGATCACCTCGACGACTTCGTGGCCATTATTCGTGCCTCAAACAACCGTGACGAGGCCAAGCACAACCTGATGGCAAAATATCCCATCTCCGAGCCGCAAACCAACGCCATTCTTGAGTTGCGCCTGTATCAGCTCACTGGACTTGAGCGCGACAAGATCGAGCAAGAGTATGCCGAACTGATGGAACTGATCGCTTACTTGCGCGACATTCTCGACAACGAACATCGCTTGCTTGAAGTCATCAAACAAGAACTACTTGAAATGAAGGACAAATACGGCAATCCGCGCCGTTCGCAAATCCTGGCCGTCGATGGCGATCTGAGCATGGAAGACATCATTCCAAACGAAGGCTGTATGATTACCATCACTCACAAAGGCTTTATGAAACGCACCTCTCTGGATGAATATCGCTCGCAAAAACGCGGTGGTAAGGGCGTAATCGGATCGGGGCAGTATGAGGAAGACTTCGTCGAACAATTGTTCACTGCTGGCACACACGATAATATTATGTTTTTCATGAACAGTGGCCGTGTATATGTCGAAAAAGTGTACAATCTCCCCGAAGGGTCGCGCATTGCCAAAGGACGCGCACTTGCCAATATCCTCGAACTGCAACACAACGAAAAAATTGCGGCGATGATTTGTGTTGATGGATTTGACGACTCCGAACAACGCATCGTGCTTGCGACCGAACGAGGCATCATTAAAAAGACCATGCTGTGCGACTACCGCAACCACCGCAAGGGTGGCCTGATCGGAATCAAAATCGACGAGGGCGACAAGCTCATCGGCGCACGCTTAACCAATGGTAGCGACCACATCGTGCTCATCACCAGCAATGCTCAATCGATTCGCTTCTCGGAAACCAATCTTCGTGATCAGGGCCGTGCCACGCGTGGTGTCCGCGGAATCAAGCTCAAGAGCAAGGATGACCAAGTTGTTGCGATTGAGATCGTCGATGACAATGCAAAACTCCTCATCGCCGGTGCCAACGGCCTCGGCAAACGCACTAACTTTTCGGAGTACCGCATACAATCACGTGGTGGTTCTGGTATCCTCGCGATCAAATCCGATCAAGTCATCGGCGCACTCAGTGTGACCGACGACGACGAGATCATGATGTTCACCAAAAAGGGCCAGGCCGTCCGTAGTCCGATTGCCGATGTGCGCACCACTGGCCGTGTCACCAGCGGCGTGAAGCTCGTCAACCTCGCTGCCAAGGATGCCCTAATCGGCATTTCTAAAGTCGTTATATCCGATGAACAAGCAGCCGGTGAGATGCTCGACAGCGAGTGAGCTGTCACCGATACCGTTTCCCCCAACAGACGCATCTGATGCATTTTATTAAGGATTTTAAAATGGTGCCAAAGGGCAGATTTGAACTGCCGACCAAAGGCTTATGAGTCCTCTGCTCTACCACTGAGCTACTCTGGCATTCGATTTAAAAGCATAAAGTTGCGATCAAACAGAAAAGGAATTACTAC
>CAXQRK010000036.1:0-6867 GCA_964226535.1 Polaribacter sp.
AGCAGAAGACGGCATACGAGATTAACGATCGTGACTGGAGTTCAGACGTGTGCTCTTCCGATCTGTCGAGTAGATCGCCCAAATTAGTGAGATCTTCCACCCCGGTAACATTTTCGAAGGCCTGGCGCTCCTTCGCGAGCGCTTCATCACTGTAATTTGCCGCCTTGATGGAAAGACCGATACGACGGTCGTCTTTATCAATTTTAATTACACGTGCCGTGACTTCCTGGCCCGGCTTGAGAACTTCCTTGATCTTGTCGACATGTTCTTCACTGACCTGTGAAATATGCACGAGCCCATCAATGTCCTGATCGAGTTCGATAAAGGCACCGTAGCCGGTGATTTTGGAGACCTTGCCGGTCACCATATCGCCGATCTTGAAGTGTGTTTCGATTTCATCCCATGGATCTGTTGTCAGCTGCTTCATGCCCAGCGAAATACGCTGTGAGTCGGCATCCACATCGAGTACCAGAGCATCGACCTCGTCGCCTTTTTTGACCATTTCCGATGGATGATTGATCTTACGTGTCCATGACATATCGGAAACGTGCACCATTCCATCGATCCCTTCTTCAAGTTCAATAAAGGCACCATAGGTGGTGAGATTACGGACCTTGCCGCGCACACGCGCACCGGCCGGGTAGTTGTGGCGCGCCATCTCCCATGGATTGGTATCCAACTGGCGAGTGCCCAGAGAAATCTTCTGTTCCTCCTTTTGTACCCCGAGAATGACGGCTTGAATCTCTTCACCGACGCGGAGCACTTCGCTCGGCTTGGAAATACGCTTGGTCCAGGAAAGTTCGGTCACATGCACCAGCCCTTCAACCCCTTCTTCAATTTCGACGAAGGCGCCATACGGAACCAGATTCACCACTCTGCCGGAAACGGTCGCTCCAATCGGATATTTTTCTTCTATCTTTTCCCATGGATTACTCGCCAGTTGCTTGAGTCCCAGCGACACACGTTCGCGATCGCGATCAATCTCAATGATCATCACTTCGATCTCTTCTCCCTGCTTGACCATCTCGGATGGGTGTTGGATGCGTCCCCACGACATATCTGTAATATGTAACAGGCCGTCGAGACCGTCGAGATCGACAAAGGCGCCGTAATCGGTGATATTTTTGACTTGCCCACGACGCTTATCGCCCGGCTTGACTTCGTCAAGCAGCGCACGCCGCTTCTCCATGCGTTGCTCCTCAATCAGTTCACGACGGGAAACGACTATATTCTTGCGGTCTAGGTTGATCTTAATCACCTTAAAATCATATGTTTGACCGACATATTGATCCAAATTTTTGGGCGGCTGCACATCGATCTGAGAGGCCGGCATGAAGGAGTCGACGCCAATACTGACAATTAGGCCACCTTTCACTTTGGAGCGCACCCGACCTTGAATGATCGAGCCTTCTTCACAATTTTCGACAATCTTTTCCCAGTTTTTCTTTTGCTCTGCTTTATCAAAAGAGATTATCGGGTTGCCTTCTTTGTCTTCCAGTTTCTCCAGAAATACTTCCAGTTCGGTGCCGACTTGCAATTCGCTCAGATCGACAAATTCATTGGCATTGACGACACCTTCTGACTTGCCGCCAATATCGACAACGACTTCGTTCGGGCGGATTTCAACGATGGTTCCCTGTATGATGGAACCTTCTACGAGGTTGTCTACGCTGCTGCTTTTCAGCAGTTCTTCCATTAGGCTCATATCTATGTAACGTGACTGCGCGCCGCAGCGGCAATCGGTGTGGTTGAGGTTATTGTTGTGGCTTCGTTTAAGCTAGAATCATTGACCGCGCTTGCACGAGCGATTAGAAAAGTAAATACAGATAGCATCATACTGCCTTGCTGCAAGCCTAAAGTATGCCTGATCCAAACAATCGCGTCGCAACAAGATCTGTGAACGATTTCTTTTCATTGCAATTTGAAGCAGAGGAAATTTACTGAGTCACTTTTTATATGAAAATTCTAATTGCAGACCGTATTTCTCCCATAGGTGTTGATTTGTTTCGAGCTGAAGCAGGCTTTGAAGTAATCGAAGCATATGGCTCCACGCTTGAGCAACTCCTTGAACAGGTCAAGGATGTCGATGCGATCGCATTGCGCTCGGACACACGTGTGACGGCTGAGGTGCTGGCCGCCGCGCCGCAGCTCAAAGTGATTGGCCGGGCCGGTGTCGGTGTCGATAATATCGATATTGAGGCTGCCACAGACCGCGGTGTGATCGTGATGAACACCCCAACGGGTAATACGCTGGCCACCGCTGAGTTGACATTCACCCACATGCTGTGCGGCACTCGCCCGATCGTACAGGCATCTGCCGGGATGCGTGCTGGGCGCTGGGATCGTAAGCAGTTTACCGGTTCCGAATTAAGTGAAAAGGTGCTCGGCATCCTCGGCATGGGCCGTATCGGTGCCGAAGTCGCCAAGCGCGCGCAGGCATTTAATATGACTGTGTTGGCCTACGATCCGTATTTGACCGAGTCGCGGGCAAAGACACTGGGTGTCAAGCTGTCGACCTTCGACGAGGTGATTGAGCATGCCGATTATATCACCGTGCACATGCCACTCACTGCCGATACCCAGCACATGCTCAACAGTGATGCCTTTGCGCGCATGAAAGACGGCGTGCGGGTGTTTAATTGTGCCCGCGGTGGTATTATCGATGAAGCGGCGCTGATTCAGGCACTTGATTCCGGTAAAGTCGCCGCTGCCGGGCTGGATGTATATGAAAACGAGCCACCGCCCGCGGATAGCCCGCTGCGCCAAATTGAGAATCTGGTGCTGACGCCGCATCTGGGTGCGTCCACGCAGGAAGCTCAGGAAAATGTTGGCATTGATGTGGCCAAGCAGATGATTGAAGCGCTCAAGGGGCAAATGGTGCGCAATGCGCTGAATATGCCCTCGCTGGATCCAAAAACGGTCGAGCAACTGGCCCCTTATCGGACGCTGGGTGAAAAGCTGGGCACCTTTTCGCAGCAACTCGCCCCTGAAGGCGTCGAAAAAATTACGATTCGCTATTTCGGTAAGATTACGACCTTGGACACACTGCCGCTGACCTATGCGATTCAACGCGGCTACTTGCGCGAGATTTCGGATCATGTCAATGATGTCAATGCGCCGAAGAAAATCGAGCGTCTGGGGATTGAGATGGAGCAGGTCAAGAGCAATTCACATGCTGAATACACCGATCTGGTGGAAGTTCAGGTGACCTGCAAGGGAGGCAAGACGCGTACCATTGGCGGCACGCTGATCGGCAAAAATCAGATCCCACGTATTGTCACGATTGATGGGCACGGGGTCGAGGTGAGCACTGAGGCGACGCTGCTAGTGCTCAAGAACAAGGATGTGCCGGGCATTGTCGGGTTCATTGGGGTCACCCTTGGCGAGGACAATGTGAATATCGCGAACATGTCGCTCAGTCGGGACCAAGGGGAAGGATTTGCCGTGAGTGTATTTGAGCTGGATAGTGTGCCTTCCGAGGCTGCTGCAAATAAAATTATCGAGCATGCCGCGATCGAGAAATATCGTGTGATTCGGCTTTAATATCAATGACCGGTTTCAATATCGCAGTCGTTGCAACGCTTGGCTATTTGCTTGGTTCGATTAGTTGTGCCGTGCTGCTGGCCCGTAGTCGGGGAGTCGATATTATGGACTCTGGCAGCGGCAATCCCGGCGCTACCAATGTGACACGTGCGCTGGGTTCTAAATGGGGCAGTGCGGTATTCGTTGGTGATGCATTGAAGGGCTTTGTGGCGGCCGCGTGGCCTCTGCTGTGGCTCGGCGATGCCGCCCTCAAACTGGGCATCATTGGCTTGTTCGCAGCGATTATCGGGCATAGTTTTTCAATCTTTTTGCGCTTTCGCGGCGGCAAAGGGGTGGCCACCACGATGGGTGGCCTGCTTGCGCTGATGCCGCTGGTGTTGTTGATCGGACTGGCTGTCTGGGCGGCAATCTATGGCTGCACACGGCTAGTTGCGCTCGCATCGATTGCATTCGCCCTGAGCATGTCGCTGAGTGCGGCGGCCCTCTACGGTCTGGCAGATCTACGCTTTACCGTGGGGCTGGTGCTTGGCTTGCTCATCCTTGTACGTCATCATTCCAATATAGTGCGCATTGTGCAAGGGACCGAAAACAGTTTTAAGAAATAGTGCTGCCTCGCTTGCAGCTATCCTATCCTCGCTTATTCATTTATTATCACTTTACTATGTCTCAACAAAAACCCATTATTCGTATCGGTCTGCTTGGTTTTGGTGTGGTTGGCCAAGGCGTCTGGAAAAATATCGAAAACAATCGTCAGGCTTTAGAATTTCGCCTGGGTGCGCGGCTTGAGATCAGTCAGGTCGTGGTGAAGGATGCTGCGAAGTCACGGGCGGTGGCGGTGCCCGCTGAGTGTTATTCGACCGATCCCGCCCGTGTGGTCGAGAATCCTGAAATTGATATCGTTTGCGAGTTGATGGGAGGCACCGATACTGCGCTGGATCTTACGCGACGGGCACTGCGCCAGGGTAAGATGGTGGTGAGTGCCAACAAGGCCTTACTTTGCGATCACGGCGCAGAGTTGTTCCAGCTAGCACATCAGTGCGGGGGGCATTATTTTTATGAAGCTGCAGTTGCCGGTGGCATCCCGATCATTAAGACGATTCGCGAAGCGCTCGTGGCAAATCGATTTACCCTGATTTTCGGGATTCTCAACGGTACCTCAAATTATATTCTCACCCGTATGCAGCGCGAGGGCTTAAGCTTTGAGGTCACTCTCGGGGATGCCCGCAAGCTGGGCTATGTCGAAGCCGATGAAGCACTCGACCTCGACGGGATTGATGCCGCGCACAAGGCGGTGATTCTGGCGTATCTGGCACATGGCAAATGGGTCAAGCTGCCAGACATTATTTGCGAGGGGATTCGCGCGATCAAGGCGGTCGATATTGAGATTGCCGCTGAGCTGGGCTACAAGATTAAATTGCTTGCGGTGATTGGCCGTGATTTTGGGGCGAATCAATTGTCGGTGCGGGTACATCCGGCGCTGATTGCCTGTAGTGAAGTGATTGCCGGTGTCGATGAGGTCTATAATGCGGTCAGTGTGACCGGCGATGTGGTCGGCACCACCGTTTTGATTGGTCGTGGTGCCGGTCAGGATGCGACGTCCAGTTCGGTGATCAGTGATATTGCCGATGCGGTCTTCATGATCCAGGGGGCACCCAAACCAGTGATCTCCGAGGAAGATGAGCAGGTCTATCGCCAACTTGCCGATGGCCTCGAACTGGCCAGCCCCGCAGATTTGCTCGGACGTTATTATTTGCGTATTTGCGTTGCTGACAAAGAAGGTGTGTTGGCCACAATTTCGAATATTTTAGCCGCTCACCATATTAGTCTCGCGACCGTCAATCAGAAAGAATTGGCCGATGGCACGGCCTTGATTATGCTCACCACACATGTGACTAATGAGGGGGCAATGGCCGCTGCGAAAGCGGCGCTGGCGCTTGAACAAGTGGTGCTTGAGCCGCCGGTTAGCTTGCGTATATTTGATCCGAGCGCACCGTGCTGCGGAAGTCATGCAAACAGGTTGAATTTCAGCACTTGAATCCCATGTCATTGATTGTTCAAAAGTATGGCGGCACCTCGGTCGGAGATGTCGACCGCATCAAGCACGTCGCCCGCCGCGTGAAGGAAACACGTGATGCCGGCAATCAGGTAGTGGTGGTAGTGTCTGCTCGCTCTGGTGTGACCAACGATTTGATTGCCCGGGCCAAAGCATTGAATCCGACCCCGGATGAGCGTGAGATGGATATGCTGCTCGCTGTGGGCGAGCAGGAAACCATTGCCCTGACTGCGATGGCCCTGCATGCACTCGGTGTGCCCGCGGTGTCGCGTACCGGTACGCAGGCCGGTATCTTGACCGATCCGGCCCATACGCGTGCCCGTATCAAGCATATTTCTGGAGGCGATATTCAGGCCCAGCTCGATGCTGGCAAAGTGGTGATTCTAGCTGGATTTCAGGGGCATGCGCCAGATGGCCAGATCACGACTCTCGGGCGCGGTGGTTCCGATCTCAGTGCAATTGCGATTGCTGCAGCGCTGCAGGCAGATCTGTGCCAGATTTGCACCGATGTGGATGGGGTTTACACCGCAGATCCGCGCCTCGTGCCCGATGCGAAGAAGCTGGATGAAATTGCCTATGAAGAAATGCTTGAGCTTGCCAGCAGCGGGTCGAAAGTGATGCAGAGTCGGGCCGTCGAGTTTGCCCAGAAATTTAAGGTCATTTTTGAAGTCCGCTCCAGTTTTAACCATCATCCCGGAACTATTGTGAAAGAAGAAGCCGCCTCCATGGAAGACGTCGTTGTAAGTGGCGTCGCACTTGATAAAAACCAGGCAAAAATTGTGGTCAGCGATCTACCGGATCGTCCCGGTACCGCCGCCAAGCTGTTCAATGCTCTGGCCGCAGCCGATATCAGCGTCGATATGATCGTGCAAAATATCGGCCGCGATAGCAAAGCAAACATGACCTTCACCGTGCCGCGGGACGATATTTATCGGGCCGAAAAAGTGGTTGCCACATCCTTTCCTGACGAAACCAGCGGCAAATTATTTGAGGCCAACAATATTGCCAAACTATCTGTGGTCGGGGTTGGAATGCGCTCGCATTCCGGCGTGGCGGCTAAATTGTTTGAAGCACTCGCAGATGCGGGGATCAATATCCAACTGGTCAGTACTTCCGAGATTAAGATCTCGGTCGGTATCGAACCAAAAGACGCTGAAACAGCTGCGCGGGTGGTTCATGCTGCATTCGGCCTCGGTACGAGCGACTGAGTGCTGCTTGAATCGAAGCAAACAAAGTTTACAAATATATGATTTGCGTGATGTATCCTGCGG
>CAXQRK010000037.1:0-16107 GCA_964226535.1 Polaribacter sp.
CGAGCTACGACATCTATTGCTCAGGCGACAGCTTTCCCTTTGGCCTTGGCCATCGCTGCCGGAGTGAACTGAGGAATCTCATCATTTTGGGCTGGGCAAGCGGTTTAGTAATTCCAGCAGATAGTTGTACGGGTTCAACGTAAGATTGAGGGTTTAACATTCGACAACGATTTTAAACTTGCAGCTCATAAGTTTACTCGACTAGTGGTATTGGGAGTTCTGTTTTTGTTCCATTTTCTCTAAAATGCGTCGTCATTAACTTCCTGACATTTCCTACATATATGATATCCATTAGAGCTTTCCTATTCACCGTCGTCGCAATTGCCCTAAGTCACACTTCCTTGTGCGCGGAGACTTCCAAGCCTAATATTCTGATCATTCTCACCGATGATGTTGGGCTGCTAAATATTGGTGCGTATCACCGTGGCTTGATGAGCAGTAAAACTCCACATATTGACCGCATTGCAACGGAAGGGATGCTGTTTACAGACTACTACGCGCAACCAACCTGCACGGCAGGTCGATCCGCCATGATCACGGGTCAATTTCCGGTTCGTACCGGCATGCATACGGTGGGGCTGCCGGGAGACCCTATAGGCCTGCATCCAGACACCCCCACACTCCCGGAGTTACTCAAGGAACTTGGATATCGAACAGGGCAATTCGGCAAGAATCACTTGGGCGACCGCGATGAATTCCTTCCCACGATGCATGGGTTTGATGAGTTTTGGGGCTGGCTCTACCACCTCAACGCGATGGAATATACCTCTGATCCTGAGTTTCCGAAGGGGGAGCAGGCCGCACAGTTCGCCCCAAGAAATGTCGTCCATTGTTGGTCGATCGGTGACGGAAGCCAAAAGATCGTGGATGATGGACCACTTCCCCCCGAACGCATGAAGACGCTCGACGATGAAGTGAATCAGCATACGTTAAAGTTTATACGCGAATCAGTCGCTCAGAAGAAACCATTTTTTGTGTGGCACTGCCCATCGCGCGCCCATGTGTGGACGCATCTTTCGCCGAAGTATGAAGCCATGTTGGGAACCGATGGCCAAGGTCTGCAAGAGGTTGTAATGAGAGACCTCGATGACCATGTCGGCGAGGTTCTGAACGAGTTAGATATTCTTGGCGTAACCGACAATACGATTGTTATTTTCTCTGCTGACAACGGCCCTGAAATCATGACTTGGCCCGACGGTGGCATGACACCGTTCCGGAGCGAGAAAGGCACCACCTGGGAAGGTGGGGTGCGAGCACCCCTATTGTTGCGCTGGCCAGGCAAAGTCGCAGCAGGCGCTGTCAACAACGGGATTATCGATGCGATGGATCTTCTGCCGACACTGGTTGCGGCTGCCGGGGGGCCACAGGATCTCAAGCAAAAAATGCTAGCCGGCTACAACGGGCATAAGGCCCATCTCGACGGATATAATCAACTTCCCATGCTAACCGGCAAGGGTGAATCGAATCGAAAAGAGATCATTTATTACGAACGTACTACTTTACAAGCTGTTAGATATGGCAACTGGAAAGCTCACTTCATTGTACAAAACGAGGGATGGTCTGGCGCTAAGGAAGAACTGACCGCCCCCTTACTGTTCAACCTACGACAAGATCCACTGGAGAGAGCGGCTGAAGAGTCAGGTATGTACATCGAGTGGATGGGCAAGAAAATGTGGGCCTTTGGGCCAGCACAAAGAATTGTTCAGCAGCACCTGAAGACTTTTGAAGAATGGCCGCCGGCATCTAAGGCCGCTAGCAAAAACTCTGAAAGCCTTGATGAAAAGCTAGAAAGCACTGGCGGGGTCGGACAGTAAATGCAGCGCTAGCAAAAAGTCTGCGAGAAGCAGCACTAGCCCGTTGCAACTCAAGCACAGGATCCATATCAATGCACCATGCAATTGTTCAGCAATAATAGAATTGCCTTAACAGTATAGGCGTCTACAACGGCGCTATGTCTGTTACACTTGAATCCGCTCGGGAGCTGTATGCACTCCCCATCACTACCTTGATGTTGCGTGCGCAACAAGCACACCACGAATTTCAGGATCCGGCCGGGGTGCAACTTTCAATGCTGCAATCAATTAAAACCGGCGCCTGCTCGGAAGATTGCAAATACTGCGCTCAATCCTCTCGCTACACTACCTTTGTGGATCGTGAACCGCTGATGGATCCAGCTGCAGTGACGATGGCGGCGCTCAAGGCTAAGGCCTCCGGGGCGTCGCGCTTTTGTATGGGTGCAGCCTGGCGCGGGGTCTCGAATGAACGCCAATTTGCCAGTGTGCTGGAGTCGGTCAAAGCGGTCGATCAAATGGGCCTCGAGGTCTGTTGCACCCTGGGATTGCTCACCGAAGAGCATGCCAGACGCTTAAAAGAGGCCGGCATGACAGTCTACAACCACAATCTCGATACCTCGCGTGAATATTACAGCGAGGTAATCTCGACCCGCACTTACGATGATCGGTTGGAAACCTTGTCAAATGTACGCAAGGCTGGGCTTGAAGTGTGCTCGGGCGGAATCGTAGGCATGGGTGAATCCGAAGAGGATCGCCTCAAGCTGCTGGTTGAGCTGGCCAATTTGGACCCACAGCCAGAATCGGTACCAATCAATGCGCTGGTCGCGGTCGAAGGTACCCCAATGTGTGATCAAAAGCCGGTCGATCCGATCGAATTTGTGCGCCTGATCGCCGTGGCACGCATTATGATGCCGCGCAGCACCGTGCGCCTCTCAGCAGGTCGCACCTCCATGAGTGAAGAAACGCAGGCGCTTTGCTTCATTGCCGGTGCAAACAGTATTTTTATCGGCAACAAATTATTGACCACATCCAATCCAGAGGCATCAGCTGACGAAACGATGCTGCAGCGCTTTGGCCTGCATCCACTAGATCCAGAAGTGGCGCGTGCCAAACAAGGGCGCAAGCCGCTGTGCGAAGCCGCAGGGACGGCAGCGGTTGCCGCCAATTAGGGATCGGGAGGCACTGCCAGCGATGCAGACCTTTTTCATCACTGCAAACGACACGGATGTCGGCAAGACCTATATCATGGGTCTGCTGGCACGGCATTTCGCAGCACAGGGCAAGACGGTACAACTCGTCAAAGCGCTTGAATGCGGCAACTCTAATGATGCCGCATGCGCACAAGCGGCGGCGGCAGCAGCAGCAGTGAGCTGCCACACCTTATTGAGTTACCCGGAAGCCCTGGCTCCTTTGGCAAGGGGCAATACGAGCCAAGGGGCACCGAGTATGCCTGCCTTGCTGAACCACTTGCACGCACTACCGCCGGTAGATGTGCGCCTGGTCGAAGGGGCGGGTGGCGTGGCGGTGCCGATCGACCCGGACGGACTGGACTGGCGTGATTTTGCGCAGGCGCTGATGCCGGATTGTACACTCGTAGTCGTGGATGATCGCCTGGGCAGCATCAACCAAAGCCGCCTGCTGCATGATTATCTAGGAGCCCTGCCACATGCCTTTATCCTGAATCAACAACAGGCCGTCGATGCTGCGGTGCACGAGTCCAATCTGGATGCCTACCACAGCCATCGTTTGCCACTATTGGCTTGCGTTGGCGTAGCAGCAGACACCATTGAACTGCGTACACCGGATTTATTGGACCGCACCGTCCAACCGGCCCCTTCGATCTCGCGATGTAATCCGCGCCTGCATAAACTGGAAGTCCGCAAGGCTGCACAGACCTTGCGGGACTTAACGGTACGAGCCGTGGATGAAACAATTCTAAACCTCGCCGACAACGACACCCTGAATCTGCGGCAGCATCCTCTGATCACGGCGGCGGCCCGACAAGCAATCAGTCACTGGGGCACCTCATCTTCGGCATCGCCTTTAATCACTGGCTACACAGCGGCACATGCCAAGCTTGAGCAGGCCCTGAGTGCCTGGTATGCGAATCGCCCAGCGCTCATTTGGAACAGCGGCTATGCCGCCAATCAGGCACTGTTGAAATTATTCATTGATCGTGAGGATTTGATCCTTGCGGATCGTTTGATTCATCACAGTTTGATCAGTGGGGCCTTGGCCAGTGGTGCACGCTTGATTCGTTTTCGGCACAATGATTTGAAGCATCTGGAAGCGCTGCTGGCGACCCATCGAGGCACACGCAAAATTCATCTGGTCACTGAAAGTGTATACTCAATGGATGGGGATTATCCGGATCTGCGGCAGATCGCACAGCTAAAATCCAAATATCAATTCAACTGGTTGCTAGATGAAGCACATGCGCTGGGTTGGTATGGTGCAAGCGGCGCTGGCCTGGCCGAAGCAATGGGAGTGCTCGAACAGGTTGATTTGCTGATTGGTACCCTGGGCAAGGCGCTGGCCTCCTCCGGCGCTTATACTATCTTTAAACACACGTGGATGCGTGACTATTGCATCAATGAAGCGGGAGAATTCATCTATTCCACCTACCTCCCACCGGCTGCGGCAGTTGCCGCAGACACGGCACTTGAACTGATCCGCCAACATCCACAGTGGCGTACTGCGGCGCAAGCCAGCGCAAGCGCCTTCCGTGAAACGCTGCGCGAGCAGGGCTGGGATGTATTGGGCACGGATTCGGCGGTGGTACCGGTCCTGTGCGGGGACTCGGATAAAGCCCTTGCGCTGGCAGCGAATTTGCTACAAGCCGGCATTCGTGTTGGTGCTATACGTCCACCGACGGTTGCGCAGGGGCAGGCACGCTTGAGAATATCGCTCAAAGCAACGCTCACTTCACAGGACTACACCCGATTGGCCGACTGCTTTGCACGCAGCCACATGTGCGATGCCTGACACCTGGATGTGGATCAGTGGCTGGGCCATCTGCCCGGAGCGGTTCCAGGCAGCCGTTGAATTAGCCTTGCCCCACTATCGACATACCGTACAGGCACCCAACGCAGCAGCAGTCGAAACAGCCCTGGCCAGCGGAGCCACCCGGATCGGAGCTTATTCACTCGGAAGTTTGCTATTACTCTCCAAATTAGCACGCATACCGGAGGGGCTGCGGATTACTTGCCTCGCGCCCTTTATTGCCTTCTGTCGAGAAGATCAACTTGGTGGCACCACGCCAAGAGCATCGCTCGATGCCCTGCAACAACGCCTACACACTCAGCCGCACAATGCGCTGAAGCTATTTTACCGATTGGCAGGTCTGCATGATGAGCCAACCGACCATCTGCCCTACCCGCTTGAAGATCTGATCTGGGGACTGGAACAACTATCCACACTGCAGGCTAATCAGGCCTTATTGAAGCATGTGGAAGCGGTGGTTGGGTTGACGGATCCACTGATTGAGACTACTGTGTTGACTAGTCGATGGAGCACTTGCCAACTGGTTGAGCATGGCAACCATGCCTACCAGACGCTCCTGGCTGGCTTGTCACGAATCCAGCCGCTTTAAATCATACATATGCCGCTCACGATGAACCACACACCTGCCAGTTCGCTGCCTGCCTTTGGCAACAAAGCAGGCAGCTATGACGCACATGCCGTCGTACAAAAGCATGCTGCAGAATGGTTGGCGCAATGGATCCCTTCGGCATCGGAGATCGATTGCCTGGAACTGGGTGCTGGTACCGGCTTGTTGACCTGTCACCTAGCCGACAAGTTCAAGCATTTAGAATGCACGGACTGCGAGCCCACCATGGTAGCCCTTTGCAAGAATAAATTCCCCTCGGCGACACACCGTGTGCGTGATGCATGGGCGGTGCAGCCTGACCGTGGGCAGTGGGATTTGGTAACGGCATCGAGCCTGCTGCAGTGGGCGCACGAACCAAATCGTGTGATGCGACACTGGCAGAACTTGCTCAAACCGCACGGTCGCATCATTGTTGGCTTTTTCATACAACCGAGCCTGCCGGAAATGCTTGAGGTGACTGGTGGAGCGAGTCCCCTGATCTGGCGTGACTCCAGCACCTGGCAATCAATCTTTACAAGTGCTGGACTGGAGATCGTACGAATGGAGTCCGACACCCGACGCTACCACTACACCAGTGCACTTAGTTTTTGGAAGTCAATTCACGGCACCGGTGCCACCATCTCTCGTCGAATGATGCCCAGCCAAATGATGCGTTTTTTTCGAGAGTATGAGTTGCAATTTCGAGATGCACAAGGAATCTATGCCACATGGACTTTTTGTCGTGTGGAACTACAGACCTGCGCATAGCGATGGTTGTACATGACTGTTACGCTCAAAATCATCAGCTTATTCTTCATTATGCAAGCAATTGACCTTGAAGCCCACTGGGGCGGCATTCGCCACGAAGCGATTCAAATCATCACACGAGAATCTGCGCTCAAACCGTTACTGGACGAAACTATCTTGAAGCGAAGCTCATTCGCAGAATGCCTAACCTATCGTTTAGCCCGCAAACTGGTCAACCACGCCGCTTCAATCAAAGTATTACACGATATTTTCATTCAAGCATTTCTGCATGAACCCCTTATTTTACAACAAATCGCCCGTGACATGCATGCGGTCTATGAACGCGATCCCGCATGTTCGGATACGCTCACTCCACTACTCTATTTTAAAGGCTTTCAAGCCCTCGTCTGCTACCGCGTCAGCCATCAGCTCTGGCAGCATCAGCGCAGGGAACTTGCCCTATATTTGCAGAGCCTGATCTCAGAGACCTTCGCGGTAGATATTCATCCTGCAGCACAAATTGGTTGCGGTATCTTGCTCGACCATGCGACCGGCTTTGTCGCTGGTGAAACCACGGTGATTGAAAATGAGGTCTCCATCCTGCACGAAGTCACCCTCGGTGGCACCGGTAAAGAGCGTGGCGATCGACACCCAAAGATACGCTCCGGCGTGCTACTTGGCGCCGGTGCTAAAATTCTTGGCAATGTTGAAATCGGTACTGGTGCCAAAGTCGGTGCTGGCAGCGTAGTCCTGAAAGATGTGCCCCCACATACCAGTGTCGCCGGTGTACCCGCAAAAATAATCGGCAAGACCAAAGATGTTTCACCGGCATTGGGAATGTCACATCAATTGGATGACTAACAGATGTACACACTCGCCATGGCCTCTACTCAACACGCACTCTGGGCGCTCTGCCTGGCAGTCGGTGCCGGTTGTTTACTCACGGTATTCTCGCGTCGGCTGCAATTGCCAACGATCGTTCTGCTGCTGCTCGGAGGCTTTGCACTTGGACCGGAAGGCTTAAATTTACTGCATCCACATGCACTCGGTGAATTCCTGCCAATGATTGTCTCGCTGGCGGTCGGTCTGATCTTGTTTGAAGGCGGACTCACACTTGACATCAAAGATTTTTCACACACCTCAACCGTGATCAAACGCCTGCTGAGCGTGGGCGTCCTAATCACATGGCTGGGCTCAGCACTCACCGTATTGCTTGTGTTTGATCTGCCGCTTTCGTTTGCATTGTTAATGGGCAGCTTGATCATCGTCACCGGCCCGACCGTAATCGTCCCGCTGTTGCGGAGAATACGTGTCGATCAAAAAATTGGCAGTATCCTGCACTGGGAAGCCGTGCTGATTGATTCGATCGGTGTATTTATCGCAATTCTATGTTTCGAATGGGTCGTCGAAGGTGGTGGCACTGTGGCACTGCCCAACTTTTTAATCCGTATCGTCAGTGGCGCAATTATCGGTTTTATCGGTGGATATTTAATCTACTGGTTCATGAAACAGGCATGGGTGCCAGACAATATCGTGAATGCTTTTGCGCTGGCCAGCGCGATGCTGATTTTCGGCGTGACCGAATTGATCAAACCGGAAGCCGGCCTGCTCGCGGTGACGATTGCTGGGCTCATCGTCGGACTCAATAAGCCGCGCCAGCTACGTGAGGTCAAAGCCTTCAAAGCTGAGATTGTGGACCTACTGATCGGCCTGCTGTTTCTGTTGCTGGTTGCAGGTCTGGAATTGCAGCAATTTATCGATTTTTTCAGCATTAATGGCGGCTGGGTACTCTTCTCGGTGATCTTTTTGATTCGACCAATCAGTATTGCACTGTCATCCCATGGTACATCACTCAACTGGCGTGAAAAAGCACTCCTGAGTTGGGTGGCTCCGCGTGGGGTTGTGGCTGCTTCAATGGCTTCTTTGTTTGCCCTATCACTACAGGCAAAAGGAGCCTCCGACCAAGCCGCCTTAATGGAGTCCTTCGTCTATTCAATTATTTGTGCGACTGTGATCATTCAAGGCCTCTCCGCCGGCCTGGTCGCCAGGATGCTCCGAGTACAACGTCCGGCTCCAAATGATCTGATCATCATCGGCGCACATTATTTCGGCCGTCAATTAGCCGCTCAATTAATCCGCGAGGAAGAGCAAACTGTTATCTTACTCGATACCAATGTCCGCAATATCGCGATTGCTCAAAAAAATGGCCTTCAAGCACTACTTTGTGACGGCATGGCAGCGGAAAAACTCTATGCGGAAGAGCAACGACTCTTCGGTGCCGGGCAAGTGCTGGCGTTGACCGACAATATTGAACTGAACCAACTACTGATGCAGCGCTGGGCTGAGGTGCTGGATAATGAAAAAGTATTTGGCTGGATCCCTGCTGACAGTTCAATCAAGCAGGATCAACTCACGGGTCAATCGGTATTTGGCAACCTCGCCCGACCTGCTGAAATCGGCAGTGAATTACTACAGGAAGAAAGTAGTTTTGAATCGGTTATCTGGCGGGAAGGCATGGCCCTGCCCTCCGGTGACTGGCATCCGCTTTACATACGTCGTGGCAAGCTGCTCAAAGCAGTGCCGCAAGATGCCGCGCTTAAAGATATGGTCAAAAATGCCGATGAAGTGCTCTGCCTACGCCGCTCCGAAGGTTTTTTACTGCGTGCCCTGCAAAGTGGCGGCTACTTTACCGCGACCTGCGACAACCCCCTACAACTTTATACTCAACTGGCGCAGGTTGCCGCCAAAGCAATCGTAGGTGTCTCGGAAACCGCAATTCTAGAAGATCTTGGTGCTCAGGGGCAGCGCTTTCCCACTTTCCTCGGTCACGGTATCGCCATCCCCAATGTTTACAGTCCCGACCTCAACCTTCGCGTCTGCTACGTCGCCACTCTTTCAAAGGGGCTTGTCATACCCGGCCAGGATGATGCGATTGACTGTATCTTCTTTTTGCTCAGTCCAGAAGGCGACACTGAAGGTCATCTTGCCACGCTTGCCGAAATCACCCAAATGTGCCGATCCGAACGCCGCCGCAAACAACTTAAAGCAGCCAAAGCCATCGAAGACGTAATCCATGCCGTCAGCACATAAACAAGGGCCTGTTTAAGACACGCCACGCTGACTCTGCGCAATAAAGTCGACAAAGGCTTTAACCACACGGCTGTCAGCATCTTGCCAAGTGCGCAGTTGATCCATTGCCTGACTCCGATTCAAGCCGTCTTTGTAAAAGGTTTTGAACAGCCGCCGAAGCAGTGCTATCTCATCTTCAGAAAACCCATGGCGCTCCAACCCGACTTTATTGATCGTGCGCACGGTCGCCGGATTACCATCACTGATCATATACGGTGGTACATCCTGCACGACTTTCGAAGCCCCTCCCAGCATAGCGTAATCACCCAATCGGCAAAATTGATGTGTCCCAGTACCCCAGCCGATCGTTACATGATTCCCCACAATCACATGTCCACCAAGTGCGGCATGGCTACTCATAATCAAATGATTGCCAACGATGCACTCATGCGCGATGTGAGCATACGCCAGCAGCAAATTATCATCGCCAAGAATGGTGAGCTGATCGTCGCCGGTGGCACAGTGCACCGTGGTGAATTCGCGAAACACATTACGCGCACCAATCTGTAAGCGCTGCACGCCCCCTTGATACTTTAAATCATGCGTCTTGCCACCGATGTACGCATATGGGTGTACTTCATTGGCTTCACCCATCGTAGTCGCACCATCGACCGTCGCGTGGTGCATCACCACTGTGCCCTGTGCAATTTTAACTTGAGCACCGATGTAGGCATAGGCACCGACGCTTACACCTTCGTCCAGTTCAGCTCCTGGCTGAATGATTGCGCTTGGATGAATATCTGTCGCCATAACCTGCCTTGCCTTACTCTCCAACATCTGCTAGCATAAACATAAGTTCTGCGCTGGATACTACTTTGCCACCGACTGTACAGACCCCGGTGGCAGTCGCGATCTTGTTGCCACGGATCTTGGTCAGTTTGACCCGAATTTCAATCGAGTCACCAGGCTCAACAGCTTGCCGAAACTTAACTTTGTCCACACTCATGAAAAATGCAATTTTGTTCTGTTCCACCGGTAACTTACGTAGCAGTAACACACCCGCAGCCTGCGCCATCGCTTCGACTTGCAAAACCCCGGGCATCACCGGACGACCCGGATAATGACCCTGAAAATACGGCTCGTTGATGGTGACATTTTTCAATGCCACCAGTTCATCATCACTGACCAAATCGATGACACGATCAATCAAAATAAAAGGATAGCGATGTGGCAAGAAATCCATCACTCGGCGAATATCCATTACCGTTTCAGACGCATCAACCAGCGCCGCCTTGACCGGTGCGGATGCTTTTTTGGCTCCTTTAATCTGCTTCAACAGCTTTTCTCGAAGCACTTTGGACAGTTCCGCATTGAGCGCATGTCCCGGCCGCACAGCAATAAAATGCGCCTTGATTGGCATACCGACCAGGCCAATGTCACCGACGATATCAAGGATCTTATGACGCACAAATTCGTCCTTAAAACGCAGTGGTTCCTTCGACAAAATTTTGTCTCCCTTGAGCACGATTGCACTGTCAAGACTGCCCCCTTTTATTTTCCCCAGCTTTAACAATTCCTCAATATCCTCATAAATAGTAAAGGTGCGAGCGGGTGCAAGCTGTGCAATATATGTGTCTGGATCAATATCCAGACTCAGGTGCTGGGTATGGATTCCGCGGTCATCTGTCGAGGTACAGGTCACACGAAACCCATCGTGCGGCAGCGCAATGATTGAACTCGCCCCACGCGTCACCGAGACCGGCTCATCTAGAACAAAATAATCACGCTCGGCGGCCTGTTCCACCGGCTCGGCCTGCTGGATCAAATTCACAAAATGCTTGGCAGAACCATCCAGAATCGGCGGCTCACCGGCATCCATTTGGACCAACACATTATCCACAGCGCAACCATTCAGTGCACTCAATACATGTTCAACCGTGCTGACTTTGGCATGTCCGGCAGCAATCGTGGTACTGCGCACCAAATCGGTTACAAAATCAACCAATGGCCGCACCTCCGGCTTACCAAATAGGTCCAAGCGCTGAAAGACGATACCGTGATTCGCCGCCGCCGGTTTCAATGTAAGGTGAACCTCTTCACCGGTATGCAAAGATTTGCCGCTAATTGAGGCATCCCGTAAAATCGTGCGTTGCTTCATAAAATATATCGTCATTAAAAGCCTGTTGACACAGCAAAAGTCAAGCCAAGGCAGAACTAGGCAAAGTAGTGGATAAAGAACCGATGTAAAGCATCCGTTTTTGATCCGCCCAGATAAGTGCAGCCTCCTCGCTCGAATGTTCGATCAAATGCTTGCCTTTCCAATGCGCTGTGCCAAAGCGCTCTGTTGTGATATTTTGCTTTACCTAAACTGAATCGTACGGCACCCTAATTCACATGAAATATTCACATTTGATTGTAATGACGGTTACCCCTTTGATGAGTATGATGTCCGTTACTGGATCAAATGAAGACTCCTGTTAGTTCAGTTTCATTCTGGTGGTAAAGAACTCAACTTTAACTCTCGCACCTTCAAACTATGCAAGCAGTTCAACTCAACAATAACGTGCTTCGTGATGGTCATCAAAGTTTGGCAGCGACTCGGATGCAAACTGAACAGATGCGACCAATCTGTGAGCCACTTGATAACTGGGGCTTTGGCGCATTGGAAACCTGGGGCGGCGCCACCATTGATGCCGGCTTACGTTTTTTAAATGAATTCCCCTTCGACCGACTGGATGCCTTGAAACAAGCCTGTCCAAAAACACCTCACATGATGCTCCTACGGGGCCAGAACATTGTGCAATATGCACACTTTCCCGATGATGTGGTAGAGGCTTTTATCCGAACGAGTGCGGATCATGGCATGAATATTTTCCGCATTTTTGATGCGCTTAATGATACGCGTAATATGCAATGCGCAATAGATGCCACCAAAGCTGCGGGCGCCCAGGCGCACGGCACGATTTGCTTTACCAGCAGCCCAGCCCACACAGCAACAAAATTCATCCAAATGGGCCTCGACTTACAAACCATGGGCTGCGATGCAATTGTGCTGAAAGACATGGCCGGCCTGATCGCACCTATGGAGGCATTTGAGATCATTAATGGACTCAAACAAACCCTGCAGATTCCGGTATGGATACATACACATGAAACTGCCGGGCTTGGAGCGAGTACGTACATGTCCGCGATTAATGCAGGCGTTGATGCCATTGACTTATCCATCGCGCCTTTTGCCAATGGCACCGGACAGCCCGATACGACACGTATGCTTGCGATGCTCAAGGGGCATCCACGCTGTCCCGATGTCCGTCCAGAACAGCATCAGGCACTCAAGTATATTCGCCTTCATTTAGAAACGGTTTATGCAGAACTCAGTGCCTTTACCAGCCACAAAAATGAGGTAATCGATACCGATACACTCGAATACCAAGTACCTGGCGGGATGCTCTCAAACTTCCGCAACCAGCTCAAAGAACAAAAAATGGAGGATCAATTTGACGCCGTCTTCCGTGAAATTCCAGTCGTGCGTGAAGCACTTGGCTGGATCCCGCTGGTCACCCCCACTTCCCAAATTGTCGGCATGCAGGCCTTTCTCAACATCAAGTTTGGTCGTTGGAAACAAATTTCCCCGCAAGCCGCTGACATCGCACTCGGCTACTACGGTCGCACGCCTGCAGCAGTCTCCAGCGAACTACAGCAACTGGCATCGAAACAAACCGGTAAAGAGCCAATCACTTGTCGACCGGTTGAAAGCCCTGCTGCCAGCCACAAGCACATGGACGACTTACGCAACGAACTGAAAGCAAAAAACATGCCGAGCGACGACGAGCACTGCGTCATCCATGCCATGTTTCCACAGCAACTGGAGGCACATTTTAAACACAAAGACCAAGCAACACGCATTGATGTGCCTGCAAAACTACCGGCAAGCCCCCCCACCAGCAAACCAGCCAGCGGCGCACTCAAGCACTACGCGCTTAATATCAACGGCAAACGCATCGAAGTTGGAGTGGAGGAACTAGTTGATTAGTTGATTCGATCTGCTAGACTATTGCTAAGCTGCGTCTCGTTTGCTTCCCGCTTTCTGCATATAAACGCTTGCGCATTGGGATTGTAGTTTCTGATCTACGCTTGATTTTTTATCGAAACTGGTAAAACCCTCATTTTTTACCGTTTAACCTAAATTCGGGAGTTGGAGTCGATGAGATTTTGTAAGATTTTGTTTCACAGGGCATTGCAAAGGCGTGAAGGCGCACCATTTGGTGCATCAAATCGAATTTGCAATGCCTTGTGGAGCAAAAGAGTGCGAAAGATCGCAGATCCAACTCTCGAATTTAGGTTAAAGTTCGATTGACTCAGCATCAGGCAGAAAAATATCACTTACAGTATCTGCAAATCAAGCGCCTCGAAAAGTCTAATCAATGACCAAACAAACCGGATAGTTTACCAAGCACCCCGCGACGCTCCGATTTTGGAATACCAAATTTTGCACGTGCCAGTGTGGTCGCAACGTACTCTCTGCGCGATTCGTTAATCGGAATAAAGTAACGTTCCACAGATTCACCTTTTTTACAAATGTGCTCCAACTCTTCTGCTTCCTCGGTAAACCATGCGCAGAGCGCATCAAAGCGTTCCATAGTGATTTGCAGAGACGCCTCGATACTCGAAGGTGTTGCACCTTTGCGCAAGGCCTCTTGGTCATCAGACAAAGAGACTCCTGCCTGACTTAACAATTCAAGTTGAACAGGTTCATCCAAATCACGCGCAATCAAACCAACGGCTTCGGCCAAATGCAAATTACCCACACTGCGACGATACGGAAGATGCTGCATCACACTCGCTTCATCAATGAGTCCGAGGCCATTAATAAAGGTTCTCAGATCCGCACCAATCTGGGCATCCAGTGCCAGACCCTGACCAAAATGAATGGCTTGAATTAATGTATCAATCCCTTGACTTTGCAAGTGTTTGATCGTTTCGGCTGAGATATGAATAAATGCCACAGGATAATCCATCGGGATCTTTAATTTGGCAAGAATACGCTCGAAGGTATCATCTTCTGCACTTTCAGATTCGACCGCATCAACCATGTCTGAAAAAGGATCATCAAACGCGAGCGTCTCACGTAAAATATCCATCAAGCTCTGCACACGTTTTTTTTGCCAATCAAACCAGGTACGGTGTTCAATTCTTCAAATTCATACCGGATATATTTAGCGGGTGTCTCATCACTGCCTTTGAACGGCCAGGAGACACCGACATTTTGTCCTAGTTTTGCAATCTCGGTATCATTGAGTATAGAATTTAAAAAACGCTCACGAAGATGCTCCCATACTGCGGCGGAGTATTTTTCGGTTGTATTTTGTGTCATAATAAATCGTTGATCAATTGGAACATTGACATAAATCCGTTCAGCTAGCAACACCGAATCGATGATTTGCTAAACGACCTGAACCCATTTGACTCCGATTAAAACATATGAACCACCTTTGCGACTGATTTGGTTGTCAATTCCAAGATTGCGGCTTTGCATCTATCTGTTTTATATGTATCACCATGTCCAAGCCACCACATATTGATATTGATTACGTTGCCAAACTCGCACGACTGGATCTTGCCGAAGATGAAAAGACCCGACTGAGTGCGCAACTGGATGACATTCTGGGCTATTTTGACACACTCAATGCGGTCAATGTCGAAGCTGTTGAGCCCATGGCCCACGCGCATCGCATCTGCAATGTCTGGCGCGAAGGCGATACTCCTGGCCCTACATACAGCCCCGAAGTACTGGTGCAAATGGCACCAGTATCGCACGCTAATCAAATCGTCGTACCCAAAGTTGTGGAGTAATCATACTTATTGTTGCATGTCTGCCCTGTATTTTAAACCCATATCCGAACTCGCCGCCATGCTGGCGGCAGGCGAAACCACAGCTGTTGAAATCACACAAGCCGTGATCGATCGCACAGCAGCAGTCGATGATCGGGTAAATGCCTTCCTCTCCAGCGACCCGGACGATGCGCTGGCTCAAGCTAGCGCTTCCGATGCCCGCCGCAGCGCAGGCAAAGTAATCGGTCCACTTGACGGCATCCCGATTGGCATTAAAGACACGCTTGCAGTCAAGGGGCAACCGCTAAGTTGCGCGTCCAAAATGCTGCAGCACTATGTATCACCCTTTGATGCCAGCTGTATCGTTAAACTTCGCGATGCCGGTGCCGTCATCTGGGGACGCCTGAATATGGACGAATTTGCAATGGGCTCTTCGACCGAAAATTCAGCGTATGGGAGCACTGCCAACCCCTGGAACCTCGAAACCATTCCCGGAGGATCTTCTGGTGGAAGTGCGGCCGCAATCGCAGCCGGAGAAGCCATCGCCACCCTCGGCACAGATACCGGCGGCTCGATCCGCCAGCCTGCAGCGCTTTGTGGAGTTGTTGGCATGAAGCCCAGCTACGGCCTCATTTCACGCTATGGCTTAGTCGCCTTTGCATCTTCGCTGGATCAAGTCGGGCCGCTCACACGTACCGTCAAAGACGCTGCAATACTCATGCAAGCCATGCTGGGTAAAGATCCCTTAGATTCGACTTCGATTGCCCCACCCACAGCAACCGATTACACCCGCGCACTGCATACAAAGCAGGGACCCTGGAAACTCGGCGTGCCGCGCAAATTCTTCGAATCTGCCATCGACCCAGAAGTAAGGGCCAACATCGAACAGGCCATCCTATGGTATCAATCGCAAGGCTGCGAGATTGTTGATATTTCGCTGCCACACTCCGAACTGGCCATGCCGGTGTATTACATCGTCGCCACCGCCGAAGCATCTTCAAATCTCGCCCGCTTCGATGGGGTACGCTACGGTCACCGCAGTCCCTCCGCCAATGATACAAGCTCGCTTTTCACCCA
>CAXQRK010000038.1:0-17742 GCA_964226535.1 Polaribacter sp.
TTTAATGATACGGCGACCACCGAGATCTACACCAGCTTATCCACTCTTTCCCTACACGACGCTCTTCCGATCTAAAGCATTCGAAGCGAAACTTGTAAGCGACGATTGTTTGCAGGTTTTAAAATCTTACCTGGACAATTTTTTTGATTTTATCGTCAGGTCTCCTTCGTATACAGATCGCAGATCCAAAACCAATGGAGGCATCAAAACGAATCGGTATGTCGATTGGTTCGCTCCTTGCTGTGCCGAATTTTTTTGAATGCTTAAGCCAACCGATACCTTTATACTTAATATCAAAGAAAAGGTTGTGGTGTTCACTACTTTCATTTAACGGATAGCACTCATATGAAAATTGTTCTCGCATATTCAGGAGGTTTGGATACTTCCGTTCTGGTTAGCTGGCTCAAACAACACTACCGCGCTGAAATCATTACCTTTGCGGCCGATGTGGGGCAGCAGGAAGAACTCGACGGCCTGGCTGAAAAAGCCAAAGCGACCGGTGCGTCTGCTCATTATACGGTCGATCTCGTCGAACCGTTTGCCCGCGATTTTATCTTCCCGATGATGCGTGCCAATGCCATTTACGAGGGCCAATATCTACTCGGGACATCGATTGCGCGTCCGCTGATTGCCAAGGCGCAGGTGGAAATCGCCGAGCGCGAAGGTGCGGATGCAGTGGCCCACGGTGCCACCGGTAAAGGCAACGATCAGGTACGCTTCGAACTCGCGTATGCGGCGCTCGCGCCAGCGCTTACCATCATTGCTCCATGGCGCATGGAAGTATTTCGCAAGGCCTTCCCAGGGCGCGCGGAAATGATCCAATACTGCCGCGAACAGTCTATTGATGTTGAAGCCAGTGCTTCAAAGCCATACTCAATGGATCGCAATTTATTGCATATTTCATATGAAGCCGGCATTCTTGAAGATCCTTGGTTTGATCCCAGCACGAAGGAACACAAGCACATGTACAAGTTGACCGTCGATCCTGAGGATGCCCCAGATCAGGCGCAATACATTGAACTGGATTTTGAACGTGGCGACTGCGTAGCAGTCGATGGTGTGGCGATGCATCCAGCCCAAGTGATGCAGCACCTAAATATACTTGCGGGGCGGCACGGCATCGGTCGAGTCGATATTGTCGAAAATCGCTTTGTCGGGATGAAAAGCCGTGGTGTGTATGAAACTCCAGGTGGTACGATCTTGTTGCAGGCGCATCGTGCGATCGAATCCCTCACCATGGACCGCGAACTCATGCATCTGCGCGATAGCTTGATGCCCCGCTATGCCGCCCTGATTTACAATGGTTTCTGGTATGCGCCCGAGCGCGAAGCCTTACAGGCGCTGATCGACGATTCGCAAAAAACCGTCACTGGCACCGTGCGTCTTAAGTTGTACAAAGGTGCCGTCACCACCGTCGGACGTAAATCCGCACTGTCGCTCTATGATGAACAGATTGCGTCTATGGAGGGTGTCGAGAGTGACTACAATCCAGATGATGCCGGCGGTTTTATTCGCCTCAATGCGCTGCGCCTGCGGCGCCGTGCGTTGGTGCAGGGTGGCCCCAAAAACGCTGCTGGAAACCAGTGACCGCAAGACTGGGCAAGACTGAGAGGGATTCGCTTACACCGACAGCGTCTGACTGACTTGAAACACGCTGGTCACAATACCGATGGCAATCAACGCAACCAGTAAAAAGGCGGCGATTAAGGCCCCAGAAGCGACTATATGGGTTAGCAGGCCCAGCCGTTTGGTCAGTTCTCTACGGAAGCCCTTAGTTACTTCGCTCATGCCATGCGCGAGATTGCCACTGTTTTCACCAACTGTTAGGATGTCGATTGCGAGGTCGGGCATGAATTGGTTGCGCTTGAAGGCCTGTGCGATCGACAGGCCTTCATTGACTTGACCACGAGCGGTGCGGAAGCGTTCACGCAAAACCGTATTTTTAAGGGTGCGCTCAGTCAGCCGCAGTACCTCTGTGGTATTAATCCCACTCTCGAGTAGGGTGCTGATCAAATTGCCGGACTGAAACAAGTCCGAATAGTACACAATCTTGCCCAGCAAAGGTAGTCTGAGCAACCATTGGTCCGATCGCTGTCGCCCTGCCGGATGCTTGCGCCATCGCCTGAGTGCCACTGCACTAACAGCCAAAGCCAGCAGCAGGAAGGGGCCCACTTGGATCAAAAGGCCGGATCCATCGATGAGCAATTGTGCGCTCCAGGTCATTTGACCGCCCAGTCGATCAAGCATTCCCTGAATCTGAGGCAGCAGCACCGTAAGGAAAATAATCACCACACCAAAGGCCACCGTACAAATGAAGCCTGGATATGCCATGCTGGTGATCATTTTTTGGCGAATCGCCTGCTTTTCCTCAAGAAAATCAATGACTCTGCGTAGAATCGGAGTCAGCTGGCCAGTCGCTTCGCCGGCTTCGATTACGTGGGTGATCGAGCCAGAAAAATATTTAGACTGCCGCGCCAATGCATCGGCCAGTGTCCCGCCTTCGCTCAAGTCGCGCCAAATCGAAGCGGCCAGTTGCCGTTGTTCTGGATCGCTGAGACGCTGGCTGAGGATGCGAATTGAATCACCGATCGGCAAACCGGAGGCATGCAGTTCGAGGAGGCGTGTGAGAAAGGCGAGCCCACTTTTTTCGCGGCTTGGGCTGCCCCCACGTGCCTGCACGTGCGCGGTATTATTCGTTGTCGCCGGCTTCGAGCCTTTCACCGATCCTAGCTTATCGCGTAGCATGCGAAAGGCCGATGGCTTGAGGGTGCTCGCGGGTTTAAGCGTAATTGGGCTCAGCCCCTGCCCTTTTAAACGCTGTACAGCTTGTCGGCGATCTGTAGCGTCCATGCGCGCGGTAATAGTGTTGCCGTCGGCCTGGCGGGCGGTATAATCAAACTGAGGCATGGCGAAGTATTTGTTTGTAGAGCTGTAACCGTATGCAAGGCAAAGTCGATCCTTTAGTTTCGCGGTGATGCCTATACTTAATGTTAAACACGATCAAGCGGATGCCCAACAATGCATACTTGCATCGCAGCAAGACTTTGCCTAGAAATAGGATTTTATTATCACGCTATGAAATTCTTTCACCTTTTATTGTATTACTGTATAAGTGCGCTTAGTCTAGCATCAGTTGACGCTGCTGAGCTTGGACAAACCGAACGAGACGTCATCCAACAGAATGGCAAGCCAAGCTCCGTAATGGAACTTGGCAGAAAAAAAATCCTACTCTACCCTGACCAACGGATTGACTTGCTTGATGGCAAAGTCGTGCAGGTGGGTGCAAATGTTAAGGCGGACACCCCATCACCGACAGTCCGCACGAGCTCCTCTGGCACGCTCAAAACAATCCCCAGCCACCTGAGAAAAGTACATACACATCTGATCCATTCAAGGGGTCGAAAGATTCAAGCTACATCCTTGGCTGAAACAGACTATACCTTGTTCTATTTTTCTGCGGCATGGTGTCCGCCCTGTCGAAAATTTACTCCCAAACTGGTCGATTTCTACAAGCAAAAACGCACAAATAACAATTTTGAAATTATTTTTGTCAGTGCGGATCGGGATGCCAAGGCCATGATTCGTTATATGCAAACGTATAAGATGCCCTGGCCTGCGATTAAATTTGATCGGATCCAGGCCAGCCAGGCTAACAGATATGCGGGTAGCGGAATTCCTTGCTTGGTACTGTTCGATGCAAACGGAAAAGTGATTGCTGACAGTTATTTGAACGGACGATATGTTGGTCCAATGCAAGTACTCGAAGAGTTGGACAAAAGACTCTGATGCCTGGGGCACAGAATTTGACCCCCGGTAAAAGCAACAAAGTCGTGATCATATTAAACGCAGTTATAGCAGCCATTATCCTAAATTCGGGAGTTGGAGTCGATGAGATTTTGTAAGATTTTGTTTCACAGGGCATTGCAAAGGCGTGAAGACGCACCATTTGGTGCATCAAATTGAATTTGCAATGCCTTGTGGGGCAAAAGATTGCGAAAGATCGCGAATCCAACTCCCGAATTTAGGATTATCGATGGTCCCTTTTCTGCCACGATTTTTTTAACCCCTTCAACCCTGACGAACTCGAGCTAGAAAGGCTTCCCTCCTTTATTTTGGGTGATGTCCCAATACATATAAGAGCTTGATTTTTCTTTACCGGTTTTATGATCAAGTTCACGATAAGTCATAGTAATCTTGTCGTAAACAATTTCAATCCCTTCTTCTGGAGGACCACTGCCACCACCACTGACTGAATAGCTCTTAATAAATACATCACCTGAAAGCTTATATTCCATAAAAGCTACTGGATTTTGTCCGCTTCCGACAGCTTCACAAAGCTCAATGATCACTTCTTTTTTCAGCGGGGTACGCCAGCACGCAGCCGCTGCTAGTTTTGGAGATGCTCTGTCGAGTGGTTTGTCAATTTTTAATGCTGAAGGTTTGCCGGCTTTAGTGGGCGTCCGCAGATTGTCTTCATCCGTCGATATATCCAGACTAAAATTAGTGATTTCAATCCATTCTTTGTGGTGTGAGGCGGAACATTCACCTTTTATTTCTTCAATTTTTAGATAGCAATCTTCGGCCATGGTCGTATTTTTTTAGTGATTGTTGTTTGAGGTGGCGAGCCACAAAGTAAGCGGGTTACTTGCTGCGGCTTAAAGAGTCATTATGCATGCATAAAACTGTAGGTTTGGCGTGCCAAAGTATTTTTTAAACTGGTCAACGAATCTGGCTCGAATAGTTATTCATGTCTGATTGCTCTGGGTGTCGGTAGAATATTCAAATAATCCGGTTTTTTGTTTATCCTTGCCATAGGTGATTAATTTAATTTTCTTGTAAATCAGTTTAAACGTATCATTCACGCCATCCACGCTGTAGGATTGTGCAGCCAGCTCACTGAGTTCATATTCCAAATATTTTCGTTGTTCTCCGTCGTAGGTGCAAAAGTCAATCGTTGCGGTGGTGAATGGCTCACGCTTAGCGGCTGCTTGTGACAAGCGAGTGGAGAGGCTGTCGACTTTCTTGGTGATGGTCAGACTAAATGGTTCATTGGGCGTAGCACTCAGGCTTGTAAGGTGGTCGATTAATTCTTTTTTGTCATTTGATTCTGATTTGTTTATGATATCTATGATTGTTTGAGTGTTTTTATCAGTCGAACCACTTGATTCCGGTTTTGGGGGACTGTTCTGGTCACTAGACAGCTTAGTTTCACGATCCGGCGGCTCAATTGAAATATCCAGGCCGGTTGTTTCAATTTCGATCCAGCCAGGATGCTTGTCATCCTTACTCTCTCCTTTGAGCGGATCTAGTTTCAAAAAAGCATCTGCAGTCATATCGGTGTCCTCTATGGTATTTATTCAGTCCGCACAGTACTTTGAATTTGCAGCAATAGAACAGATCTCTTGTGTCAGCCAGTTCCCCATGGATGCTATACGTTCACTGTAAGCTACATTTAAAGCTCTTTTTGCTCAGCAAAAGAATATCCCCACTTATTGATCTCAACTTGACCAATTTTGAACTTACAAGTGTCTTCGACACCATCGGTACTGTATGAGACGATTCGAAATTCATCCGTAATTTTATATTCCACGTACGGTGTTTGCTCTCCTTTGTACGTGCAAAAATGCAAGGTTGCCTTGCCATAATCTTTGCGATTCGCAGCGCCTCGCATAAATTCAGTGGAAAGTTGGTCCAACTTCTTTCTAATAGTAATCGTATACTCTTTATTGTTTGTCAATCCACTTGCCTCCTCTGCATGACTTCCAGTCTTTGCAAGCAGCTCTTCCATCACCGGCTTAAAAGCCCCGTGAGTACTGGAGACATGTTGAAGAATTTTTGCTTCATGCGGAGGGGCATCCGAAGCAGAATTTGGCGGTTCAAGTGTAATGATGTCGCCAGATATTTCAATTTCGATCCAGCCAGGATGCTTGTCATCTTTACTTTCTCCTGTCAGTTTATCAATTTGTAAAAAAATATCTACAGCCATTTGATTATACCTTTAATTAAGCTTGGTGTTGGGGAATCGTCCAGGATCCCTTAGTACTCATTTTACCTTCATCATAATACTGCCACTCGATTTTCTCATACCGAAGCCCAACCGACTCAAGCGGTCGGTCTGATAACATGCCTGTTACCGAATAGTCAACGATCACAACTTTCGACATTTTGTATTCCATGTAGCATGCTTTTTGTCCAACCGTTTCGCAAACCTGAATGGTGGCTTCATCGAAAGGATTGCCCAAAGAGGCGGCCTCTGCCAATTTAGGAGAGGTCTGATCCAGGTTCTTCAAGATAGTCATGTTGGAATGAGACGCTCTCCATGTCTTGTTTTCTTGGGCCTTGTGATTCCCTTCTCCCCTTATTGAAGAGGAGAAACTATGGATATCAATCCACTCTGGATGTTTGTCATCTTTACATTCTCCTTTGATCGTTTTGATCGTTAAAAAGTTACTTCTATACGGCATGATACAATAGATACGTTGGAATCAACTACTTTACACTCACTAAATATACCATTCGCCATATCCTAAACAATGACTTGAGTCAACTAAAATGTTGTAAAAATGACCCAAATGGTCCCCCAAATCATTGCAGGTGATGGTTTGCACCCCATTACGATTGAGTGTAGGACCGTTCGTTTGCGAGTGCGGATTTGCTGCAGCATAGATCCACACTTGACGCCCACCTAAATCTGGCGCATGCAGCTAGTTCATGCCTGCTACGGATACGATTGCTGCCTTGTCCACTCCGGTGGGCGAATCGGCCATTGCGGTGATTCGCCTGAGTGGGTCGGCGTGCCCCGAGCTGGCCAGGCAGGTGATGGGTCGTGCTCAGCCCTTGCGCCCGCGTTACGCGCAGTTCGGCCACTATCGCGATGTAAGTGGTAAGGTGCTGGATGACTGCCTGTTTACCCTGTTTGAATATGGCCAATCTTTTACCGGTGAGGCCATGCTAGAAATTGCGCCGCATGGCAATCCCTTGATCGTACAAAGCATCCTTGAAGATTTACTGGCGCGCGGCTGCCGGGCGGCTGAACCCGGCGAGTTCACCCGTACCGCGTTTCTGAATGGTAAGATGGATCTCAGTCAGGCCGAGGCGGTGGCGGATTTGATTCGGGCACGCTCGGAACGCAGCATTGAGGTGGCACAGCGCCAGCTGCACGGTTCCGTCGGGCGTAAAATGAGCGAATTGACCGATCGTCTGCTCACCGTGATTGCACAGCTCGAAGCCTATATTGACTTTCCGGAAGAAGATTTGCCGGGCGAAGATCCGAACGGCCCGCTAGCCGGAGTCCAAAAAATTCTTTTAGAAATATCAAATCTAATTGACAGTCAACACTATAACGCTATTTTACATGAGGGAATAAAGACCTTAATTGTGGGTCAACCAAATGTGGGCAAGAGCAGTTTGATCAATGCCTTGACTGGTTCTGAGCGCGCCATTGTCAGCGAGCTTCCGGGCACGACGCGCGATTATATTGCGGCCTTTGTAATGCTGGGCCCCTGGCGTATTGAGCTACTGGATACGGCAGGGTTGCACGACACGGGCGATGCCATTGAGCAAATTGGGATCGATCATACGATCGAACAGGCGGAGACAGCGGATTTCTTTTTGTTGATGCTGGATGCGGCAGCACCTTCTCCGATACTGCCAGCAGCGCTATTGGCTCGCATGAAGGCCGACAATACCCTTGTGCTCGAAAATAAAATAGATCTGCCAAATGCGCTGGAGCACCGTGCCTTTATGCCGGACTGTCCGCATCTGCGTCTTTCATTGCGAGCCGGCACTGGCCTATCGGCTTTTCGGCAGCGCTGGCTCGAGGCGATTGAGGCGGGCGTACCCACACCCAATACTGATGGCGTGGTGGTGAACGCGCGGCACGCCGCTGTGCTGGCAGAGGCCCGCACGGCGCTGCAACTGGCAGCCAATAAAATGCAGGCCCAGGAGCTATCGGAATTGATTGCCTCTGATCTACGTGAGGCGCTGGAACGAATCGGGCAAGTGGTCGGCAAGGTGGATAATGAGCGCATGTTGGACCGCTTGTTTAAGCAGTTTTGTATCGGGAAATGAGTATGGGATTGAAATTCGGGCCGCAGCAGCCCTACGATGTGATTGTTTGCGGTGCTGGACATGCTGGCTGCGAAGCGGCCCTGGCCGCAGCCCGGCTCGGCGCCGAGGTATTGCTACTGACCGGCAATTTGGATACGATTGCGCAAATGAGTTGCAATCCGGCGATTGGGGGGCAGGCGAAAGGTCATATGGTGCGCGAAATCGACGCCCTGGGCGGCGAAATGGCGGTCAACACCGATACCACCGCCATTCAGTTTCGCCTGTTGAATGCCTCGAAAGGACCCGCCGTACAGGCTCCACGGGCGCAATGTGACAAAAAAGCTTACCAGTACCGCATGAAGCATGTGCTGGAGTTGCAAGCCCATCTCGACCTGTTTCAGGCCATGGTGCAAGGCCTGATCTATCGGGACGGACGAGTGGCCGGCGTGCGCACCAATCTGGACGTGGAGTTTTATGCGCATACCGTCATTGTGACCACTGGTACCTTTCTGCGCGGCTTGATGCATGTCGGCCAGAACAAGAATGAGGGTGGACGCATGGGCGATTTTTCTGCGAATGGTCTATCCGCATCACTGCTGGAGGCTGGGATCGAGCTGGAGCGCCTCAAAACCGGCACACCGGCGCGTATTCTAGGCAGCAGTATATGCTTTGACCGGCTTGAAGAACAGCAGGGCGACCCGCTTCCCACCCTGTTTGGTTTTTACGATACCCGTGGCGAAGAAGATTTGTTCCACGTGGAACATTCCGGACAACGCAAGTTAGGCTGGGTACCGGGCGAGAATCAGGTCTCATGTTGGATGACCTATACCGGTGACCGCACTCGACAGGTGGTGAGCGACAACCTGCACCGCTCGGCGATGTATTCGGGCGCAGTCGAAGGCACCGGTCCACGCTATTGTCCGAGCATTGAGGATAAATTTGTCCGGTTTGCGGATAAGGATCGGCACATGCTGTTTTTAGAGCCGGAGGGCCGCCATACAAATGAATGGTATATCAATGGCTTGTCCACCAGTCTGCCGTTTGAGGTGCAGTTGGAGATGCTACGCAGCATAGAGGGCTTGGAACGAGTGCATATGTTGCGCCCAGCATATGCAGTAGAGTATGATTTTGCTCCGCCGACACAGCTGCTGCCGAGCTTGGAATCAAAAAAAGTGGAAAACTTGTTTTTTGCCGGGCAGATCAACGGTACTTCGGGCTATGAAGAGGCAGCGAGTCAGGGCTTAGTTGCCGGGGTGAATGCGGTGCAAAAAGTTCGAGCCAAGGAGCCCTTGGTATTGCAACGCCATGAATGTTACATTGGGGTGTTGATTGATGATTTGGTGACTAAGGGCACCCAGGAGCCGTATCGAATGTTCTCGAGCCGGGCGGAGCATCGCTTGTTGTTCAATCATCCCAGTGCGGAGCTGCGCTTATGGCATCATGCCGCGCGCTTGAAGCTGGTACACGCGCCGCGATTGACCCGTATCGCGGCGAAGGCGCAGGCCATCAAGCACTGGATTGCCCGATTGGAGCGCGAACGCCGCGACGGCAGCACTTATGCCGAGCATTTGCGTCGCAGTCGCTCACAGTCTGATTTCCCCGCAGAGTTGCAAGCCGAGCCGCGTGAAGTACGCGATGAGGTGCATTATCAGGTGGTGTTTAAAGGCTATCTGGAACGTGAAGCGAAGCAGATCGAAAAAATGCGGCATCTGCATCATATCCGCATCCCAGACGGGCTGGATTATCTCGCGATCAAGGGCTTGCGGGCAGAGAGTGCCGCAAAGTTAGCCGAAATCATGCCGCGCACATTGGCGCAGGCCAACCGGATTAGTGGGGTCAATCCAGCGGATATTAGTATTTTAATGGTTTACCTCGAAGGACGCGCAATAAATAAGCGCTGATTCAATCATCTTGCCGCATGCACACAAGCTCTCCCCACCGTATTTTAGTCGTTGATGACGAGATAGATGTAACCGATCTATTACAGTATAAGCTGGAGCAGGCCGGCTATCATTGTAAGGTATTGAATAATCCACTATTATTCATTGCCTTGGCCAGAGAATTTCAACCGGACCTAATCATTCTGGACATTATGATGCCTGAATTGAGCGGTGTGCAATTGTGTCGTATGGCCCGCTTGGATCCGGTGCTGCAGGAGGTGCCCATTATTTTTCTCACCGCTCGCGGCGAGGCCGAGGATCGGATTCAAGGACTGGAGGCAGGGGCCGAAGATTATATCTCTAAGCCATTTAACATCAAAGAGTTACTTATTAGATCAGGAAAGCTCTTAGCGCGTAGATGGCCTTCCGGCAAGGCTGCCAAGGCGACCTATATTCAGATTGGTGGGGTGGTACTTGATTGGGACTTACATCGGCTGAGCATTGATGGTGAGGATGTGGTGCTAACGGCGACTGAATTTCGCTTGCTGCAATTGTTAATGGAGCGCAAGGGGCGCGTGCAATCCCGCGAGCATCTACTGATGAATGTGTGGCACTACGATGCCGAGATAGAGACCCGCACGGTGGATACGCATGTACGCCGCTTACGGGAAAAATTGGGGGCGTATGCCCATTTGATTGAAACCGTGCGGGGAGTCGGCTATCGTGCTGTTGAGATTGAATGATTATTTGTTTGAGTATCTGTCTTTGCTGTGCGCTGCTGGCAATTGGGTTGCTGATGGCGAAGACTCGTCGTGTGCTGCGTGATTTAGAAGATGCCGTTCGCTTGAAGCGCTGCTTACTGTTGGACAAGCCTTCGGCGAACTTGCGGCGACTCGGGTTTGAGGGACTTATTCTACAAACAAATGATCTGATTGAGCGGTATCGCAGGCATGTGCAGCAGCAATCCGGGCATTCAAGTCAATTGCAAGCGACCTTGGGCTCCATTCAGGAAGCGGTGATCATTTTTAATGATCAGCATCTGATTGAATTTGCGAATGAGTCCGCTCAAGGCCTGTTTCCACATGCACACATGCGGCAAGGCCTACGCCTGGAAGCGCTCGTGCGCTCCTCTGAATTATTGGAATTTCTGACGCAGTATCGCCGCGATCCAGATGAGCGCCGTGATTGCTTGCAAGCAATCACGGTGGAGCGACAAGGGGAAGTCCGTTGGTTTGAAGTGTCCTGCGCGGAAGTGCGTGGAGTGTCCGCTCCCAACGCCCGGTCGACCTTGTTGGTGCTGCATGAAATTACCCGCTTGAAACGTTTAGAGGAAATGCGGCGTGATTTTGTAGCCAATGTGTCGCACGAGTTGCGTACGCCGTTGACCATTATTAAAGGATTTGCAGAGACCTTGGCCGAGGATGATGCAACCTTGTCCGCCGCCACGCGTACACGGTTTTTGGATAAAATTGTCAATAATGCCGAGCGCCTGTATTTGTTGGTGGAGGATTTGTTGGTGCTCTCGCGCCTCGAATCGCAACCGGACCCAATTAAACTGTCGCGGCAATCCTTACGACCGTTATTGGATGAAGTACTGGAGCATTATCGCTCTCGCCTTAGTGCTGGAACGCAACGAATAGTCTTGGAGTTTGACCCACGAGTAGAGACCTTTGCCTTTGATCGTTTGCGTGTGCATCAGGTGTTTGAGAACCTGATTGAAAATGTATTTCGGCATGCGCCAGAGTTTACCCTGCTGACGCTACGCATCGTTTACACGGACACGCCGCCGTGCGTTCAGTGCACGGTTGCAGATGATGGTCCGGGCATTCCGGAAAAGGATGCACCGCATATTTTCGAGCGTTTTTATCGTGTGGACAAAGGACGCTCACGGGAGCGCGGCGGCACTGGGCTGGGACTGAGCATTATCAAGCACATTGTGCAGCAACATCGCGGCAGCGTCTCGGTGGAGAGCCACATCGGCCAGGGCACGGCCATTCATTTTCATCTGCCTTACGTACAGACACTGCCGGCGGACTCGGCATCCTAGCATAGTGCGTGCAACGGCCTTGACCTGGTCTGGCATGCCGGTGCATAAAGGCATTGCATGATGGAGATTTCAGCAGCATATGCCCGCGAGTTAAACAAACAACAACAACGCAAAGCAGCCCTGCGGGCGGAGTGTGCAGCGACGCTAGCAGGGGTCGATCGTATTTTGTTTGAAGCCGGTTGTGGCCACGGCCACTGGCTTAGCGCTTATGCGCAGCAGCATCCGGCGCAAATCTGTGTGGGCATCGACCTGATTGCATGGCGAGTTCGAAAGGGACTGGAGAAGCGTGACAAACGTCAGCTACAAAATGTCCATTTTTTTAAAGCTGAACTGAGTGAATTTCTGCAAGTGCTGCCGGATCGGATCCGCTTCGATTGTACGGTGTTGTTGTTTCCCGACCCCTGGCCCAAGGCGAAGCATCATCGGCGACGTATGGTGCAGACCACCTTGCTGGATGCGCTTGCACAGCGAACGGATTCGGGCGGTCGCTTATGCTTTCGGTCGGATGACCTGCCCTATTATCAATGGACGGTGGAGCACCTACAGGCTCATCCAGATTGGGAGATCGATCCCAAGGCAGAGTGGCCATACGAGACCGCAACCTATTTTCAGGAAATGATGGACGTGTATCACTCGCTGGTCGCTCGTCGCATATAGCACGGGATGTTTGGATTGCGGTTCAGTTATGCACTCTGTTGACCGCGTGCGTGCCGTTGTTTTTTGATGCGCTTGGCGGAGAGTGGACGGCCTTTGTTACGGCGGTGGTTGCTTCGCTTGCGATAACCCGTACTTTGTGCGGTGGGCGCAGTGACTCGGAAATCGATCTGGCGCTTAAAGCGATCCACCCGCGCCACTTCAACCGTGATGGAGTCCCCCAGTGTATAGCGCTGATGGCTGCGCCGTCCAATCAGCGCGGTGCCGTCAGTGCTCAGATGGTAAAAATCATCGTCGAGAGTAGAGATATGGACTAAACCGAAGGCCAGGGAATCACATAGTTCGACGAACAGTCCGTGGTTTTTAATATCGGTAATGATGGCACTGAAGGAGTGTTTATGCGGTCTTTGCAGTTCGCGTTCAAAGAACTCCAGCAGTTTGGTTTTGACCGATTCGCGCTCGGCATCAGCGCTGTTGCGTTCGGTTATGCTAAGGTGCTCACTGAGCGTGGAGAGCTTGCCTTGTGTATAACAGATATCGGGCTTGTTGGGCGCCGACGAGATGCCGGTCTTATGCATGTACCCATCCAGTACCCGGTGTACGACCAGATCCGCATAGCGACGAATCGGGGAAGTGAAGTGTGCATAGTCAGGCTTGGCCAGGCCGTAATGACCATCGGCCTGGGCGCGGTATTGGGCTTGTTTGAGGCTGCGCAAGACCTGTATCCTAAGGCTATGGCCTTGCGGGTGATGGCGAAGTTTTTGCAGCAATCGGCCCATTTCGTGAGGTTTGCTCAGGTTGCCACACGGCACCCCGAAGCTGCACATGGTTTCTCGTAGTTCTCGCAGTTTGTCATCCGCTGGTCGATCATGTACGCGATAGATGCTCGGCAACTTGGCACGTTTCGTCAACTGAGCAACCTGTTCATTGGCACAGAGCATAAATTCTTCGATCAATTGGTGACTTTCATCGTTCAATTCGGGTTCAATGCGTTCGGCGTAGCCATTCGTATCCAGGTAAATTTTGACCGCAGCCATATCGAGTTCGAGTGAGCCCTTGCGAAAGCGGCGTTGGCGCAATGTGGATGCAATCTGCCAGCTTGTACGAATATGTTGTTGCAAATTCAGGATTTCCTGGTCACTTACGGCATCGAATGAACGTCCGGTAGCACCGGTTTGGTGCTTGGGCGGCACAGGACTATTGCGGATGGTCTCGAGGGAATCCTCCATCATCAGTGCATAGGCCTGTTTGTAAGTCAGGCGCTTGTTACTGCGGATCACGGTATTGGCGAATGCCACTGCGATAATGTTGCCCTGTGCCGAAAAGGTAAGGAAGCAGGTCTTGGTCAGTCGGTCCTGTGCTTCGACCAGACTGCAGAGTCCGTTGGAGAGGGCCTGGGGCAGCATCGGGATAACTGTGCCCACCAAATAGGTGCTGTTGCCCCGTTGTTGTGCTTCAGCATCGAGTGCCGTGCCTGGTTTAACGTAGGCGCTCACGTCTGCGATGTGTACACCGATCCGAGTCTGGCCGTTTGCCAATGCTTCCACGGAAAGAGCGTCGTCGAAGTCTTTGGCATCGTCGGGGTCGATGGTGAAAGTGTATAAATCGCGGCAATCCTGACGACCGACGATGTCCTGCGTGCGCACCTGGTCGGGGATGTGCTTAGTTTCTCGCTCGACCGCGGCAGGAAATTGTGGGTTGAGCCCGTGCAGATGCAAAATCGCTTTGAATTCAGCATCTGGTTCATGTGTGCGACCGAGCACCTCAACGATCTCACCTTCTGGGTTGAGGTGGCGCTGGGTCCATTCCAATAGTTTGACGACTACTTTGTCGCCTACTTTAGGAATTGGTTTGATCCCGGCGTTGGCAGGTTCGGGCACCAAAATGTCCTGAATAATCCGCGGATCATCCGGAATTACATAGTAGGTATGACGGCCTTTTTTCAGGGTGCCGGGGATGGCTTCACGGGCACGTTTGAGAATGCGGATCACACGCAGGCTGGGGGCTTGGTTGGGATCGTGGCTGACAGGTCGTGCCGGCCGGCCTCGCCGGCGCGGTCGCGGCTGCCGGATGATCCGTGCGAGTACGTGATCGGCATGCAGCGCGACGCCGGTATCTTCAGCAGATATCGGGTACGCCTGGTTTGGACTAAAGGACGTGCCCTCAGTTGCATCCGATATTAAAATGGCTGCACCACTTTGGCGAAAACGAATGCAACCACTGACTAGATCGGCATCGTCGGGAATACAGAGCTTGTCTTTTTTCAAGCGAGCGATTTCACCTCGTTCAAGCATCTGATCGAGCAGTCGGTGGGCGTGAACGGTATCCTCTGGAGTCAATTTGAGTACTGCGATCAGTGCCTCGCGCCGCATCGGTATATAATCCGGGGCACGCAGCACCATGCGCAATTGCGTGTATAGTGGTTGGGGCTTCATATAGGGATTGAGTCGGGTGAACTGCTTAGAACTGTTCTTTTCAGTTGAACTCTATGGTCGATTTGATGTGGATAGAATGGCGGTCTGAGACGAGAGTGGCAGCCGATTATTGACTGCCATAAAGGCAGCCTATTGCGCCGGAAAGTCAACGGTGGATGGACGGCTCCTTGTCCAAGTTGGCTACGCTTGAATGCATGAAATTCAGACAATGAATGGAGCCGAAAAACGGAGTCGAACCGTCGACCTACTCATTACGAATGAGTTGCTCTACCAACTGAGCTATTTCGGCGCGCCATTGGTTAAAATGATTGCTTAATCGATTCATTTTAGCAAGTATATTTTTGAGGAAAATGTGAAAAACCGGTTGACGAGTGCCGAACACCAACCCTTAATGCCGCCTTTCCAACTTAAGGCCAGATAGCTCAGTCGGTAGAGCAGAGGACTGAAAATCCTTGTGTCCCCAGTTCGATTCTGGGTCTGGCCACCATTTAGACATCTTACTACAGGGCTTGCACCGCGCGGGCCTGCCTCTACTTCTTTGTCGACATCTTATTTCTAGCACCTGTTTAGTGTTTACCTTGCTCAAAGAATCCGGATCCGCTCGTCGAGCGATCCTCCAAACGGCTCATGGCGATATTCAGACTCCGGTCTTCATGCCGGTCGGCACTCAGGCTACAGTGAAAGGGATGACGCCTGCCCAGATCGACGCAGTCGGTGCACAAATTATTCTGGGCAATACCTATCATTTACACATTCGCCCCGGTGCTGAACTGATACAGACCATGGGCGGGCTACATTCATTTATGCACTGGCAGCGGCCGATCTTGACCGACAGTGGTGGCTTTCAGGTATTTAGCCTTGCCAAGCTGCGTAAGATTACCGAGCAGGGCATTGAGTTTCGATCACATCTGGATGGGCGTCGTTTGTTTCTCGGACCGAAGGAATGTTTTCAGATTCAAGCGCAACTCAATACGGATATTGCGATGGTGCTGGATGAATGTCCGCCGTATCCCTGTGAACGTGCACCGTGTGAGGCTGCGGTGACACGCACGATTCGATGGGCGCAGCGCTTTCTGGAACATGCCGTGGAAGATGGCTTTATGCGCTCCGGGCAGCATGTTTTCGGGATCATTCAGGGCTCTGTTTACGACGACTTGCGCCAATACTGTGGCCGTGAATTGGCACACATGGATTTTTCTGGCTATGCGATCGGCGGTGTGAGTGTGGGGGAGCCGGAGACAGAAATGATCCGCCAAGTGGCCGCCTGTGTGCCAGTGATGCCGAAGTCAAAGCCCCGCTATGTAATGGGCGTCGGGACGCCGCCGCAGTTACTACAAATGATCGGACTGGGCATGGATATGTTTGATTGTGTGATGCCCACGCGCTTGGCCCGTCATGGCGCGGTGTTTACTCCGGATGGAATCTTAAATCTGAAAAATGAGCGCTTCAAGCAGGATCCAAAGCCCATCATGGCGGCCGATAATTATACCTGTAACCATTTCAGTCGTGCATATCTGCGTCACTTGGTGATGGCCAAGGAATTGCTCGCGCATACCTTGCTATCGATTCACAATACACATTTCTTTTTGGACCTAATGACACAAGCGCGTGCGCACATTGAAGCGGATGATTATGCGCAATGGAGCCAACAATGGATGGCACGCTACCATGCGGGCGGGACGTAGCGAGACCGCTTTCATTGTAGGCAGTCGGGCAAGATCAGGTCCGTTTCATGATGCAACCAGTGGCAGAGCTGTTGGCTGATTTGCGTGCAGGCGTCTAATTCTTGAGTGCTTGCATGGTCGGGCGTAGGTTGATTGAGAAGCGGTTTGCCCAGTCCTCGCAACTGTTGGGGTAGTTGCGGCCACCAAGCTTCACGTACCGGGTAGCCTTCACTGCTTAACAGCAGATATATCGCCTTAAGAAAAACAATGCTCGGTAGTGCACGTGCGACAAAGGCATTGAGTGTACGTTCGGTGATTAAGTACAATTCGCTGGGGTCGGCCATGTGTGGCCCATTGAGCGCAATCAAAGCACAGAACTCGGCTGCATAACGCAGCTTTTTGTAAGAGTGCCCAATCTGGCTGCGACGCTGCACCAGTTGATAATCATTCACAAATCGAATATTGCCATCCCGGGAAGATTGCAGGTGCACATCGGCACTATCAAATAGATCCGCCGCAGATGTTTGCGGTTTGCTTTTTGAAATACGTTTGAGTCCTAAAAAACTGCCACTCTCTGCGCTCAGCAGATCCATTTGATTAAAGTGCTCACCGCTGCTTTTGATGCCTAGCACGAGCGTGCGTTCAACTGCTGTCGGGGGATTCATGTACTCTATTTAGAATCGGTAATCATGGATGAAAGGGCTCATACGCGGTATGATTGATTATGGATGTAAGCGATCCATTGCCAGATACCTGCAGCTGAAAGGACCCTCCCATTTTACCCAATACATTCTATTTGCAACCATTTAAGCCTCTATTTTTCAAAGAGTTAAGTCAAAAATGTAAAAAAAAAATGAAGTTGCCTCTGGAGCAGGCCTATTCATTGACGGCAAAATAAATCATCGTACGTTATATAGTTAAGTTAAACCCCATTCCCCAAATTCAATAGATCGGAAGAGCGTCGTGTAGGGAAAGAGTGTATAAGCTGGTGTAGATCTCGGTGGTCGCCGTAT
>CAXQRK010000039.1:0-17134 GCA_964226535.1 Polaribacter sp.
TCTTGCCGCATTGGCAATTCCAGCCTTCAATACGGTTCGTAACACAACTCTGGAAAAAACGATTGTCAATGACGGTCGTTTAATTGGAGCTGCCATCCAACAAGTTGCAATGGAGAGTGGTGATTCAGAATGTGACGTCACATTCACCGCTGGCGCAGGTGGTGCAGCATCTACATGGGTTGTTACTTCTGCTAATGGTGGCTCGTATCCAGGTTCACTGAGTCAGGGTGTTAATGGTACAACAGTCACTGACCTCGACATTAACACGGGTACGTTCAACCTAGACCACGCTCAGTATGACAATAGTAATACAAAATATGGAAATGCTCAAGCGGGTACTGACGGTCTAACATTTACCGCTACAGGTGTGCCAACCCCTACAGCGGTGACAACCACTACAGATGGATAAACTGAAGGCTGATTAACAAATGCGGTTGGTGGCACCCCCTACAGCTGTGCCAACCTCATAATTTACTTAGCGTCTAAAAATATCTTTACTAGGCCTCACCAATCTCGGTGAGGCCTTTTTTTTGCGGGGCAAAGAGCGATCGAGTGTTATTATTTAATTGAATCGGTACAAATGGCAGCCAATTTGTCTTCAATTTGAATAGAAAACTGGCAGCCACGATGAAGCAATATGGCCGTCAAAAAAACAATCTCATGATACAAAATCAAAATAACAGGGGGTTCACACTCATTGAAATAATGATTGTGGTGGTTATCATTGGCTTTCTCGTTATGCTGGGAATTCCCATCTTCACTACAATGCGTAACACAACTTTGGAAAAAACGATTGTCAGTGACGCTCGTTTAATCGGTACAGCCATTCAACAAGTTGCAATGGAAAGCGGAGATTTAATCTGTGACCTTACATTTACGCCCGGTGCGCCCGGTGCGCCCGGTGCAGCAATGACATGGCAAGTTCATTCGGAGAACGGCGCTATTTATCCCGGACGATTGAGCCAATGTGTTTCCGGCATAAATACAATCGGCCTTAACGTCAACGATGGTACATTTATACTTACGCATGCGCAATACAACAATGCCAACACCAACTATACAAATGCCAAAAGCCGCACGGATTCACTAATATTCACTGCCGAAGGTGTGCCAGTGCCGTAATTGACAAGATATTAAAGCATAGTCCGATGGCTCAATCCTCCGACTCAAATCCGTATACTTGGTGTGACGAAGTGAGGCGGGGCGGCAATTGATTGCATGATCGAATTTTCGGTACAGGCACGATAATAGTTGGCACAGTTATAATGCCAGTGGGTTAAGTTCGTCCAAGTCCAAGCCAGGCGATAGCGAGTGTTAGGATCGAACTGAGCGGCATGAGAATGGCGGCGAGCAACGGATGCATCATGCCAGCCAGACACAGACTGACTGCTACGATATTGTAAGCGACGGCAAGGCTGAATACTATGTTGACGGTGCGGCGACGTTGGCTTGCAGTCAGGAATAGTTGCGGCAGGCAACGCAGGCTGCGGCCGAAAAATAAAAAGTCTGCCGAGGCTTCGAGTATACTGCGATCCACTACCGGCGTGCCGCGGCAGATGGCTTGGTCAAACGCGAGGCGGTCGTTGGCACCATCGCCGATCATGAGTGCCGTATCGGGCGCATGGGTTTCGATCCAGCAAGCTTTTTCGGTCGGGCTGTAGGCTGCCTTTGCCGCATCGGGTGCTAGGTCGAGTTGTGCCGCGATGCGCATGACGCGCTCGGCATGGTCACCACTAAGGATGACCAGATCTAGCTTGCGCCGACGCAACGCGGCGAGACTGTCACGAGCATCGTCGCGCACATCTTCAACAAACTGAAATGCCGTGATCAGCAGACCATTTTGACGCAGCACAGTGCGTGCACCTATCGGCGCTAGCGCATCTTGTGCCAGCCAATCTGGCTGGCCGAGGCTCCATTGAGTGCCACCGGCATCGGTGCAACTCACGCCTTTGCCGATGATTTCTTGGAGATCGCAGAAGCTTGGGTTCAGGCGGAGCGATTGGTTCGAGTAATGAGTGAGTAAGGCTTCGCGCAGGGAGCGTGCAAGCGGGTGGCTATTCTGGGCCACCAGCTGATAAAGCGCCTGTGCGGCGAACGGATCGAGGCCTTCAATGCTTTGCGGATTGGCCAATCGCGGGGTGTCCATGGTGAGTGTGCCGGTTTTGTCGAATACAACTTTTTTGACTCGACGCAGACGCTCCCAGATTTGGCCCGATTGGATGAACAGGCCGCTGCGGCGCAAGCGAGCGATGGCCAGTTCGTCACATAGCGGCAGCGCGACGCCGAGCGCACAGGGACAGGAGACAATCAAAATCGAGATCAAGACCTGCAAGGCTTTGAGAATGTCGGCACTCGCAATGAACCATGTGCCGCCGCCAATCGCAGCGATCACTAGTACGCAAGCGATGTAATTGCGAAGGATCTGTTCCAGTCTTTGGTTGCGAAAGGTCTTAGCACTGACTTGCAGTAGTCGTGCCAGGAGGCTGTCGGCCCAGGACTCCTGTGCTTGACAGCGTAGACTAGACAGACCGACATTGATTGCACCGGCAGGAATGGTTTTTTGCCGGGCCCAAACGACCGGCTCAGGCTCACCATTGATCCATTCGAGGCTGACGGTGCTCTTCGCATCAAGTGATTGGGCGGCCACCGGATTAATTTCACCGGGCGCGATGCTATATTCCAGGCCGGCATGGACCGCTTCTATGGCAAGAGGCTGGCCGGCATGCGCACCGTTCAGGACAGTGACCTGCTGTGGGCCGATCTGTTGCCGTTGCAAATGCGAGCGGTTTGTAGCGAGGGCAAATGTCTGCAACCAGCGTCCGGCAAGCATCAGAAACACAAAGGTGGCGACAAAATCAAAATAGATCAGGTCGGTATGCCCCGTGAAGCATCCAATCAGGGAGCCGCCGAAGGCGGCGATCAAGCCGGCGGCGATGGGGAGATCGATATGCAGCACGCCGGCCTTGGCGGCCTGCCATGCGCGAGCGATAAAGTACCCGCCGCCCACAATCAGACTGAGTGTGGCAAATAGACCTCCCAGCATTTGAAATAGCCGGGCCAGGAAGAACTCATCGTCCATGCCAAGATAGCCCGGCAGGGTGAACAGCATAGTGTTGAGCAGAAAAAATCCACACAGACCGATACGATTGGCCAACTGTCGACTGTCCGAATGGTCAGTCGAGGCGGCTTCATCGTAGACGCACAGACGGTAGCCGAGCTGTTGCAGCTCCTGCGCAAATAGCGGTATCGCAAAGGCCCCGCGTTGCCAGGTAAGTTCCATGGTATTTGACCTGGGGTCGATGGCAATTCGCCCGGTACCAGCCTGACGTTTATAGATGGCTTCGATCAACCAAACACAGCCGATACAACTGATGCCTTCAATCGAGCATCGCATCGATACCGTGGTCTGATCGGTGCTGGCTTCAGCCCCCTCAAGCGCGGCGTGCAAGGGTGCCGTGTCAGTTAATTGAAATACTTTTGAACCGACCGGTGGGAGCGTTTGAGTACCCTTCAGCTCATAAAAGCGCTCCAAGCCACTATTGCGCAGGAGCTGAGCCACGTAGTAACAGCCATTGCAGCAGTAGCGCTCCGCCGCTTTCGGGTTAAACGGAGTGCCGCAATGGCTACAGTCAATGCTGGACATCATCGCTAATCGATCAGTCATCCATCGAGGACCGCAGCGCTCGAAAAAAGACGGCTTTCTGATTATTGCCCAAGCGCACATCGTCGATTGGCTCCTCTGGCAATACTTGTGCGGCAATGTTCAAGCTGGTAGAGGAATTGATCGAAGGCACTTGGGTATAGACTGTTCGAGTGCTCGTTTGGCCAGGTCCCAGTGTGCCAACGATAAACTGCTGCGGCGCAGATGCACCGACCTGCACGGTGAGTGTGGCAGTCGTCAACCAGGCCGTACCACGATTTTGAACCATCACTTCGACGGGCATAGTGGTCCCCGGCAGTGCATCTGGCGGCAGGTAAATTTCAGCCAGTGCGACATCCAAGAGTCCGGCAATATTGCGCTCACGCAGCCGCTCCCAATTCACCAGGCCGTCCCCATACAAGGGATCTGCTCCCGGCGCTCCAGCCTCATCCAGGGCATGCCGGATCACCTCGACGACTTCCGGTGAACTGCGTGAGGCATCTGCCGACAGCAGTGCGGCCAGCGTGCCGCTTATAAAAGGTGCGGCAGCGGAAGTGCCGGTAAACCATTGGCTGCCCTCATCCGGTTGTGCCGTCAGCACTCCAACACCCGGCGCGGCAAAATCAATGCTCTCGGATTGATTGGGAAACAGGGCCTGTCGGCCCAGGCCATCAACCGCAGTCACTGACAGCACTTGCGGATAAGCCGCGGGGTATGGCATACGTGCATAGCCATCATTGCCCGCCGCCGCAACCATGAGCACATTATGCGCGTGTGCATACTGCACCGCCTCACGCAGCAATGGTGTATCCTGGTACAGCCCCAAACTCAAATTCAATATCTTTGCTCCTCGGTCAACCGCCTGAACGATGCCCTGTGCAACATGAAAACTATTGCCGCGGCCAGCCTCATCCAAAACACGAACTACAAACAGTTCAGCGGCGGGTGCGATTCCCTCTGAACCTGTGATAATAGAAGCCACCGCCGTACCATGCGCAGCAGCCGAATCAGATATTGCCGGTCCGACCAAGTCGAGCTGCACATGGTTTATCTGGTCAAACTGTGCATGTGTGGCGATGCCCGAATCTAAGATCCCTACCAATACGCCTGAACCATCGCCTTCAATCAAACCGCCGACAATCGAGCGGGCCGATTGCCCAAACGCACGCAATTGACCGTATTGCGCCGGATCCACAGTGAGCGAGGGTTCGGCGGGGCGCTCCACTCGATAAGCGAAGTGCTGCTGCCCACCATATGAGCCGGGCTGTAGTTGCCGCAGTACATCGTCACTGACGCGCAGGACCCACAAGGAATCAATCTGCCCGAGGGCAGCGAGGCCAGCATCCGCCAGCGCTTGCACATAATTCATATACTGTTCACGGCTGGAAAAATGAATTACCCTTTCGCCGCGAATCGCCTCGGGTGGAATCGCCTCATCGGGTGGAATCGCCTCATCGGGCAAGGCTGTCTCCAGCCCAATCAATCGTCCTTCAGGCGCTTGCCCAGGCGCAATCGTCGGCGCAGCGACAGGGCCGATGACAGGCAGGCCCGGTATTGCCTGCGTCCCGTGCCGCTGTTGCCAAACCAGGCCGATATAGCCTGCCAGGGCAAGCAATATGCACACCAATAGTAAGCGAGAAATGAGGTTCATGATAAGGTTCACGCAAGCAATGGATATGATCTTTATCGCTACACGGTATATTTTCGGCATTGTATCGCCACTGCTTTCGATACACATAGAGATATGCCACTATTTCATTTCGCGCAAACCGGAAAACCAGACATTCCCACATAATCGACTATGAATGATTCGTTCAAGCAGTTTGAAGCCACCATCCACTATACGTTTAGCGATATCCATCTACTGCACTTGGCGCTCACCCATCCAAGCTGCGAGTTCAATCAAGGCAACAACCAACGTCTGGAATTTCTCGGTGATGCGGTGCTTGACCTCGTGATAGCAGAAATACTGTACCACGGCAATCCAACTGCTGACGAAGGGGTGCTTGATCATATCCGTGCGAACTTGGTCAACGGGAGAGCGCTCGCCGCCCATGCTCGTGCACTCGGCATCGGTGCGGTGCTGCAAGTCAGCGCAGCTCAACGCCGACACCATGTCGAGCCCAGCGCCAGCATGTTAGAAGATGCACTGGAAGCCTTGATCGGTGCGATTTATCTGGACGGGGGCATTGCGCCCGTCCGCACGTTCATCCTACAAACCTTTGGCGAATCCATACAGACGGCTTCAGCCACAAATTACGCAGGCAACCCCAAAGGACGCTTGCAAGAATGGACCCAACGACAGCACAGTGGTATGGTGCCAGACTATATAACGCTCTCGGCAGAGGGCCCAGATCATGCCCGCCGGTACCGTGTCGCCGTGCAACTTGAGGGCACAGAACTCGGTCGTGGTGACGGCAGCTCCAAAAAATCGGCCGAAAGCGCCGCCGCCGCAGACGCATTACAACACCTTAAGCTTTAATGGGTGCATTCCTTGCAGATGCTGGCGCAGCGATTCTATTTCACGGAGTCAGTGTCGAGGCCCGAGCCGCGCTGGTCACCACGCTTGCCAAACAACAGGCCACCGACACCTCAGTCCTACTCGTGCACAGCCCGCGTCGTGCCCAGGAACTCGCTGCCGAAGTGGAGACCTACGCCGAATGGCTGCAGCCGAAAACTTCTCTGGAAGTTCTGCATTTTCCCGAACAACCACCCGTCGGTATCGATGCTAGCCGTCGCGCCGACCGCATCTGTGAGCGCCTCGCGGTGCTCAGCCGCCTGCTGTGCCAGGCACAGCAGGCGCGTCTGATCATCGCCACCCCGGAGGCATTGCTTGGCGCATGCCCACAGCGACATTCATTTGAGCGCCGCCAACTCAAACTGTGCTGCGGCGCGACTCAGCCCTTCACAGCGCTGATCCATACCCTAATCCACGAATTCGACTACGCCGCTGAAGCCCTGTGCGAATATCCCGGCCAAGTGGCCACCCGTGGCGGCTTGATTGATCTGTACCCTTACGATGCCAAGCAACCATATCGTATTGATTTCTTCGGCGATGAAATCGAGAGTATTCGCAGCTTTGACCCCGGCTCGCAACGCACACTTAGCGAGGTCGACCGCATCACGCTTTCCGCTGGCAGCAATCGCTACGAAGCGGATGCCGCCGATGGACAATTGATGGACTATTTAACCGAGCGCTCAATCGCGTGGATTTTTGAAGAGCCCTCACAACTGGTCCGCGAGCACCCTTATCGATTTGAACCGACCAGCGCGGTGTGCGCACAGATTCAGAGCTTTGCTCAAGTTGCCGCTGTGCGCGCTGACGCAAATGATCGCTGTTGGGGCATTTGCTCAATCGACACTGATCCGGCATTGTTTGACAAGGCCCGTCGTATCGAACGAGCCACTGAACCTACAGTCAACTACCGACTTCACCCCAGCCGGGTGCAAGTCGGCATGGACCGCTTCGAATCGGATCAAAGTGCCCGCAGCCAATTTGAATCCCGGATTGCGGACTGGGCGCAAAAGGAGCAACGTACGGTTTACTTCGTCAGCCAGAGCGAGCACGACGCCAGGCGCATCGCACAACAATTGGCGCAAAATCCACGCACCGCCACGCTCAAGCCTAAATACCTGTACGGCACAATCGCAGGCGGCTTCCTCTGCCATGGCACGACTGCATGGCTGCCACTCAAGCAGAGTAAGCCGTCAGGAGGCATCGTTTTAATCACCGACAACGAATACTTCGGACGGCAGCGGCGCGCGCTTAAACATCGCTCAGAACACGCACGCCCGACGGTTTCGCAGGTGGACAAACGACTCGACTTTACTGAGTTGGTCGATGGTGATCCCTTGGTTCACTTACAACATGGGATCTGCCTGTTTCGGGGACTGCGTACCTTAGAGATACAAGGTGGTGCAAAGGAGGTCATATCGGTTGAATTTGCGGATCAAATGACCGTACATGTGCCACTGCACGAATCACAACTGCTAACACGCTACGTCGGTCTGAGCAAATCAAGCCCTAAACTCGCCAAAATCGGCGCTGTTAGCTGGGGCAAGACCCGGGCCGCCGCTGAACTGGCCACCCTCGACTATGCCGCCGAATTGCTCAATCTGCATGCCAAACGTAGTGGGCACGGCGGCTATGCCTTCCCATCCGACCACCCTTGGCAAGCGATGTTTGAGGACAGCTTCCCGTTTACTGAAACACCCGATCAACTCCGTGCAATTGAAGCGACCAAAGCAGACATGGAATCGGCGCTGCCGATGGATCGACTGATTTGCGGCGATGTTGGCTTTGGCAAAACCGAAGTCGCCATCCGTGCCGCGTTTAAAGCGGTGCTTGCCGGGAAGCAAGTTGCGCTATTGGTGCCGACCACGGTACTGTGCCAGCAACACTTAAATATGTTTCGTGAGCGCATGGCCGAATATCCGATCTTTATCGATATGGTAAGCCGTTTTCGCAGTTCGGCACAGAATAAAGCAAGCATCGCCGCACTCGCAGCCGGTCAGCTCGATATCGTCATCGGCACCCATCGACTGCTGAGCAGAGATGTACAGTTCAACGATCTCGGCCTGCTCATCGTTGACGAAGAGCAGCGCTTCGGGGTGCGCCAGAAAGAGCGTATCAAACAACTCCGCGCAAATGTCGACATTCTCACGCTCAGTGCCACACCGATTCCACGCACCCTTTATCTCGCCTTGGCCGGCGCGCGAGCGATGAGTGTAATCGAAACACCGCCGGTCAACCGTCACCCGATCCAAACCATTGTGAATAGTTATGATCCCACTCTGATTAAACGTGCGATTCAAGCCGAAACCGACCGCGGTGGCCAGGTCTTTTATCTGCACAACCGGGTGTCGACGATTCAACGTGTAGCTGCACAAATTCGTGCAATGCACCCGAAATTGCGCGTCGCCGTTGGCCATGGGCAGATGGAAAACAATGCCCTGGAAACGATTATGACGCAATTTGTGGCGGGTGAGTTCGATGTGCTCGTTTGCACCACGATCATCGAATCCGGCATCGATATCCCCAATTGTAATACACTGATCATCGAAGGTGCAGATCGTTTCGGACTGTCACAACTCTACCAGATACGCGGACGAGTGGGCCGTTTTCAGCGTCAGGCCTATGCCTATCTCCTGCTCCATCGACATGCCACCCTGGTTGATCAGGCGCAAAAACGTCTGAATGCACTTAAACAGCACACCCAACTTGGTGCGGGCTTTCGTATTGCGATGCGCGACCTCGAACTACGCGGTGCCGGCAACCTGCTTGGCTCACAACAAAGTGGACATATCGCAGGGGTTGGCTTTGAACTGTATTGCCAATTACTGAAACAAAGTGTCGCCCGCCTCAAAGGTGAGCCGGGTGCTGAACATATTCGTGCCGAGGTGAAGCTCGACTTTATCAGCAGTGGAGCAGGTGGCTCCCGCTCACGTCGTACCAGTGGCAGCTTTGCCTTCGCGGCACTCAAAGAGGCCGAATATCACACTCATTCCGATCAATTAGTCGAAGCAGCCCTGCCGACCGACTACATCAGCGAACCACGGCTGCGAATTGACTTCTACCGCCGCCTGGCCCTGGCTCAAAACGAGGCAACCATCACGGCCATCGCCGAAGAACTTGCCGACCGCTTTGGCACCTTGCCACGCGCCACCCAAGCCCTGATTGAAGTCAGTCAGGTGCGCGTGTGCGCTGAAGCTGCCGGCGTGCGTCGTGTCGAGAGCGAACACGATCGCCTAATCTGCCATTTGGCAAGCCCTACCCAGAACCGCGAATTCCTCAAAACCGGTGCACGCTTTCCGAGACTTTCTGCGAAAGATCCACTCAAGCGATTACGAGAGATTCGCCAATTTTTACAACGACAGCAACCATAACAGACTGCCGTTGCCAGCTATTGCCGCACGACTCTGGAGGTTGTGCTCCAATCATTGCGCAGGTCATTTCGTCGCTTGACCAGCCAATCCCATTTGCTAGGTTGTTAGCGATTTAAATATCCACCCAACCGGTCACCTACAACATGACACTTAAGCACTCTCTTTACTGGTTCTTTGCCCTACTCTGTCTGATCGCACCTTTGCAGGCTCAACAAGACGCTGCCCTGATTCGTTTGGGCAATGGCATTGCCGCCATTGCCGAAGGGGAAATCATCACGATCGAGCAACTTCGCCGAGAACTTGAGCCCATTATTCCACGCCTACGGGCGGAATCGCGCAACGAACAAGAGTTCTCCAAGCGGATCGACCAAATCAGCCGCGAAGTACTGCAAAATCTAATTGACCGCATCTTGATCGTCAAGGCAGCTGAAAAAAAAGGCTTATTGTTACCACAATCTTACATCGATCAGGAGTACGACGAAATCCTTCGGCGTGATTTTGATAACGACCGCGGCCGCTTCTTGGAATACCTGCGCGCTCAAGGGCTCACCGTTCGTGAATTTCGGGAAAATATTTATAAGCGCGTCGTGGTTAATTTTATGCGCCAACAAAATCGCAAATCCCAATCCGAGATTAGCCCGGAACGCATTCAGGCCTTTTACGTGGCCAACAAGATTCGCTTTTATCAGGCAGAAGCGATGCATCTGCGCCAGATCATTTTGACCCCGATGGCGGACGAAAGCCCAGCCCTATTGCGTCAAACCGCTAGCAAAATCATTCAGGAACTTGAGCAAGGCGATCATTTCGGAGACCTCGCGCGCGCCTACAGTCAGGATGAAATGAGCCGCAACGGCGGAGATTGGGGTTGGATTGAGCGTCAGGACATTCGCAAGGAACTCAGCGCCATCGCCTTCGATCTGGCCCCTGGCGAATACAGCCAGGCGGTTGCAATCGACGAGACGATTTTTATTTTGTACTGTGAAGATAAACGCGAGGAAATGATCCAACCCGTGACCGAGGTACGGGATGCGATCGAAAATGTACTTGTGGGCGAAATCGCCCGAGAGACTCAGGAACGCTGGCTCCAACAAGTACGTGAAGACGGCTATGTACGCTATTTCCTATAAAGAGCAACTGTAGCCCCCACTGCCCCATGCCGCTTGCGACTCAAACTGGTGATGCCGGCAGCACAGCCCTCCTGTTTGGTAAACGTGTCTCCAAAACCCACCCGCGTGTGGTTACCTATGGTCAAATAGATGAGTTCCGCTCCGCCCTCGGTCTGTGCCGCGCACATACGCAAAACGATGCGGTGAAAACGATCCTCTTCGAGATCCAGAATGAACTGGTGTACATTATGTCCGAGATTGCCACCGACGATACCGACCAGGCACGCTTTCACCAGAAATATGCGCAACAAGCGATCAGCACCGCAGCAGTCAAACGTCTGACCACACAAATCGAAGTTAAAGAAGCCGCTGCCGGCGGCTTTAGTGGTTGGATACATGCCGGCGAAACCATCTCTCAGGCGTTTTTTGATCACGGCAGAACGAGTTGCCGGCGCTGCGAACGCGCCCTGGTGGCCCTGCAACAAAGCGGTGCTACAGTGCGCCCGGAACTGCTGCAATACTTCAACCGCCTCGCTGACTTACTGTGGCTGCTGAGCCGCGAGCATTGATCTATCAGCAACCAAGCAAGTGCAGAGTGCCCCTATCTGTTGCGGTTGCCGCCCTTGTGCGTGCTCGCTTGAAGGGCCTCAATTTGGTCCCGCAAGATGGCCGCTTTCTCGAATTGAAGTTGTTGCGCGGCTTCCAGCATTTCGGTTTGCAATTCGGCAATCACATGTGCGACATCCACATCCTCTGATTCTGCAACCAATAAGTCATGCCCATTACTTTCAGGGTAAGACTTGCCCGGAGCGCGTAAACTGTCTTCAATGCTGCGCTGAACACTTAGGGGCGTGATGCCGTGTTCCGCATTGTACGCAAGTTGCTTCTCTCGTCGGGCACCGCTAACTTCCAATGTTTCAATAATCGATTGTGTCATTACGTCGGCATACAGGATCACACGCCCTTGTGCGTGGCGTGCGGCACGCCCTGCAGTCTGAATCAGACTGGTCGCACTGCGCAAAAAGCCCTCTTTGTCGGCATCAAGAATCGCCACCAATGCCACTTCCGGCAGATCCAGGCCCTCACGCAGCAAATTAACGCCGACTAACACATCAAACTCTCCCAGACGTAGGCGACGCAAGATTTCAACACGCTCAATGGCATCAATATCTGAGTGCAGATATTCCACATTTAAGCCGGATTCACGCAAATAATCAGTCAAATCTTCTGACATACGCTTGGTCAGCGTGGTGGCCAGTGCACGTTCGCCCTGCTTCACTGCTTGATGCACCTCACCAATAAAGTCTTCCACTTGTCCCTTGATCGGTCGAAGTTCCATCTCAGGATCGACCAGGCCGGTCGGTCGAATCACTTGCTCCGCAATCACCGATGACAGTTCCAGTTCATGCGCGGCCGGGGTGGCTGAAACATAAATGGTCTGCCCTGTAATTGATTCGAACTCAGCAAAGGTTTGTGGACGATTGTCTAGAGCAGATGGCAAGCGAAACCCATACTGAACCAGACGCTCTTTACGCGCCCGATCACCATTGTACATCGCCCGCACCTGTGGTAAGGTTGCATGGCTTTCGTCGATGAACAGTAAAAAATCATTCGGAAAGAAATCGATTAGGCAGAATGGACGCTGACCTGCCTGACGACCGGACAAATAGCGGGAATAATTCTCGATTCCCGTGCAAAAGCCCATCTCTTGCAGCAATTCGATATCATATTCAGTACGCATGCGAATGCGCTGTGCTTCCAGCAGCAAGTTCTGCGCTTCAAACCAGGCAACCCGTTCCTCCAGTTCGGCGCGAATCTGTGGCACCGCTTGTACAATCGTATCCTTGGGTGTCGCATATTGAGTGGCTGGATACAGCCCGAAACTGTCCAGATTCGCGCCGGTCACACCGGTCAACGGATCGAGTTCGCAAATACATTCCAATTCATCACCCCAAAAGTCGATTCGAATCGCAGTTTCCATATAGGCCGGAAAAATATCCACGACATCACCACGCACCCGAAAAGTCCCACGATTGAAGGCAACATCATTGCGCTCGTACAAGATCTCCACCAGGCGTTCAAGTAACGCGTCACGAGAGATTTCCAAGCCAACCTGCAGTGGAATCATCATTTCCTGAAAGTCCTTCGGTGATCCCAGTCCATAGATACACGACACACTGGCGATCACAATTACATCCTGGCGACTGATCAACGAAGATGACGCCGCGATGCGCATACGTTCGATTTCATCATTAATCGATGAGTCCTTTTCAATATAGGTATCCGTCTGTGGAATGTAGGCCTCGGGTTGATAATAATCATAAAAACTAACGAAATATTCGATGGCATTATCAGGGAAAAATGCTTTGAACTCGGCATACAGCTGCGCTGCCAAGGTTTTATTATGCGACAATACCAGCGCAGGTCGTTGCAGCTGTTGAATGACATTGGCCATGGTAAAGGTCTTGCCCGAACCGGTGACCCCGAGTAAAGTCTGATGTTGATTGCCCGCCCGCAGCGATTCGACCAAGGCCTTGATCGCCTTCGGTTGGTCACCTTGCGGAGCATATTCACTGTTCAGTTTAAAATCCATATGGCTAGACATATGCAGACAAACAGGTGGGGCAAGCGGAAGTGAATTTTGACAATCGACAAGCCTGTGTCAGTGTACATGGATTGATTGGGTGAAAGCACGCAATCAAGCGATTTTATTTTTTGATGGCAACTGTGCGCTATGCCATCGTTCGGTTCGTTATTTAATCCATACAGATGCCTCCAAGCGTCTTTATTTTGCTCCATTGCAAGGGCTTACCGCACAGGCCATTCTAGCGCCGGAGGAGCGACAGTCTCTACGGACAGTGATCTATCGGCGCGGCGCGGCCGACGGCTCAGTGATTCACTGGTTTCGTTCCGACGCCGTGTTGCTTGCGCTAATCGACACTGGCAGCAACTGGCGTTATTTGGCTCGATTGTTGCGCTATCTGCCGCGCCGCATGCGTGACTGGTGCTATGATCGGATTGCTAACAAGCGGCATAAAATACTCCGAACCGAGGCCTGTCCATTCCCTAGCACGGCCGCACATATGCGCATCTTACCCTGAGTGAGGCATGCGGTGAGTGTGATTTTGCAGCTGTGTGTGTCACCAAGATTCAATCAGAACTGACTTGTATTGATTCGGCATTCTATCACCCAAGCCAATAGTGAATCGATTCCATGCAGCCGGCCCCTTTTGGATCGGCATGGTTCAGGCACTGTAGATAAACCATTACAGTCTCGGTTTAAGTATCAACACTCCGTGGTGGTCTTCGGCAATTTTACGCATGATATTGGCAAAGCGGACGTTGCCCTGCGGGGCACCGATTTGAAATGGGTTAATTAGAGTGGGAAAGCCGATCGCGCTGATGGAAACGGCGCGTTGTTGTGTATCCGGGTGAAGTGGGTTAAGTCGGTCGAGTTTGAGCAGCAAGCTCTGGGTGGAGCCGCGGAAGTCGTCACCAATTACATATAGGCTCATTTGTTGGTTCGGTTTGATGGCTCTCTTGAGGTCGCGAAAGGCCTGGCGCAGACCAGGCTCTGGATCGCTGATACTGAGGATCGGGTAGTTGAGGACGGCACGCAGGGCTTGTTGGCGCAGGCCGGGGGTATCAGGGAGCCAGTAGCCCTGGCGCCGGTTAAGTATATAATTGCCGCTGGTATCGATAAATTGAATGCTGGTAATTGCGGGCAGGCTGTCGAGCAGTTCGGTAATTTGCTCAATCACCGCATAGTGGAGTCGGCCGCTCAACTGGTTGCGCATGCTGCCGGAACTATCGATGATAAAGGCGACATGGGTCGCCTCAGCGGGCAGGCCGATCGGCGGCAGGTTTTCATACCTAAAGCTTTTCAAGAGTCGTGTGGCTTCGGCAGCCGCGCGTTGGCTGATGCTTAAGTTGGCCTGACGGCTGTCGAATGTTTGTTGCAGGTCTGTGAGCGTGGATTCCAACGCTTGAATGATCGATTGTATGCGCTGTCGCTCTTGCTCGGTCTGCTCGTAATTGGCAGCTGCTTCGAACCGGGCGGTCTGGTCGGCGAGGTCGGCCTCTAGCTGAGCGAGTTGTTGCCGCATCGCCTGTAGTGTCGACTCGTCCACTGCGCTTTCGACGCCGGCCTTGCCGGAGCCGATTGACAGGATAAATAGCAGCAGGATCGCACCGAAGCCACAACAGAGACAGTCTAAAAATGAGAGGCTGAATACCTCGATGGAGCGTCGTTTTAGCATGCTATCGACACGTTCAACGCACGGGCCATGCCTGATGCGGGATCAGGGTGATGCCATTGGTGCGTGCACTGAGTTTCCAGAACAGTCCCGCGGCGGAGGGATCGCCGGCAAAGGGTAACAGGATCGCATTAAAGGGAAAGGCCGGGCGCTTTGCCAGTGCATGCTTGAACAGCTGTACACGTTCGGCTTCGGAAAGGCTACGCTGGTTCGGATTCGGGGCGGTGGGCAGGCCGTCGCTAATCAGCAGCAGACTGCTGGGACCTTGCTTGAGTTGATGGAGGGTGCTGAAGGCCCTGGAAAGATTGGCCGCGCCGGTTGCCTGAAGTGTGTCGAGACGTTCCAGCGTGGCGAGCAGGGAAGCGTTATCGTAGGGATCGATGTAGGGGCTTTGCGGGCTGCCAGAAAGTGCCGTGGTCGTCTCGTTCATTTGAAAAATGGCGACCTGGGTGCCTTGTGGGATGGCGGCTAGCACGGCGCGTACAGCCGCTTTGGCACGCAGCCATTTGTCCGCCTGGTCGCCACTACCGGCGCGGATGATGTCGAGCGCGGCGCCGGCGCTGTCTGCCAACATGCTGCCGGAATTTTCCAGTACAATGACGGCGCGTGGCCCGCGCAGCCGGAGCCCGGATAAATAGCTTTGGTCGGCGGATGGACGCTTGAGGCCGGCCACTGCATCGACGGTTTCGGTCTCCGTTTCCAGTGCACTTAGCGCTTCGCTGGTATCTTCGATTGCTTGGGCGAGGCGTGCCTGCTTGGCGGCCAGCGCAGCGATATCGGTGGCTGTGCTATCCGGCTGGGGATCTAGCGCGTCGAACTGTTGTGCCAGTGCACGTTGTTGCGCTTCGGCGGCTTCGATCGCTTGTTGCAGGGTCTGGTGGGCGGCCAGCGCTTGAGTGGCGTCTGTTTGTGTCTGGCTAATTTGGTGTTTCGCGGTTAGTATGAAGAGTAACAGCACCGCACCGAAGCCACAGCAGATACAGTCGATAAAAGACAGGGCAGAGCTTTGTGCGTTGCGGCGGTGTGGCATCGTTTGAAGGTGTGGCAGGGCACTGCGGTGCGGATTTTAGTCGAGAAGATCTGGCTCTTCGGCAGGCGGGGATTTTATTTTGTTGTTGGCCTCGACTTGTTCGACTTCAGTTTCCGTGCGCTCGTAAAGTTTATCGATAATTTGCTCACGGCAAAAGGTCTGTAGGCGCAAAATCAGGCCTTCCTGACTGCTTTGCAGCAAATGAATCAGGAGCATCAGAACAATGCTGATGATCAGCGCTACCAGGGTCGAGTTAAACGCCACGCCGAGTGCACTAGTGACGCCGGAAATATCACCCTGCAGCGCGTCATCGGCCCGTTGCAGGGCGACCCCGATTCCGCGCACGGTGCCAATGAAGCCGATAGAGGGAATCGCCCAGACCAGATAGCGAAGCATCGAGAGTTCGCTCTCCTGTTGCTCCGCAGCGACTTCGAGGCGTCCCATGATGGTCTCAGTTGCTTCGGGCACGTTGCTCGTCATGTGGTAGCGCTCCAGGCCGCGTGCCATTATATAGGGAAGTAATTGATGATTGAATTCAGTGCTTTGGCTCTTGCGCTCAATTTCGTCGGAGAGCTGACCGGCACGTGCCGGCGTGATGCTGCGGGCTCCCCTGAGCAGGTCAACTTCGGGCTGGCGGTCGCTGCCTGAGTGCTCAGGCACAAACCGTGCGAGTACTTTGGCTTCGGCGCGCACCAGGATATACTTGTGGGCGAGAATCATGATTCCCCATAGAAATAGGGAGAGGCAAATTTGTTGCTCGTAATCTTTCAGGATGATGAAGATTCCGGACGGCGAACTCGCTGCTTCAATTCCGTAGCTTTGAGCAAGCGCGGCCTTAGTGGCAGCCGGTCGAATGAAGCCGCCGTAGAGTACGCCCATGAACATGAAGGAGGCGATCAGGCCAAGACTGAAGATGAGACCTTTCACTGAAAAGAGGCCGCGTTCGGGGTTTCGTAAACTCATGGTGGTCCCGTGGTGTGGGTGAATCGAAGTGTTATTTTAGGGATGAAAATACACCACTCGAAGATACCCATTTTTCTGATTTGAAGTGTGAATTTTGTCGAGAACTTTTACCTTTGATTATGATTAAATTGGCGTGGTGGAGGAAGCGATCAAGGATGGCTTTAGCAACCGGGACATCACCGATGGATTTACTTCATTCTTCCAGGGGGCGGCTGGAGGTCATCAGGGTCGAGCGCAATTCGCAACCGGCCGC
>CAXQRK010000040.1:0-19006 GCA_964226535.1 Polaribacter sp.
TCTGTGCAGTGGTTCTGGTGGCTTCGCATGTATTTGGTCAGCGCGGCACACATTCTGCAATTAAAGATTCTCCATATGAGTGCGGAATGTTGGCGCAAGGCTCTGGCCATGCCCGTTTTGCGGTGAAGTTTTACGTCACGGCTATGCTCTTTATTTTATTCGATATCGAGGTCATTTTTTTAATCCCTTGGGTATTGGTGTTTCGTGAGTTTCTGGCGGCTAATTTGCCGATTTTATTGCCGATTGTTTGCTTCCTGTTGGTTTTGGTCCTTGGACTGTTCTATGAATTGAAGAAGGGGGCGATTGAATGGGAGCAGTAAATGCCGGACATGCCCGGTTCGCCTCACTTGTCATTTCGAATGGGTATGGGTGGTGCAGACGCTGCATTTATTGATACGGTTACTTTTTAACCGTTTGACAATTAGGCCCTCTGTTATATACACAGATCATGCGAATTGACCGCTATATCGCCCAGTCCCGTGTGATCGATCTTGAGAGCACAGATTTTGAGGGTGCATTGTCGGAACTAATCAAGGTGTGTGATTTGCCAAAAGAGAAAAAGCTGACCGCCACAGCGCTGTTGAACGATCTATTGGATCGAGAAAAGCAAATGACGACTTATTTGGGCAATGGTGTGTGTTTACCGCACGCACGTGTCCCGATGAAGCGCAACTATATGATCGCGGTCGGGCGTTGTCCGAATGGTTTATGCTATGATGGGCAGACTGAGTACCAAGAGATTCGCCATGTGTTCCTACTGCTGGCTGCCAACAGTGCCCGCAATTACCTGTATATTTTAGCCTCACTGGCTCGGGTGTTTCAGGATAGCCGGCATATGGAACGTTTGTTTGTGGCTAAGTCCCTGCCGGACTTTCGCCGTGAAGTGAAATCGATTTTTAGTGGCGAAGGTGATAAGCCACGTCGTCGTCACAATCGCTTCAATCACCTCATTCTAAAAGAGGCGGCGAAAATTGCCAGCGGTGCAAATTGCACGTCGGTGCTAATATTTGGGGATACTTTTGGCGGTGGTGTTGAAGTGGGGCGCATCTTTAAGGAGTTCAAAACGGTATTGATCGCGCATGGTACTTCTGATTCGGCTAGCGAACGCGCGGATATCGATGCCGTATTGCCGATCCGATCGTTCAGCAATCATCGCTTTTCTCAATTGCGTAGTGCGGTATTAATTGGTCTGACCCGTGGCATTTTTTCCAGTAGCGATCGGCTTTGTTGTGTCGGTGGACTGCCGCAAAGTAATCAATTCGACAGTATTACGGTAGTGGATGTGGAGCGCGAGTTTGAGACTATGCTGATGCAGAAGTCGGACATGCTGCCGACAAGCGTGAAGCCTGAAGTCGTTGAACGCGTACTTGCAATTGCGACTGAGTTGGCGGTCGAGGGACGCGAAGGACGCCCGGTTGGCTGCCTGTTCGTGCTTGGCAATGCTGCAAAAATTTCAGAATATACCAAACCGCTGATTTTAAATCCTTTTCATGGATATAAGGATGAAGATCGAAATATTTTGAATCCATTTATGGATGAAACCGTCAAAGAACTGTCATCCATCGACGGTGCATTTATTATTCGAGGGGACGGCGTGTTGATTTCAGCGGGGTCGTTGATTCATGCGCCGGATTATACGCACTGTCTACCGAGTGGTTTGGGCAGCCGACATGCTGCTGCCGCCTCAATCACACAGGTCGAAGACTGCCTCTGTGTAGTCGTTTCCGGCAGCACTGGTCAGGTCACGCTATTTCGTCGTGGCGAAATGCTGCCTTTGATCGAGAAAGCCATGGTACGTAATCGTTGATCAGGCGGATCCATTTTTATTGCTGATTTTGCCTGAAAAATGTACTGTCCTGCCAAAGATCATACTCAATCAATTATCTGCTGTCATGTCTCGTATCAAACAAGCCTTTGCCACTGCTCGTGCCGAACAGCGTGCCGCCTTCGTGGCGTACCTGTGCGCCGGAGACCCAGACTTTGAAACATCAATTCGGGCCTGTCGTGTATTGGTTGATGCGGGCATTGATGTGCTTGAATTGGGGGTGCCCTTTTCAGATCCGTTGGCTGATGGCTTGACCAATCAGTTGGCTGCTCAACGCGCCTTGGAGGGTGGCAGTAGCGGTGAACGTGTGTTGGAGTTGGTACGTGCAGTGCGTGCCTTCAGTGAAGTGCCGATCGTTTTTTATACCTATTACAATCTGGTCTTTGCACAGGGCAGTGAGAGCTATGTCAAACGAGCCAAAACTGCTGGTGTCGATGGCTTGTTAACCTTGGATCTGCCTCCCGAGGAAGCCTCAGAGCATCTCGTGGCTTGTCAAAGGCATGAGATGCAGACTGTGTTCATCGTTGCGCCGACCACCCCTGAGGCACGCCTCAAGACAATTTGTAACGCGGCGAACGGCTTCGTGTATTATGTGTCGCGCGAGGGTGTGACCGGAGAGCAGGCTGCGATGTCTGATGGCATTCAGGCACATGTGCAACTGATTCAGCACTATACCGACCTGCCAGTGGTGGTGGGTTTTGGCATATCAAATGCAGATCATGTGCGTGCCGTAGCTCAAGTGGCTGATGGCGTGGTGGTGGGTAGTGCGATCGTGAACTGTATCGCGGATCACCTCGGCGATCCCGTTGCGATTGAGCAAGCACTTCGTGCAAAAATGCTTGCGCTTACCGAGGCAAACGCGTTAGGCAAATTAAGTTAAGATTGATTGAGCCATGAACAAATCTCATAGTTGATTTCGGATTGAATGATGATTGTATGTACAAACGATGCCGATCGGGTCGCCTGTCCCTCCTGTGATCAACTTCACGACCTGTCGGGACTGAAGCATGGTGATAAAGCGCGTTGTAGTACTTGCAATCACTTACTCAGCACTTACCGAAAGGATGCGAATGTGCATGTTTTGGCATATTCAATCGCCGGGTTGGTATTCTTTGTTTTGTCCTGTTGTAATCCTTTTATGTCATTTAGCTCCAGTGGTTTGGAGAGTATGATGACCCTCCCGCAGACCATCACCCAGATCCATGCAGAAGGGATGGGGAATCTTGCATTGTTGGTGGCCTGTTTTATTTTAATCATACCGGCCTTGGTGTTGCTGTTGACCGGGGCCTTGAGTCTGTCGCTTGCCGCCGGTTGGCGTACTCATTGGGCCAAGGATGTTGCCAAGCTGATTTTTCATTTACAAACTTGGAGTATGGTGGAGGTATTTTTCGTTGGTGTTTTAGTGAGTCTGTTTAAGCTCGTCCACATGGCAACCGTGGTCATCGGGCCAGCCTTTTGGACATATGCGGCATTTAGCATTTGTTTCACGCTCGCTTTGTCGAATTTAGATACTTTTCAAACCTGGAAGCGCTTGGAGACCTTGCAGCCATGAGCCGTGTTACCGCTGCATCTCAGGGATTATCCGCGTGCCATTTGTGCTTAAAGATCGCGAGTGCTGAGCGGCACAAATGTCCGCGTTGCGGCAGTGCGTTGCATCTGCGCAAGGTCGATAGCTTGAATCGTACGCTGGCGCTGTTATGCACCGCATGTTTATTATACATCCCTGCGAATATTTTTCCGATCATGATTACCGATCAATTCGGTAGTTCGCTGGAAAGCACGATCCTTGGTGGAGTGGTGCTATTGATTGAGATGGACTCACTGCCGGTTGCAGTGATCATCTTTACTGCCAGTGTCATGGTGCCGATTGGTAAGATCATTGCTTTATTCTATTTGTGTTGGACCGTGAAGTCTGGTTCTTCAGTGAGTCCACGCCAGCGTACCATTGCTTACCGGATTACTGAGTTGATTGGCAAGTGGTCGATGGTTGATGTATTTGTCGTAGCCATTTTAGTGGCATTGGTGCATGTCGGAAAAGTGCTGGTGATACGACCGGGCATTGCCGCACTAGCCTTTGCCGGCCTAGTGATCGTAACCATGATTGCCGCCGAAAAATTTGATCCAAGGTTACTTTGGGAAACAGGAGAACACGCTCATGACTGATATTACGCAAGCCAACATTGATCAGCGTAAACGTATTTCGGTAATCTGGATCATTCCGATTGTCGCCTTTGCACTCGGTATTTGGATGGTGATTTACACCAAGCTGTCCGAAGGGCCGACGATTCATGTCAGCTTTGAAACTGCAGAAGGTTTGGTGGCTGGCAAGACTAAGGTAAAGTACCTTAATGTAGAAGTTGGTCAGGTGCAGCAGGTGACCTTGAATGATGCGATGGATGGGGTGTTGGCCGTCGTGCAGCTACAGCCCGAAACGAAACACTTGTTGTCTGAAACCACGCAATTTTGGGTCGTGCGTGCGCGTGTAGGTGCCGGTAATGTCAGCGGCCTGGGAACTTTGCTCGGTGGTGCTTACATTGAGTTGTCGCCCGGTACCGGAATAGGTCCAATTAAGCATTCCTATGTTGGCCTGGAGACGCCACCGCTGACACCTGTAGGCGCCCCTGGTATTAAGCTCACTCTTTTAAGTGAGGAGGCTGGCTCGGTGAGCACGGGTGATTTTGTATTGTATAATGGTTACAAAGTCGGTCGTGTTGAAGGTATGGGCTTTGACAGTCAGCGCAATCGGGTGCGTTATGATCTGTTTATCGATGCGCCATTTGATCAATTGATTAACCGCTCTGTGCGCTTTTGGAACGTAAGTGGCATTTCGGTAAATGCTTCGGCGGGCGGTGTTCAAATTCACACGGGTTCTTTGGATACAATTTTGTTTGGAGGTGTCGCGTTTCACTTGCCTGACGGCGTCAAGGCCGGCGAGCCAGTTGAAAATGGCACCGAGTTTAAATTGTACGAAAGCTTTGAAGCGATGCAGGAGCAACCCTATGTATATGCCGTTGAGTATGTCATGGAGTTTAGCCAATCCCTGCGTGGGTTGCTGCCCGGAGCACCAGTAGAGTATCGCGGCATTCCAATCGGTAGTGTCAAACGAATCATGGCAACCGAATTGATGTCGAAATTAAACGAGCAGCGTGGCGCACCAATCCCGGTGCTGATATCGATTGAGCCCGGTCGTATTGAATTGCCCGATACAGAAAGTTCAGTAGAGTTAATACGCCGAAATATCTTAGACAGTGTGCCTGAGGGTTTGAGGGCGAGCCTGGAGACCGGTAACTTAATCACCGGTAGTTTGTATATTAATCTCGATTATTACACGGATGCCGATCCTGCTCAGGTCGGTCAGTTTCAACAATATCCGGTGATTCCGACCATTCAGACCGGTTTTGATCGAATTGAGGAGCAGTTATCTGCTGTCCTGAACAAGATGAACGCACTGCCGCTTGAGCAGACAATGGATCGTGCCGATACGATGCTGGTATCCCTCAAGCAGACGCTAGATGCCATGCATACCATCCTGAGCGATCACAGTAGCCGTCAGTTAAGCGCTGAAATGACCGCTACACTTAAGGACTTGCGGCAAATTCTTGCTGCACTGGCACCTGAGGGGCAGACATTCAGGGCGATTCAAGGCAGCGCCCGCCAGTTGTATGAGACGCTCTATCATTTGGATGAATTAACGCGCACGCTTAGTGACAAGCCAAATGCACTGATCATGCCAACAAATTTCCATGCAGATCCCATTCCAGGAGGCCAATAACCCATGCGCACACCACTATTTTTTATCGCAGTTGCCAGTTTGCTGGTTTCAGCTTGTTCCACCACCCCGCCCACGCGCCACCGTTATTTGTTGCGTTCAGACAGTCCAATTGAGTCCGGCCGAGTGAATCGCTTGGATCCGTACTATCTGGGAGAATTGCAGGTAGCCAATTATATCGATCAGCCTGGGCTTGTGTTGGAACTGTCGGACGGCAAGATGCATGCCGCCAGATATCACCAATGGGCAGAGCCCTTGCAAGTCAGTCTACGTGAGTTTCTGAGCAGCGAAATTCCGGTTCGACCCAATCTCCCACCGGCACTTGCTGCAGATGAATCGGTCATTGCATCACGAATTGATATACAAATCAGCCAATTGCATGGCGATGCTGCCGGTAACGCGGTGCTCGTCGCCTATTGGAGCCTGCAATCCGGCAATCAATATAAGGAGTTTCAATTTGTACACAGGGTCGCTCTAAAAGGCACTGGGTATGCGTCATTAGTGGCTGCTGAGCAACAACTTTTGATTCATCTGGCCAAGGCAATCGCCAGTCAATTGAGGTAATTAAATCACGTCAGCGGAGAAAACTTTAGTAAGCGTCATGCGAAGCACCGTTGAAGACTTATTGAGTTAATCGCATGTGATTGTGCTGAGCTATAAATGTCGTACGTAGTACTTGAACTATGACATCTATGCCTCAGGCAGCAGATTTTCGCTGGGCTTTAGCCATTGCTGCCGGAGTGAACCGAGGAATGAGAGCATACGAAACAGATTCGCCATTGATCATTAATGCGGATACTGTGTTGCCCTTTCCTGTTTCCTTTTGAAGCCTCCAGATGATTCGAAGGAGGAACTCTCAGGTCATTTATATGGCGGGCATAATCGAGCATCTACAATTTCCTCAGGGCTTGATTTTGTATTTGGTTTGGAAGTTTTCTTGAACGCTCTCCCATGTCATCTTTTTGTCCCAGTAGCAATATACTCAAGAGTTGCATGGGCAATCATGCCAGATCGACTTTCTCCGTGACTGGAAGCATACTTATCTATCTGGTAAAGAAGATGCTCAGGTAAAGTAATATTAATTCTTTTTGCTTTCCCGGATAACTTACTTAAGTCTACCGTGACTAAAGAACACACTCATCCCTTGAATTCAACTCTCTTGTTATATACTTCGATGCTACTTGGAACAGGTAATACTTCTCCATCGGCGAGCATCGCCTCAACGTGGCACTCAATGGCCTCTTCTGCGTTCTCAAGTGCCTCCTCTAAGGTGCTTCCTGCAGAGAAACAACCTGGCAAATCAGGTACGGTAACTCCGTAATCAGAGTTTGTATCTTTATGAATAACTACTGGGAATCTCATGTGCTTTATTTTTTGTGAATTTTATAGGTTCAAGACCAACCGGCTTGGCGATAAATACTTCGAACTGTACCTTTCGGTAAATCTTTCTTCGGGTGTGGAATAGTTACTCTTCCAGGCTTCTCAGGATGTTTGAAATTATGATGGCTTCCTTTTACATGAACAAGCACCCAACCATCTGACTTTAACTTAGAAATGAGAGCACTACTTTTCACACACTTAACAAGTACACACTATACACACTTTAACAAGCTATAAATTTAATCGTTTTGCTTTTAACCCCAAAAATCATGAAACCTTTGCCTGACCCCTTTTCATTTGCCCTGGTGCACTTTAACCCGCCAAATGACAACAGTCTAAACAACTTCAAAGAGAATAATTCTCAATTCTTTAGAGGAATGATCTGCCCAATAAGTTATTATGAAATCCTCAAATATCTTAACCTCATAGCTTCTTCCAGATTCTCCACGTTCTTGAAAATCGCCTTCTTGAGTCGGATTATCTGCCAAATAATCAAAATACTGTATCGCTTTTCGACGATCCGATGCAATGCAGTTAAGAAATGCACGTGTAGCATTTCCTGAAAGAATAAAATCGTAGTCCATTAAATTCCAGACTTACGCAATTGATCGTCAATTCTCTTTAAGTCTTTTAAGGAAATTCTATCCTTGGAACATGATTCCCATTGTTCATCCATCTCTCTTTTGTAAGCCCCATCTCCTCGACGAGATAGATGCTTTAAGTAGGCAACCAAATAGCAAACTTCACTTTGTGGAAGGCTCTTTAATTCTTCTTTAATTTCAGTTAAAGACATATAAACACAATCATTCATTTACTTGTGCGAGTCAATACGTGAACTTCCTTTATCCAAAAACCTTTCGCCTAAAACCCTGGATCACTGCCAAATCACCCCAGTCAGTGCCGCGCATTTTATTTATCTTTGGCGGGTATTTACGATTACGTTCCCGTTGCCAGGCACCTATAAAGCCATGCACAAACTCTGCCGAGCCCAAGATCGCTTCATCGGTAAAGTAACGCACTCGACAACGCAGCATTACTGTCTTCGGCAGCTGACCTTGCTGCTTCTCCAGAGCCTTAATCGCCGCTTCATGAGTAATCAACTGACCTTTATGTGTCCAGGGATGAGAGCCTTTGCCAAAAATTAGCATTCGATGTGCCTCCAGAACTTCTTTAAATGAATGACTTCCATCCTTCATTTTCTTCAGTTTTATTAAATCCGCCCAAATGAAAGCCAGTCCCAGCTTAGCCTTCTCTTCACCCGCAACCGCTTCGGCATAGCCACAGAAGCGGTACGCTTTCGGATCCTCAACAATGCCAGCCCGTACCGGATTCAGATCAATGTAGGCGGCCATGGTTTGCAAGGGGTTATCGGAATCTTCAACCAGTCCCGACTTAAACCGATCAGACCACAAAGTACCGTAGCGTCGCATCAGTTCGGCATCCGAAAGCTTTTCCGGCGCCGGCACACGCACCAAGACGTTGAAGTGATTCGACATGACACAATTTGAAGAAGGCCTGAACAGAAAGATGGTGCGGGTGGAGGGAGTCGAACCCTCGTCTCAACCTTGGGAAGGTCACATAATAGCCGTTATACGACACCCGCCTATGCTGTTAGATTTCAGGCATTTAGATTAAATCGTCTTGGAATAATGTCGTGTATCGACTGGTTCGAGATAGGCATCAAAGCACATCGCCAGATTACGCACAAACAAACGCCCGCGCTCGGTTACCTGCAGGCCCTGATTGGTCCAGACAATCAAACCATCACGAAACGGTTCTTCCAATTGTTGGATCGACCGGGCAAAATGTTCGCGAAATACAATCTGCCATTTTGCTGATATCGCATCGAAATCCAAGCATAAGTCACACATTAAACGCATGATCACTTGTGCCCGCAAGCGATCTTCAGGCGTCTGTTGGTAGCCTTTAACAATCGGTAGCTGACCTGCTTCGATCAAGGTCTGATACGCTGACAAATCCTTGCTATTCTGGCGAAATCCATTTGCGCCCTGCGAAATACTGGAAATCCCAAACCCACAAATTTCAACCCCGGCACGGGTGCTATACCCCTGAAAATTGCGCTGCAGCGATCGCTCACGTTGCGCCGTGACCAACTCATCAGTCGGCAGTGCGAAATGATCCATTCCAATGTATATATAGCCGGCATGGGTGAGGCGCTCAATGCCGAGTTGGAGTAATTGTAGTTTGGTGCTGGCAGACGGGAGGCCATGCCGTTCGAGCAACTGCTGTGCCGGACGCATCCAGGGCACATGCGCATAGTTAAACAGTGCAAATCGATCCGGCCGCAACTGTAACACCAGATCCAAGGTGCGCGAGAAACTCTCGGGGGTTTGGCGCGGCAGGCCATAGATCAAATCAATATTTACAGACTCAAAGCCATTCTCGCGCAGGCCTCGCATCGCTTCGACATTCATCGCATGCGGCTGAATGCGATGGATTGCTTGCTGCACATCAGGATCACAATCCTGCACCCCATATGAAGCACGTGTTACGCCCATTCGAGCAAAGGCTTGAATGTGCTCGACAGTCAGACGGCGTGGATCCAACTCAACGGATTTTTCCGCATCCTCAGCAAATATAAACTGACGTTCGATCATCGCCGCTAGTCGATCAATCTGATCCGGCCTGAAAAAGTTCGGCGTACCACCGCCAAAATGTAATTGCACCGCCTTACGATTCGCTCGCAGATGGGTGCAGAAAAGAACCAACTCCTGCTCCAATAGCTCCAAATAGGCATCGACTCGCTTGCGATCGAGGGTCGTCAATGTGTGACAGCCGCAGAACCAGCACAAGGTTTCACAAAATGGCAGATGAAAATATAGTGAAAGCGGCGCATCTCCCTCATGCACTGACTGTAGTAAGGGCGCCGGATCTGTGTATTCACGAAAGTGATTTGCCGGTGGATAGCTGGTATAGCGTGGTCCGGGACGGTTATATTTCTCAATCAGTTGCAGATCTTTGCTTGAAAGGCGCATATTCAAACAGTTGATGGTATCGACTTATTGCTAGGATTGAGCGGTTAAACAAGTACTTCACAGTTGATCCGCCCGCTGGCCGATTTTTGCCATCAGGCTGGCAAATTGTATCCGCTCAGATTCATCCAGCACTTCAAATAAATCATTTAAATCCGTTGCATATGCCTCAAACCCGGGTTCGATCAATTGACGGCCAAGGTCGGTTAAATGTACCCATACCACGCGTGCATCTTGCTTGCTGCGCTCACGGCTGACTAACCCGCGCGCTTCCAAACGTTGTACTGCAGTGGTAATCGAACCGCTGGTCAGCAATATTTTTTCGCCGATCAGATTGACCGAATGCGGCCCCTTGTGTAGCAACAACTCTAATATCGCAAAGTCACTCAGTGAGCTCAGGCCGGCCGCATGAATACTTTTATGACTATAGGCGTTCACTGCATGCGATGCCTTCCACAGCAGAAGAAACAAGTGCGGTCCCGAATGCTGATAAATTTTAGCCATACCCAATAAGCTACGCACACAATTACTTGATGTCAAGCTACACGGCCGCTAAGGTCGGAGCATGCCCTGCGTTCATGCCGTCTCGGCAGATGAATCCGTGCTCAAAGGCGGCATCGGCAAGCCCAGGCTCAACGCAATCACACGGATTACACTGTATTCATCTTGCGATACGGAGCCATCGGCAAGCACCACAGCCAGGGCCCCTTCGAAAATCACCTTCTTCTGTGGAATCGGCAGATGCGTGAATTGATCCAGGGCAGCTTCCAGCGCTTCAATAGTGATACAGTCTTGGGGCAACAACAGTGACTCTTTCAGCAGGTAGCGATTACAGATGCGGGCACCTTTTTTGAAAGCGGTGACCCGCACGGCTTCATCTGAGCCGGTCGCATAAGCGATCGCCGAAAGCATGACACAGAGCGGCATTTCCATTTGTGCGGGAGACATTGCAGCGATGCGACGCGCTGGCCGACGACGCTGCTCGACAAACATTGAGGTGGCACGTAACAATGCCAACTCTTCTAAATTAACCTCCGCATCCTGATGCGCCAGGTCATGCAGTAAGTCAATGAGCGGCGTGCATGTGGCTGGGTCTGGTCCAACTGCAATCGGCAAAGCCGCATCCAATAAGGCAAAACGCTGATTTATGTGCATGCCACGCAGACGTGGCAACCAGCTTTCCACCTCCCGATAAACTGTCGCCTCCATGCTTTTCTTAACTTGTAGCAGTTGCACTGCGTCATCATCTGCCGAACTGGCGCTAATACCAAGCCCTATCAGGACGCCACGTGCCACCTGCATATTTTGCCGAGCATGATCAAGATCAGCGCCGATTTGCTCACGCATTTGCTGCGCAGTGACAATTGCAGCTGCACTGACTTGACCAATGGTGTGGATAAAATCATGCGGCTGAAGTGGCGGTCGGCTCGACTTGGACTTTTGCTGGTCCGCGCGACGCGGTGCGTGCGTACGGGCAGCATGGTTGAATCGACCATCCCAACTGGGCTCAATCGCTCGAATGCGTTCACTGAGCGGCGGGTGGGTGGCAAACAAGCGCATACGTCTGGATTTAAACGCGCTGGCAAAAAAGAAATGCGCTGCTTCCTGTGAATGGGCATTTGCCACCACTCCATGCATTGGTGCCGCGCCGATCTTTTTCAGCGCGCCCGCAATCCCTTGTGGGTGGCGAGTAAATTGCACCGCTGCCGCATCGGCCAAATACTCGCGCTGGCGTGAAATTGAACTTTGAATTAGGCGTCCGAAAAAGACACCGATATAACCAATCACCATCACGGCGAGTCCAACAAGCAGCAGCACAAGTGTGGCACTGCCGCTGCCTTTACTGCGACGACTACGCCAAAAGCTAGCATGCGCAGTGCCGCGAACAAACAATTGGCCCAGCACTGCGATGGCGAGAATGCCGAACAACACTCCCATCAAGCGTATATTCATGCGCATATCGCCATTCAAAATATGGCTAAACTCATGTGCAACGACGCCTTGCAACTCGTCGCGGGTCAAGCTGCGCAGACAACCACGTGTCACCGCAACGACTGCATCTGACACCGTAAAGCCCGCTGCGAATGCATTGATCCCTTCTTCGGGCAACAGATAGACCGCCGGCATCGGCACACCGGAAGCAATCGACATTTCTTCAACGATATTCAACAGCATCTGCTCGTCCGCATCCTTGGTCGAGCGCAGGACTTCAAGGCCTCCCATCGAACGAGCGACATAGGCACCGCCAGAGCGCAATCGTGCGATTTTAAACAATGAGCACGCAGTCACGAGTATCACCACACCGGCAAGGATGCCGAAAAATAAGTTTGGCTGCCACAGCACCAATGGCCCAGGCACAGCATCCTCAGGCGCCAATAAATTCGATCCCAATGCATACACGCACACCGCGTACAGGGCCAGTGCGATACACAGAACCGCCAGCACAAACAGCACGACCATCACTCGGGTGCGCTTGCGTGCCAATTCCTGAGCGGCGAAGAAATCCATCGATTCAGCGATATGAAACAGCCTTAAAACTGCACCTGCACGGCATCGCGTTCGCGATCCTCAGTAATTTCAAACAGTTGTGCCGGGCCAAACCCAAACAGACCTGAAAACAATACCGTTGGAAACACCTCGCGTTTGGTATTGTAGGTCATCACTGCATCATTGTATGCCTGTCGAGCGAATGCGACCTTGTTCTCGGTCGACGACAATTCTTCCGTGAGTTGCGCCATATTTTGATTGGCCTTTAAATCCGGGTAGGCCTCGGACAGAGCGAAAAATTTTGACATCGCTCCAGTCAAGGCCGTTTCGGCTCCCATCAATTGTTGGATGGCTTCTGGATTGCCGGGATTGCTCGCTGCGGCCTGTCCAGCGGATGCTGCGCCATTGCGTGCGGCAATCACAGCTTCCAGGGTCTCGCGCTCGTGCGACAGATAAGCTTTGGCCGTTTCAACCAAATTGGGGATTAAATCATACCGGCGCTTCAACTGAACATCAATTTGCGCGAATGCGTTTTTAAAACGATTGCGCAAAGCCACCAGGCCATTGTAGATCGCCATGATCCAAAGCCCGACGAGAATAGCGCATGCAGCAAAAATACCTAGTGTAATCAATATAGCAGTCATTGTGGTTCTTTGGTTAAATGGTATGATAGTATTTGACAGTAATATTGGAAGAATCGCAAGCCTTAGAATTGATTTCCTGCTGCCAGTTTTTAGGTAGCCTGATTAATTCTGTCGGTATTTCCGACCATTGTTAGCCGAACTAAGCTCCACTTTTCCGAAGAAAAGTACAAGTCTGTTAGGGCGACTGCTGGATACATGCGCCTAGTGGAGCATCTGTAACACGCCAAACCTTATGCATATTCTACAAGCTGCGGACGACCGCTTTGGCGACCCCTTGCACGCACAGTTCGGTGACTGGATATAGTTCGGGATAAAATTTATTTTCCGCCTTGAGATAGGGTGGTTCGCCGGGTTTTTGAATGTAGCGCTTGAGGGTCGTTTCGCCGTCGATTAAAGCGGCTACAATATCGCCATCGTAGGCATCACGCGGCTCAATGATGACCATGTCACCGTCATAGATTTCCGCATCGACCATACTTTCGCCGCGCACTTGCAGGGCAAAGCTGCGGCTGCGGTTGGAGAAGCCCGCGCTTTGAATATCGACTTGCAGCCGGCCAATTTCGCCAGCAGGTTCGACACGGTCGGGATAGCCAGCGGCGATGTCACCGATCACCGGAATATCGACGACTTCAATGGCGTCAGCGGGAATATCCGGTACTTTCGCGTTGTGTGGACGATGTATACAGAAGGTGCGCGCCTGCCCCGGAATGCGCTTGAGCATCTCTTTTTTCTCCAGAGCACGCAGGTGGCCCATCACGGCATTGGTACTCTTGAATCCAAATTGTTCCTGAATCTCACGAATGCTGGGCCAATAGCCATTGCGCCATTCGTAGTGTTCAATAAAACTGAGGATTTCTTGCTGACGGGTAGTGAGGGCTTGCATACTGTCCACTTGTTTAGGTGAACGATTGAGCATTGTCAAGTCATCATCGCCCGGAACCTTATTTGCCGTAAAAAGGCGTGAGCCTGTGCTTGCCAGTGTGATGGTTCCGGCTACATTTTAAGTGTATGCAAAGCCCGAACAAGACCCTGTTGGCCCCCTCCATTTTGGCCGGTGATCACGCTAACCTGCAAAGCAGTCTCGACGCGATTGAAGCAGCCGGTTTGACTTGGGTACATCTTGACATCATGGATGGTCATTTCGTGCCGAATCTAAGTTTTGGGCCGCAAACTGTGCGGGCACTGCGGGCCCACTCCGAGTTGTTCTTTGATGTACACTTAATGCTCGATCAGCCGGATCAATTCGTCGATGCTTTCATTGACGCCGGAGCGGATCAGATCACGATTCATGTGGAGCCAAATTATCCGCTTGCGGATACCTTGCAACACATCCGCGCACGCGGTTGTAAATCCGGCCTGGTACTGAATCCGGACACACCGGCCGAAGCCGCCGAAGCATTACTTACACAATGTGATATCGTGCTTTTAATGACGGTTCAACCCGGCTTCGGTGGGCAGCATTTTCGCGAGGACGTGTTGCCAAAGATACAGCAACTTGCCCATTGGCGCAAGGAACGTCACTTGAACTATCGCCTCGAAGTGGACGGCGGCATCGATTTGACCAGCGCGGCTGCCTGCACCGTACGCGGAGTGGATACCTTGGTGGCAGGCACCGCGTTTTTTCAGGCTACAGATCGTCAGGCTTTTACGGCTGCAATCACTGCATAAGTTAAAAGAATATAAGTGTAATATTTAAGAACAAGGAAAGTTTCAGAGGCATTTCATCTGATCAGACAAGCAATTGAAGTTTAGCTAGGGTTTCCTGAAAAAGTATTCAGTTGGCATGTGCACCTGCAATTGAGAAAATACTTGCAGGCTCGAACTGCTGCTTCGTGATCGGGTGCTCAAATTTCTGGTTAAAGCGGGCAAGATCGCCCAAGCCACTGCCGATCAGATCAGCTCCTGGCCGCACAGTGGCTTAGGGGTCTATAACGGCAGCGTTATCGCCAAAAACGATGCAGCTGCGATCGAGCGGGTCGCGCAGTATATGCTGCGCAATCCCTTCGCGCTGAGCAAAATGACCTACAACCGTCTTCTTCAGCCACCTGGGCTTATGGGATTCGGTCAATGCGCAGCCTCTTTCCCGTTCACCGCCGCAGCCAGCAGGTGGCGCGTATCCAACGCCGATGAGGCATACGTATCTTTTGACGGCGTGGATGAACTACCGACCATACTCTATGATTGATCGTCAAAGTAACTAAATGCTTTGGCCGGTAATTTCTATGGTAAAAACAGCCAAATCGTACTCCAAAAATCACCTTTTGCCGACGAACTGAACGTTCGTATGGTGATTGAGTTCAAGTTCCATCGACGGTTTGATGCATTTTCAGCAACCTATTGAAATTTTACAAATTTTTAGTTGACTCAAATCATAGATTACTACTTTGACTTATACCATGACTGAAAAGCAAATTCCTATCAGCTCCCCACCCGGCCCGGGGCCGAGCTAGAACAAGGATGAAACGTGCTTGCTTCGGGTTGTAAATCAACCACACTAATGTTGCATTCTGGAAGCGAGGCAAGCTATACACCGTCAGCGCATAGGTGCTCTTTTGAGCCCGTCTATCAGCTTGGTGCCGGAGGCTGTGCTTGAGGTCAATGGTGGCGTTTCGGCATTCGCCGATCGACCCCGCATAGGAGAATACTCATGCATATTGCCCCTCTGGCCCACCTCAGATTGAACAATAAAAAATAAGCTGTTTAAGTTATTTCAGTGCCAGGTTCGAGTTTGAATTTACCAACATCCTTCAATATATCTTCGAAGGATTTACCACCTTCAGCTCTATTAAGAAAAGCCTTAGAACCGGCTGCAGACAATGCCTTAAGAGCGTCGTTAACTCTCTTTGCATCAGGATCACCCTCCTTATCATCCAACCAACGGGTAATGTTATAAATTACATGTGCATTGAGTGGCCATTTTCCATCTGTACCCTCATGAAATATTTGAAAAGATTTCTCAGCATCTTTTGGCGCACCGCTCTTATCAAGCCCATCAAGCTCCCTTTGAGCGGTTTCTAGAAGAGATTTTTCTACCAGTGTGTCCCAACTATCACCCTTCCGATGCTTACCATTAGCAGATTTAAAGTCGAGTAACGACTTGCAATTGAACTGCATCTCACAAATATGTCCACCATCTACTCGAAAAGGAATTTTTAAGGGACAGGCTATTGATACTTGACAAGTAGTTGACAACCCTTGTATTTTGTATACTTATGCGATTACGACGACTAAAAGTGAATGGTTCTGCTGCGGTATATCACTGCATGACGCGTACCGTGAATGGTGAAAGGCTGTTTGAGGACCGTGAGAAAGAAGTGCTGCGCAAGATGCTGTGGCAAGTGGCTGACTTTTCTGGAGTGGAGGTGCTTACTTATTGTATCATGTCGAATCACTTTCATGTTCTGGTTCGAGTGCCGGATGGTGAAGTCGTTTCGGATGCAGAGTTCATACGTCGCTATAAAGTACTGTACCCGAAGCCGACCAAGTATCAGGCAGCTTCGGCAGAGTTGATGTTTGAAAAACTGCAGGCGGGTGGTGAGGAGGCCGAGGCGATTCGGTGCAAGCTGCTGGCTCGGATGAATGATGTATCGGAATTTATGAAAGCTGTGAAACAGCGCTTCTCTGTCTGGTATAATCGTTCGCATCAGCGCTATGGCACCTTATGGGCCGATCGGTTTAAATCGGTACTGGTCGAGGGTTCTGGCAATCCACTGCAAACGATGGCGGCCTATATTGATCTGAACCCAGTGCGAGCAGGATTGGTGGAAGATCCAAAAGAGTATCGTTTCTGTGGTTATGCGGAAGCAGTGGCGGGTGAAGCGGTTGCCAAGCGTGGCTTGAGCCATATCTGGGCGAATCATGCAAAGACGCCAGCGCTTGTGTTACGAGCCCACCGCTTATTGATGTTTGGGAAACGTGCATCCGATTCCGGCTTGTCTGAAATGACCCGCAAGCAGGCTCTGAAAGTGTTGGAACGTGAAAATGGACAATTGCCCAAAGCTGTGTTGTTACGTTGCCGGATTCGGTATTTTAGCGACGGTATAATTCTGGGATCAGCTGAATATGTACGAGGCTTTACAGGTGCTTGGCAGATGGAGCGTGGACGTAAGTATCCGCCAAAGGTCAATCCGATGCAAGGCACAGATTGGGGCGACTTGGCTGTGATGCAGGGACTGCGTAGGCAGATCTTTGCTTAAGTTCGAAGTTATTTATTTCGAGCATCAGAAACAATTGCATTAATCGAACCTCTCCGAAGCATCTTTCTGTGAATAGCCGCATGAAAATGCACTGATCCGGGCGGTTTGATGATCGGAAACAAAATTGGCCAGAAAACGTACGTTTTTCGGCCGGGATAGTTTCATAGCAATAACATGGAGTGGGCCACTTCCAGTATCTGCGGCTTTTACCAAAGCCGTTGGGCTATCGAAGTATTCTTCAAGTAGATCAAGCTACCCTGGTAACTCTGAAGGCTTGCTTTCCTCACGGCATTCCTATGAGTTGGCTGTGTTTTTACTTCACAGCATCACTAAAAAGCAAATTCCTATCAGCCCCCCACCCGACCCGGTGCCGAGCTAGAACAACGATGAAATACCAATTTCATAGGAGCAATTTCATAGGAGCTATCAGCTTTTATATTCTGATCAACTTGAGTTAGAAGCCTGTCGGATTTAGGCCTAGTCTCAATAGTCTGCTGACGGTTGCACGAGCGTCCTTAACCGCTTGGTTGTCTGATAGCGATCCAGTCGACTGGCTGCCACATCAATAGTGAGCGATTCCCATTCGGGACCGTCAGTCTTTAGCTTAAAGCCGTTTATCTTAAGAAAAACGATGCAAGCGCCCAGAGCAACACGCTTGTTTCCATCAATAAAAGGATGATTGCGGCAAAGATAAAACAAGTAAGCTGCGGCGATCTCTACCATATCCTCATAAAGGGACTCTCCTCCGAAAGTTGCCTGCGGCGCAGAAACGGCTGATTCCAATAATGAATAATCCCTCAGACCATTGGAGCCTCCGAAACGGTCAATTGCCTGTTGATGTATTTCTCGAACTCTTTCTACGGTTAAATGGATTGGCTCTGTTGACGGAGCACTCATGCCAGATTTTTCATGGTTTTGGCATAATCGTCCATTGTCTCGTTAACGACTGCTGAAAATTCTTCCGAAGATAAATCAGGCTTTAAAGGCGTAAATGTAATCGAACCGCCATCATGAACAGTGACGTGCATTTGATCACCGACTTTGAGATGTGCCATTTCCATCAGGGGAGCATCCAGGATGATTCCCTGCGAGTTACCAACTTTTTTAATTGTTTTAATCATGATGTAAAACTACGTATTACGGGCGCATTGGCAACTTCAAACTTAAAATCACAGTCATCCCATAGGTTTAATGCCCAGCCACTTGGCCGTTTCTTCAGTGAGCAATTGCCCAGTCCTGCAAAAAAACCTCGCCCGCTCCTGCATTCTTTGAGGGAACGTTCAACCCCCATCTGAAGCCATTGAAAATCGCTCAGTCTCGGACAACTACGCTCGTGCTTGCAGATATCCAGTGCATGGTGAACAGGAGCGCGAAATTGATCCATAAGTAGTTTTTGATCAAATGTTTGCTGCATATGGCTATTTTTTTGAATGGGCCTATGTGTCAAGCTTTAAATGGCCGTAAAGGCCGTTTTTTCGCGTTTTTAGCAAAATTTGATGCCAAAAGTAGACAGTTAAAAATCAACTTCAAATATCTGGCATTACCGCTGGGGATTCAGACAGCAAGCGCTGATTTTTGTAGCACTTCTGGACACCGTTCAAATACTGTATAGTTCGCGTGCGTCACGCCCGTTGGTCTTGACCTTCGAGCCGTACTCGTCTCAGTTGCGCGGGCACACCACCAAATTCTCAACGCCTAGCAGCCTGTCGGAC
>CAXQRK010000041.1:0-9484 GCA_964226535.1 Polaribacter sp.
TACACGACGCTCTTCCGATCTAAATGATAAAAGCATGAGTGTTCAAATTACTGCAAAAATGGTTGGTGAGCTGCGCGAGCGCACCGGGGCTGGGCTAATGAATTGTAAGAAAGCATTGCTCGAAACCAATGGCAACTTTGATGAAGCCGCAGATCTTCTGCGCAAAAAAGGTGAGTCCACCGCCGCCAAAAAAGCTGGTCGTGATGCGAGTGAGGGTCTGGTCGACACCTACATTCATCTCGGTGGCAAGGTTGGTGTCTTAGTCGAAGTTAACTGCGAAAGTGATTTTGTTGCAAAGACAGATGATTTTAAGCAGTTTGTACGTGACATTGCCATGCACATTGCCGCGGCAAGTCCGGTTTGCATTTCTCGTGAAGACATTGATCCAGCGATCATTGCCGCAGAGCGTAAAGTGGCTGAAGGTCAGGCCGAAGGGAAGCCAGAGCAAGCCATTGCCAAAATTGTTGAAGGTAAGTTGAACAAATTCCTCAGTGAGTCTTGCCTGTTGGAGCAGGCTTTCGTCAAAAACCCGGATCAAACCGTCCAAGAATTGTTGACTGCAATGATTGCCAAAATGGGTGAAAATATGGTGGTCAAACGTTTTGCTCGTTTTCAGGTCGGTACGTAAGTGACTGATCTGGCTAGAGGCTACAAGATCGGACCTAACATGCCGATCGTATTATTCCACAAACGGCGCGTAATTGACCATTGCCCAACCATCGCCAAGGTGACTTCGTTTGACTGTGCGAGATAGCTTTCCTGGCGTTCACGCACGGCATTTGTCAGGTTGATATCCTCTAGCAGGATATTATTTTCGTAATTTAGTTCAAAGCTGCGCCGATCCATATTGGCGGATCCGATCAACGTGATTTCACCATCAAGTGTCAGTGACTTGGTGTGCAGCAGTCCCTTGTTGAATTCGAAAATACGCACGCCTGCCTGTAGCAGTGTGGCGTAGTAGCTATGGCTGGCCGCCGCGACAATCCAGGAGTCATTGCGAGCTGGCATGATCAGTATGGTTGGAACGCCTCGACGCGCACAGGCACAGAGTGCTTCTTGCATGGATTCGTTGGGCACGTAGTAAGGCGTGCTAATGCAGAGCTGTTTGCGTGCAGCATAGATCAAGCTTTCAAAAATCTCCGGCATTGCCGAATAGCGAACGGTTGGGCCGGTGCCGATCACCTGTGCGACGAAGCCGGCCGGCTGATCAGGGATCGATTGTTGTAAGATTGGGCTGAGATCTTCATTTACCTCGGCCATCCAGTCAGAGGCAAATAGTTGTTGATTTTGGCCGGCAATCGGTCCCTCGAAACGAATCATGAGATCGACCCATGGGCCAAATTTTGCCTTGATCCGAAATTCTGGGTCGGCGCAATTCTGACTTCCGCAATAAGTGATGCGATGGTCAATCACCACAATTTTGCGGTGGTTGCGCAAATCAATTCGGCCGCGCAGGGGACGCAATAGCCAGAAGCCAATCGGTAGCGCCTCAGCCACCTGTACGCCGGCGCGTTGCATCGCCGACCAATGCTCGGAGCGGAGCAGGCCGCGCGAGCCGAGTCCATCTGCCATCGCCCGGCAGGTCACGCCACGGGCGGCAGCTCGCTTGAGTGCCTCGACCACTTTCAGACCATTGGAATCGGTCAGCCAAATATAGAATATCAGGTGCACATGTTGGCTGGCGGCATCAATATCTGCGACCAGCCGGTCTATTGCAGTATTGGAGTCGGCTAAAAGTTGCCCTTGATTCCCGCCGACTGGTTTAAATTGGTTAATCGATGAGGCCACCTGAAACAGATGTGCATGGGGATGCTCCAAGGGCGTGTGCGGGCAGCGATCTGTCATCGGTGCGGCCTGCATGATGCTCTGAATTTGGGCCAGGACTTGATTCATGCGTGCCACCCGTTTTCGCCCGATATTGGTCTCACCAAATAAAATGTATGCACTGATACCGAGCAGGGGCAGTAATAGAATGACCACGACCCAGGCGACTCGTGAAGCAGGCTCTCGATTAGGTCGGAGAATCGCCCGTAGGATGACTCCGAAGTGTATCACGATGTACAGCAGCGAGCTAATCAGGCCAAGCAGGAAGTTTTGCTCCAGTTGTAGAGTGAATGACATTGTACAGACGGTGCTTATAGAATGTATGCAACTGTCTTTGTTGTTGCTAGAGCGCCTTGATGCCAGCGGCAAGCACTTCAGCCGCATGTTCAATATCGCGGCCCTGGTGTGCGGTGCAGATGAAGCAGGTTTCGTAGGCGGAGGGTGGCAAATACACCCCCCGGTTCAAGGCGTAATGAAACAGTTGCTTGAATGGTTCCGTCGCACTACAGAGGGCATCGCTGTAGTTGCGCACCGGAGACTGATTAAAAAACAGAGCAAACATTGAGCCGACTTGCGGCACCTGCAAAGGTAGGCCCTTGTGGTCGGCTGCCTCCAGCAAGGCATCGCGAATCAGTGCGCCCATTGCCTCAAGTGCAGCATACGGATTGTCGGTTTTGAGCTTTTGCAGTGCGGCGATACCGGCAGCCATTGCCAGTGGATTGCCACTGAGCGTGCCAGCTTGATAAACCGGGCCCAGTGGCGCGAGCTGATCCATGATCTCAGCCTTGCCACCAAATGCACCGACCGGCAGTCCGCCGCCAATGATTTTGCCCAGCGCCGTTAGGTCAGGCGTGATCCCGACACGCTCCTGTACCCCGCCGGGAGCTAGGCGAAAGCCGGTCATCACTTCGTCAAAAATCAGCACACTGGAGTGCTGATCACACAGCTCACGCAGCAGTGCGAGATAACCCTCATCCGGCATGATAAAGCCGCAATTGGCTGGCAACGGTTCCACGATCAGGGCGGCAATTTCGCCGGGATGATTGCGGAATGCGGCACGCAGCGCATCGGGATCATTGTATTCGATCACAATTGTTTCGGCAGCGAAGCTGGCGGGGATTCCGGCACTGTCCGGATGACCCAAGGTAAGTGCGCCCGAGCCCGCCTTGACCAGCAGTGAGTCGACATGGCCATGAAAACAGCCGGCAAATTTGATGATCTTGTCGCGCTTGGTGTAGCCACGTGCAAGACGGATGGTGGACATGGTTGCTTCGGTGCCGCTGTTGCACATGCGTACTTTCTCGATCGAGGGCACCATTTCAACGATCTGTTCCGCAATAGCGACTTCGTACGGGTTGGGCGTGCCGAAGCTGGTGCCGTTGTCGAGCGCCTGACCGATCGCCGCGCGAATGTCAGGGTCGTTGTGACCGTGGATGGCTGGACCCCAGGTGCAGACGAAGTCGATTAGATCCTTGCCGTCGGCGGTGTACAGGTGAGCCCCGCTGGCGCGTTCGGTAAAAAAGGGAGCGCCGCCAACCGAGCGAAAGGCACGCACCGGTGAATTCACGCCGCCCGGGATCAGTTGCTGGGCACGTTTGAACAGATTTTCAGATGATGACATAAAACGATGAGAATGTTGCATTCAAGGATCAGCCAATCATGGATGGATTTAGTTGTAAAGTATGGCTGTGGCTCCAGACTTAGTTTTCAAGATGCTTCCCAGTGCAATTGACCTGATCTTGAATGCCCCAGTAAAGGGCTGTCTAAAGACTCCCTGTTGGATTGATGTTTCGTTTTTGACAGCATGGGTTGCTTGCCAGAGAGTCATACAAATCCCGCCAAGTGTTTAATCGGTATGAGATGAGTGAGGCTGCAAAAAGCCTTTGCCAATTTGCCAGTCAACCATTACATACCTATAAACCAGGCCGCGTACTCTAAAAAAACTCAGCCTATAAGCTTCACCCCTTCGAACAATGATCATTCAACTATTCAAACTAATTCCGCTCTTACCGGTGCTTTGTGTGACATTAATACTGCCAGCGCAGCACTTGCGGGCGCACTGCCAAATCCCTTGTGGTATTTACGACGATCATGCACGCGTGCGCATGCTGCTTGAAGATGCCAGTACCGTGAAAAAAGCGACCGTCCTGTTGTCGGAGCTTGCGGGCAAGCACGATCCACAATCGCTCCAGCAGACCGTTCGCTGGATATCAAACAAAGAGTCACATGCGCAAAATATCATTGCGACCATCAGTGACTATTTTCTGACACAGCGGGTACAACCCAGCCAGGATGACTATACCGAGCGTCTGGCAACCCATCATGCGGTCATCCGCGCTGCCATGCACGCCAAGCAAAGCGCAGATGGCACAGATGCAGATGCTTTGATCAAAAGTATCCAAGCACTCAAGGTCTATTATCCGGAACCAACGCACACACACTAGCCGGTCCTTTCCCATACGGCTTTATGGTGGCTAATTTAAAGGTATTTTAGGCGCTTAGGACTGAACGCTCAGCGGCTCGCGAATACACTAAAAGGCCATCTGCCAGCCGATAGTGAGTACAGAATCGGTTTCGAGTTGGTAGCCGTTGAGGTCTTGCCAGACTGGCCGGCGAACATCGATAGCGATACGATGGTCTTTGAATATACCGCTTGGGATGTATACATTGATCCCGAGGATCGCGTCAAGGCGATCACCACCGTAGTTTTCGCCGAATGCGGTGGTAACGGAGCGACCTGCCGGACCCATTGTATCGACATCCTGTTGATCCCCTTTTAACTTGCCAGTGTGTGTGTAGTTGAAACCAGCATTGATGGCGATCCATTTGGAAATAGTATAGCTAGCCCAACTGGTAAAACCAAATACATTGCCGAGGCGGTAGTTATTCTCATTCTCGCTTTCGAGGCGAATAATAATGTTTGCCTGAGCGCCCCAAGACCAATCCTGGAACTGTTGTACGAAGGTCAGTGATGGAACCAAGTCATATGTGCCTGAGCCGAGTTGCATGGGTGCTGGTAGCTGCTGCTTCGGGAAGCGCGGCGGCATGCCCCGGCGCGGCGTGTAGTCTTTCTCATCGATCGAGCCGGTCGGCAGGCTTAGGCTGAGACCGCAATGCGCCTTGCGGTTTTCGCTGAGGTAGAAGCGGTAGAGGCCGCCCACTTTTAGGTCGCCAAAGCCGCTGGTCTTAGTGGTGAAAGTATCACCGCCGACGACGTTGAAGAGCATTGCTGGTGCATCGGGATTGATACGGTGGTCCATTTCGGTCTCCAGGTAGTTCGCCATGAGCATCAGTGTGAGTGTATCAGTGGGTGCATACATTACGCCGAACATGTGCATTTCCATGGTCATGGATACCGGGGTGACGGTATAACCATTGGCGAAAACAGTTGCCGAAGATACACCATCATTGCCGTGGCGCATGCCATCCATATCCATGCGCATGAAACGGTAGGAGAACATCCAGCTTCCTTTAGCGTGAGTATGGTCTCCCATGATAGAAATTGGGGCATGATCGTCGGGGCGGCCAACCTGATGTTCGTCTTTTGGGCAGCAGCTGAATGCTGGTGCGGCTTGAGCAGCAGTCGCTGCAGTAACACAAAGAGAGAGAAGTATTTGAGTAAATGTGTGCATTGTTTGTATGTAGTGGATAGGGCTAGCGATCCTTAACGAGCTGTAGTAAAATACAGCCAATGGTTCGACAAAGCGATCGAACCCTCGCAAATCTTGGTCGTCAGAATTGAATGATCTACTACACCCACCTTGGTGGTGGCGTGGGCACTGACCGAAGTGCATTCCTTGGGTGCCTAATCGCGCACTTTACATTACAAACGTCTTGTTTAGGGACATGGATTTGAATCGGTTGCGCAAGCGCCAACAGAAGAGTCAGTTTGCTGGATTCAGAAATATTGACTACGGTCTCTTCCTGCGCTTCATCCACCGCAGTGATGAGTTTACACATTTCGCAGGGGCGGTCACCGCTAAAGGTCTCTTTAAACGCCTGCTCAATCGAGCTCTCTTGAGCGTAGCTTGCGACCATCCATGTCCATGCACCCAATTGTAGCAGCATTCGTGGTCCGGTGAGCAGCCAAGCGCAGAGCAGTAGCAGTAGAATTTTGCAAAAACGAGAAAGCACAGATGAGAACCAATATAGCTGCCTCTGGAATGCGAGTGCAAAAATAAACTCGAGTGCTGGATTTCGTCGGTGAGGGGCTTGCCTTCGTGTTGAAAGGTCTAGCGATCCAGATTTAGGGTTAACTGATTGTGGTCGAGTAGAAACACAATACCCGCTCAGCCACGTGGTTCCTTTTTTTCGATCTGAGGTCCTGCTGGATGTTCATGGTGATACATGTCCTCCGGCATCCAGCCGGTCAACCAGGCCGGGCTCATTGGATACACGCCCGGCTTCAGGACTACGCCGTAGATATGCCAGACCAATATCGCCAGAAAGGCCAGCCAGGCCTCATAATAATGAATCACAGATGCAATCTCCAGAAAGACCTTCGGCAGGTGGATCATATGCACCAGAAAGTTATCCACCCACAGCATGATGCCAGTCACGATCATGACGGCGCTGCCCCAAACCAGGGCCCAGTATTCGACTTTTTCCATGTAGGAAAATCGCTTGAAGGCCGGCGGCTGATTTTTCCGGCCTGTAAAAAATAGGATATTTTGCCAGAGGTGCTGTGCATCTTCCTGATCAGGACGCATATCTTTCAACCATTCTTTGCCACGCTGGGAAAATAAATACACGACATGCCAAAGACTGATTGCCAGCATAAACAGACCGGCAATGCGGTGAATCAGACCGCGCATTTCGAAGCCGCCCTCCCAACCAAACAGGTATCGCACCCACCAGGCCTCTCCAAAGCGCAGAGAAAATCCAGTCACCACCAGAACCATGAAAGACAGCATCATGACCCAGTGCTGAAAAACTTCATTTTGATTCAAGCGTCGCACCATTTGCTGTGTGCGCATCAATCGAACAAATCGAAACCAATCGGCAAAATTGTGCACAAGCATTAAAGTGATGGTAAGGACAATCAAAAATAGGTAGAGCAGTTGAACAAATCTGGGCCAGCCCTTCAACTTGCCGTCGCCGCTAACGTGAATTTCTGCTTGTGCCAATTCCTTTGCAATTCGGGGATGACATTGTCCGCAGGTATTTTGCACATTGCCCGGATGGATTGAGGATTCCGGATTGGATGAGGGCAGGATTTTGTGCGCGCCATGGCACGAAGCACAATTGGCAACTGTTTTATCGCCCGCTTGGCTCTTCAAGCCATGATAACTATCGATGCGTTGTACGCCGGGAATTCCATATCGTTGATTCAGTACGGCCGATTGGTGGCAGGGGGTGCAGGTCTGCTCGGCTAAATGGATCGAACTGACCGGGGCGCGGGGATCGTCCGGAGAGAGGATGCCATGCTCCCCATGGCAGTGGGTACATACCGGGGCATCCAAATTTTTCTGCTGGACCAACTGGCCGTGAATGCCCGCCCAATAGTCATCGGCAATCGCGCCATGGCACCGCCCGCAGGTGTTGGGAATGGCGAAATGAAAAATGGACGAATCGGGCTGCATGACACTTAATATGCGATGCGCATCAGGCCGTCCGTCTATACCTGTGGCTGCATGACAGTCTGTACACAGGGCAGCATCCCATCTCCCCGCATGAGTTGCGCGGCCGTGCACACTGTTTTCATAGGCTTGCAGCGGACTGTCTCGGAGAACCGAGTGTTGCCTAACTAAATTAATATCAGTATGACAATTCTTGCATGTTCCAGCGAGATTGGAGGGGTGAATGGTCGATTGCGAATCTGATCGCGCACGTATATTGTGGGAGCCATGGCAGCTCCAACACTTGGGCATATCCGGGTCACTCCCTACCTGAAGTCGACCATGTGTATGATAGATTAAGGCAAGGTCTGCATGGCAAAGGGTACAATCGACCGGGTCCAAGGTTTGCTCGCTATCAAAATGATTCAGGCTGACTCCCTCATGACAATCCGTGCAGGCAAACCCGTTGTGCAAGGAATGGCCAAGGTCAGTGTCGTGACACTGCAGGCAAGTTTCATCGGCCAGAACCAAGCCGACAAGGAGGCAGAGATATCCCCAAACCAAACGAATACCTAAGCCAATTGTTTTCATGTTTAAACCAATAGCCTTTCTGCCATATAAGAATAAACTCAGTATGAATAATCCGCAACTATTTTGATACACATTGCCGAAATTTGGGTTGGAGGGCACGACAGATGTGTGCGCAACTCCCATGCCAATCTCCGCGCCTTGTTCAATCAGGAATGAATGTTAACGCTACGCGTTAAATGCATTCTTTATTGTTCATCCCTTTTTTGTTCGAGGTTCGATGACTTCAATTGGAAGGTGCTTTATGTATAAAAGGTAATCCTTATCTTTCGATAGAATCGGAATGCTCCAATGCACTGAGCAGGCACATATTACGAAGTCTGTGTTTGAACCCTGAATGCCTTTACTTCTGCAGAGATTGAAAAATCTAGCTGCGAGAATATAGACTTCGGATGGGATAACTCGGTCATCAAATGCGGATAATCTTTCTGAGAATGCATCAAATGTTTCTTGGTCTCGCATCCCTGATAAAATTTCCATTCTGATTGGCCCAATAATCTCAAGACGCCCCTCTTGGATCAGATCGACCAACTCATCTACATAGATTGATTGCTTCCCCTTTTTCCTTCTAAGGGCTTCTGACCAGACGTCCGTGTCGACTAAAACCTTCACCTCACTTTTCTCTGCTTTTTGTAGTCAAATTCAGGGTCCAGGTCGACCTTCCCAAAGAAATCCAGAACTCTGAGTTGTTCTCTTCGCTGAACATATTCGGACAAGGCCTGATTAACGGCTTCTTTTTTGGTCTTCATGCCGCCTAGACGCATCGCTTTGCTCAGAAGTGGTTCGTTTAATTCTATGTTGGTTGCCATGTGCGTAGTCTCGCACAAGAAGGCTGAAAGTCAATTTTTTTGATGAACGTAGGTGAGTGACGTGCCGTTTAGGGGGCGAAGAGTTCAGAGAGTGCATCTAGCACTTTGTTTTGTGTGGTTTTCGATAAGGTGCCCAATTTCTTCACAATTCTCGATTTATCGATGGTTCTAATCTGGTCCAGAATGACCTGTCCTTGAACTCCTTGGAACTGACACTGAATTCTTGTTGGGTAGTGATTCCCTTTTGAAGTCATGGGAGCGACAATCACTGTCGAGATGTATCGATTCATCTCATCTGGTGAAATCACAACGCAGGATCTCGTTTTCCTGATTTCATGCCCCGTCGTTGGGTCTAAAGAAATCAGAAAAACTTCGAATCTCCTTACTTCCATTCCCATTCCGAGTGATCCCATTCGTTCGATATGCTTTCGTAAGTAGATTCGACCATATCTTCATTTCTTTCTGACATCGAAGCGAATGCGTCTGCCCAATTCTGTCTTGCTTGGCTCGTTGGCCGAACGACTAGGCTTTCATTCTCTATTTCGAGTTCAACTTCTTCTTTGAAGCCGCATTGCTCGAATATGGGCTTTGGGATTCGAATTCCCCGTGAATTTCCGATTTTTACGACTGATGCTTTCATGGGCATACAATGTAGTTACTTGGTGCGCGGTGCAACTTCATTTTTTAGATCGACATGGCCATCCG
>CAXQRK010000042.1:0-9316 GCA_964226535.1 Polaribacter sp.
GCGTCCACCTTCGGGACGCCTCTGAAAAAGTGAACTGTATGTAGTCTTAATACACCTGAGTGGCTTCTTCTTCAGGCACTGGAGTCTTGAGAAGATCCGAGTTCATCTGAGCCTTGAAGCGGGAGTCACCTTCTGCGACTGCCTTCGCAACCACACGGAACTCAATAATTTCCTTCGCACTCAATACCGCATATGGCTGGAATGCAACCTTGTTGCCAATGATACTGCCTCGGGTATCACCTGCAGCGGAAACCACTTCCAACCCAGCAGGCAATTCTACATCAAGTTTAACATTTGTATCCGCAGCCGTACCCTGGTTGGTGATTTGGATCACATAAGTGGTTTCTTCACCGACCAACAGTGGATCGTTGGTATCAATCACCTCAATCAAGAGTGCTGGATAGCCGCGCCATTCGGTGCAGGCATCACTCGAACCGCTCAAGCCATATGCATTTGAAGTTGCACTCACTTGATTGCAATAAGTACCTGCCTGGAGGCCTTCTACTGTAACATTGAATGTCTCTGAATCGCCGGGCTGAAGGCTTGTGAGCCATGTTGCAGTATTGCCACTGATTTGTGCACCCGGAGCAGTCAGCAATTGATTCTGGTTGGGTACGGTATCCGTGACCACGACATCGGTCAGTGGCAAATCACCCGTGTTGAGTACAACAATCTCATACGATGCGGTCTTTTCAACAAACTGCATCGGAGTGCCGCTCTTAGTCACTTCAAGACCCGGTTCAACCACCTCGACACATGCCTCGGCCTGAGCGGATCCCGCATTCGAAGAACTCGCAATTGCTTGATTACAGTGCTGGCCAGTGGAATTCACCGATGTATGGATCGTAATATTACGGCTTTCGCCTGGAGATAGGGTGCCCAGTTCAGTGACCAACTGACGATTGCCACTCTGATGAGAGACGCCCTCAGGCAATGCATCGCTAACAACGACGTCGTATGCACAGAAATTACCTTGATTGGTGACTGTAATTTCCCAAGGCACATCACTGTTGAGCAACACTTGCTCGTTAGGGGTCGTTTTAACAATCGCAAGTTCAGGCACACCCACGGATGTGGTGGTGCAGGCCTCGGGATACGCAACCACGGTTGCACAGTTGCTGAAATCAACTGCTTGAGTGGCTTTAACCACCAACTCAAGTTCCTGCGTGGAACCTCTTTCTACATTGTAGAGTGTCCAGATAACTGTGCTACCATTGACTTCCGCCTCAGGATCGCTGGATACATATTCCGTACCGCTTGGAATTTGCTCCTCAACGACAATCTTCTTTGCATTTTCCTTGGCTTCGACGATATACTCGTAGCTAAAAGGTGTGTTCAATGCCACCATTGCTGGTGCGGTTTTATTCAGCCGAACAAGCGACTTGTTAATCTGATCGGAAACCGTTCCGGTATCGCAACCGGAAACAACTGGTGCGGCGGCGGCCTTAGCTGGCGCAGGTGCTTGCTTACGAGTATCGTGAATGTGACGATTTTCGGCCGGTCTCTGTAAGTTAAACACAGTTGTTTCAGGCGAATCTGACACCGTAAAATTCTTGCCAGGATCGGGTACACGATCGGCCGATAACGATGTTGCCGAAAGGAGGATTGTTCCTGCAAACGCAGACGCTCCGAGGAGCTTTTTAATGATGTTCATATGAGTTTAGGTTAGATGAGTTTAGGTTAGGTTAGGTTGAAGTTCGATTGGTGCCGTCACATTCACTGTGTCCACCGATTCTTTAAAATGAGATGGATACAATGATGAACAATTAACATAATATCCAGACAAAATGCAAATTTTTTACAACAAATCGCCGAATCGCAAAAAAGCTTCGGTTTACTCAAATGAAAGTGGTGTTTCCTCCTATAGAATTCTTTGTTCTGGCTCAGCCCCAGACCAAGGAAGTCGGGGGCTGCTCGAATATTTAACTCGTATCCAGCACTGCTCGCGCGCCAATAGTGAAGTGTTCAACACGCTAGGCCACTGGCGCAAAGAAATCTTTGACTTTTGCGCTGGTGTAATCGCGATTGAGTTGAGCAATCATATCAAGCGAGATGCTCTTTGGACAAACCGCTTCACACTCGCCGATATTAGTGCAGCCCCCAAAACCTTCGTCATCCATCGTACGGACCATCGCAAGCACGCGACGATCCTTCTCCGGCTTGCCTTGTGGTAAACTATTCATATGCGAAACCTTTGCCGCGGTAAATAACATCGCAGATGCGTTCGGGCAGGCCGCGACACAGGCACCACAACCAATACAGGCCGCCGCATCCATCGCATAATCGGCCGTCTGTTTGGGAATCGGACTGGCATTCGCATCCACCGCACTGCCGCTGCGGGCAGTGATGAAACCGCCGGACTGAATAATGCGATCGAACGCCGTGCGGTCTGTAATTAAATCTTTGATCACCGGAAAGGGCTTTGCACGCCAGGGCTCAATTGTAATCGTCTGACCGTCATGAAAATGGCGCATGTGTAATTGACAGGCGGTCGTGGCACGCTCAGGACCATGCGGGATGCCGTTAATTGTCATTGAACACATTCCACAAATGCCCTCGCGACAATCATGGTCAAATGCGATCGGTTCTTCGCCCTTTGCAACCAATTGTTCAGAGAGTATATCAAGCATCTCAAGAAACGAAGCGCCAGGCGACACATCGTCGAGTTGATACTCCACAAACCTTCCTTTGCAGTCGCGGTTCGCTTGACGCCAAACTTTAAGTGTAAGTTTCATAATGCTGTGTTGAGTTGACTATTTGGCTTATTTGTAGCTGCGAGTGGCGAGTTCGACTTCTTCATAGACCAATTTTTCCTGGTGTAGAACGGGATCGATCTGATCCCCCTTATATTCCCAGACACCAACGAAATGAAAGGCTTCATCATCGCGCATGGCCTCTCCTTCAGCGGTCTGATACTCGACCCGAAAATGCCCGCCGCAGGATTCTTCACGCATCAATGCATCACGACACATCAACTCGCCAAATTCGATAAAATCAGCGACGCGCCCGGCCCGCTCCAATTCCGGATTCAGCGCATCTGCCTCACCGACCACGCGTACATTAGACCAGAATTCTTTGCGCAGTTGCTGGATTTCGCGGATCGCCTCAGTCAAACCGGCTTTATCTCGTGCCATACCGCACTTATCCCATATAATTTGGCCGAGACGCTTGTGGAACGAACGTGGCGACTCAGTGCCATTGACTGACATGAGCTGATCAATGCGCTTCTGGACCGCTTCTGCCACTTCAGCAAATGCAGGATGCTCGGTCGTTACCGTGCCGGCAGCGGCGATTCCCTGCTCGGCAAGATAGTGCCCGACCGTATAGGGCAAAATAAAGTAGCCGTCGGCCAGGCCTTGCATGAGTGCGGACGCGCCCAGACGATTGGCACCATGATCTGAAAAATTGGCTTCGCCCCCGACAAACATGCCGGGAAGGGTACTTTGCAAATTATAATCCACCCACAGGCCACCCATTGTGTAATGCACCGCCGGAAAAATCATCATGGGTGTTTGATAGGGATCTGCACCCGTGATACAACAATACATATCGAACAGATTGCCATAACGCTCGGCAATCGCAGCCTGCCCATCGCGGGCGATGGCATCGCGAAAGTCGAGAAACACCCCCAGCCCGGACGAAGCCACCCCGCGCCCTTCATCACAAACTTCTTTCGCCGCCCGCGAGGAAATGTCACGCGGAGCGAGGTTGCCGAAGCTCGGGTATTTACGCTCAAGGAAATAATCACGTGCGTCTTCAGCAACCGTATTTGGATCGAGTTGACCTTCGCGAATTTGCTTGGCAGTCGACTTCGACTTCGGTGCCCAGACACGACCGTCATTGCGAAGCGACTCGGACATCAGGGTCAACTTGGACTGCTGATCACCATGCACCGGGATACAAGTCGGATGAATCTGTGTGTAGCAGGGATTCGCAAAGCCAGCACCACGCTTGTAGGCACGATACGCAGCAGTCACATTACAGCCCTGCGCATTGGTCGACAGAAAGAACACGTTGCCGTAGCCACCAGTCGCCAGGACAACGGCATCACCGGCATGACGCGATAGTTCACCCGTCACCATGTTACGCACAATCACCCCCTTGGCGTGACCTTCGACGGTCACCACATCCAGCATCTCATGGCGGTTATACATGGTCACCTTGCCGAGACCAATCTGCCGGCTCAGTGCCGCATAAGCTCCCAGCAAGAGTTGTTGCCCGGTTTGACCACGCGCATAGAAGGTGCGCGACACCTGCGCACCGCCAAACGAACGATTGGCCAGTAGTCCGCCATATTCACGAGCAAACGGCACACCTTGCGCGACGCATTGGTCAATAATGTCGTTACTGACTTCAGCCAAACGGTATACATTGGCTTCACGAGAGCGGTAATCACCGCCCTTAATCGTATCGTAGAACAGACGACGCACACTGTCGCCATCGTTCTGATAATTCTTGGCCGCATTGATGCCGCCCTGTGCAGCGATACTGTGCGCGCGACGCGGACTGTCCTGGTAGCAAAAACAAGAGACCTGATAGCCTTGCTCCGCAAGGCTGGCGGCTGCAGCCGCGCCGGCCAAGCCCGAGCCCACCACGATTACGTGATATTTTCGCCGATTCGCAGGATTCACCAGCTTCATGTTAAACTTGTGTGTGGACCACTTGTCAGCAAGCGATCCTGCCGGAATGTTGGGGTTCAGATTCATGCGTATTTGACTCCTAGTTGTAAAGTTATTCGGCAATCGTTTCGACCACTTCAACAGTCGACGTAGGTGACGTCTTCTTGAGTATACCAGTCAATACCGCGACGGGAATCACCGCGAAACCAAGGAAAACAACCAAACCATAGACCCATGCAAAACGATTCAAACGACGCCGCCACAGTTGGTTGGAAAGTCCCACAGTTTGAAACATGCTGCTCACGCCATGCGTCAAGTGTAGACAAAGCAAGCCGGTCGCGAGAATGTAAAACGCTGCAACCCACCAAACTTGAAATCCACTGACCATCATATTATTAACGTTGAAAGTCATGATCACTTCGCCCTCTTTGATCACCGGCTCGCCATTTTTTACTAAAGGAACTTCAGCAAGTTGTTCGTTATACTCCATACCCGGAACGTTGCGTACGGTATAGTGCGCAATGTGAAAGATAATAAAGGCCAGCAGAATGACACCGCTCATACGCATGGTCTTAGCTGCATATGTCATCTGCACCGAACGGTTCACATCATAGCCCTGCGGACGTGCCCTGCGATTGTCGAGCGTCAACGAAATCGCCGCCCAAAGGTGCACCGCGATGCAACCCAGCAAAAATAAACGAATCCCCCAGAGCATGGCCACCGGCATCACATGATGCAGCTTGTACGCATACGCATTGATCACGTCAGGCCCCAGAAATATCTGTAGATTGCCAAGCATATGCCCCAGCACAAATAAGACCAACACTAAACCACTCAGGGCCATTAGGATTTTCCGACCAATGGTCGATTTTAAAAAACTACACAATGCACACATAACTTTTTACCATATACGATCTAAGCAACAGTTAACAGCAGCTGCATTGTTTTCAAACCACTACATTCATAAAGTCAATATATAATAAATTATAATACCATTAATAATTGAACAAAAGGGTCAAATCGCGGTGCCACCAAAATTCGATTTCTGCAAGGAGGGATCATTAAAGAGTTGCCAAGCAGAAAGCGCAATCGATTGAATACAGGTCTAAAGACGACGCGAGGAAAAATGCCTTGGCGGATCATTATGAAACCATCCAACCACATAAAATACATTTTTGTCACCGGCGGAGTAGTGTCTTCACTTGGCAAAGGACTGACTGCCGGCGCGCTTGGAGCACTGCTTGAGCAACGTGGCCTGCGGGTGCGCATGCAGAAATTCGACCCATATTTGAATGTCGACCCCGGCACCATGAGTCCCTTTCAGCATGGCGAGGTTTATGTACTCGACGATGGTGCCGAGACCGACCTCGACCTTGGTCACTACGAACGCTTCACATCCGGCAAGCTCAGCCGCCTGAATAATTTAACGTCGGGACAAGTCTACGAAAACGTCCTCAGGAAAGAACGTCGTGGCGACTATCTCGGTGCTACGGTGCAGGTAATTCCACACGTCACCAATGAAATTAAAAACCGTATCTATGCCGGTGGCGGTGAAGACATTGACATCCTGATTACCGAACTCGGCGGTACCATCGGTGATATCGAAGGCCTGCCGTTTCTTGAGGCGATGCGTCAATTTGCCCTTGAGGTCGATCGTCGCAATGTACTTTTTCTGCACTGCACACTCCTGCCCTATCTGAAAGCCGCAGGTGAACTAAAGACCAAACCAAGTCAGCAAAGTGTCGCCAAATTACGCGAAATCGGCATCCAATGCGACATTCTAGTCTGTCGCACCGAACAGCCGATGAGCAATGAAATGCGGCAAAAATTATCTCTCTTTTGTAATGTACCGGTCAAATCAGTGATCGAAGAGTGCGATGTGGAAACCTCGATTTATGAATTGCCGCTGGCACTCAAAGCGGAAGATCTGGACGATATTGTGATTGAGCACCTCGATCTCAATACACCAGACAATGACATGAAGGTGTGGCACGATGTCGTCCGCCGTCTAAAAGCGCCCAATCACAAGGTTGAAATTGGAGTCGTGGGCAAATACATTGAGTTGCAGGATGCCTACAAGTCGGTATATGAATCTATCACCCATGCGGGCATCGCCAACGATGCCTCGGTGCGCATCATTCGTCTGGATGCGGAAGAAATCGAAAAAGATCCCTCCAAATATCTGAGCACCCTGGATGGCATTCTGATCCCCGGCGGTTTCGGCGACCGGGGCACGGAAGGCAAGATTGCCGCCGCTCGATTTGCCCGCGAACGCCATATCCCTTACTTCGGTCTGTGCCTGGGCATGCAAATTGCCGTGATTGAATATGCGCGCAATGTGGCCGGCCTTGAACAGGCCAACAGTAGCGAATTCGACGCGGCAACGCCACATCCGGTGATCACTATCATGGAAGATCAGAAAACACTCACCACCAAAGGCGGCAACATGCGCCTAGGTGCCTGCCCCTGCAAGCTTGGTAAAGATAGTGTTAGCTTTGATGCATATGGTCAAGAGATGATTCACGAACGCCATCGCCACCGCTTTGAATTTAACAATGCATACCGTGAACAACTGGAATCGAAAGGACTGCGCATCGCCGGCATTAATCCGGAGCGTGATCTAGTTGAAATCGTTGAGATTGCCGAACATCCCTGGTACGTGGGAGTCCAATTCCACCCGGAATTTAAATCCAAACCAAACGCGGCACACCCGCTATTCGCAAATTTCATTGCCGCTGCGCTCAAATACAAACAATAAGCTCAGCCGACCGATCAATTCGGTCGGGCTTTTCTCGCATGGACAAACTAGCTGAAATCATGGCCGCCAAGCGGCACGCGCTGCGTCAGTACATTCGCCCTGTGCGCGATCAAGAACTCTCTCGGCTCGCCTCCGTGCGGCCTCAGGGCGGCAGCTTCCTTGAGGCGCTCGCACGTACAGACCGACTCTCCGTCATCGCCGAAATCAAACGCAAATCCCCATCTGCCGGGGCAATCGTCGATGCTGGCCACAACGCCGCCGATCAAGCGCGCCAGTACCTGAATGCCGGAGCCGATTGCCTATCGGTACTGACCGACACTGACTATTTCGGCGGTCAGCTGCAGGACCTTTGGGATGTGGTCGAATTGCTCGAAGTGCACGGGCGCACGACGCCCTGCCTGCGCAAAGACTTCATGGTACACCCGATACAAGTTGTTGAAGCCGCTGAAGGTGGCGCACGCTGCATTTTGATTATCGTGCGTGCACTCGAAACCGACGAAATCAAAGCCCTGCGCGATGCCGCTGGAATGGCCGGGCTGGATGTACTTTATGAAGTGCATGACGAATGGGATTTGGAACAGGCACTGCGCTTCGACCCCGCACTTATTGGCGTCAACAATCGCGACCTTAAACACTTTAAAACCGATCTATCCGTGTCTGAATGCCTTATTCCACAGATTCCTGACAACCTTGTCAAAGTCAGCGAAAGCGGAATCGTTGAGCATGCTGATGCCCTGCGTGTGGCGGCCTGCGGAGCCGATGCCATCCTGGTCGGCGAAGCGCTTATGCGAGCTGACGATCCTGCCCAGTTGATCGAAGCGTTTCACGGTGCCAACGGACAGAGGCTGGAACAGTGAATCTCCAACATTCTGCTGTCTGAGCATTCTGAATCATCTAATCTCGACCTTCAGCGCACGCCCGCGCCATGCCGCTCAGCCCCAAACAAACCCGTGCACTGCTTGACCAACTGGCACACTTGCCCAGCAGGAAGCTAGGACAAAATTTTCTGATCGACGGCAATATCGTGCGTAAATCAATTGAGCTGGCAGATCTGGACGCGCACAGTCATGTGATCGAAATTGGCCCCGGACTCGGCACCTTGACCTGCGCCATACTGCACACCGGTGCCACGGTCTGGGCAGTTGAACGGGATCATACCCTCGCCGAGTACATGCGGGTGCACCTGCTGCCCGAACAGCCCCGCCTGCATTTAATCGAAGGTGATTGTCTCGACCACCCACATGCGCAATGCCCGCCCGAACACACGGCCGGCGCATTTAAAATCGTCGCCAACCTACCCTACGCGATCTCCACACCGTGGATGGAAGCCATTCTATCTGGACCACTTCCGCAGCGTATGGTACTCATGCTGCAAAAAGAAACCGCTGCGCGCTATGTCGCTGGGCACGGCAACAAAGCATTTGGGGCCATCTCCATTTTCCTGCAATCGGCCTACCGTGTGCACAGTCAACACCTCGTCGCGGCACAGTGTTTCCACCCTGTACCAAAAGTGGATTCGGTCCTGCTCCGACTCGATTTACGCGCCGATCCAGTGCATTTCACTAGCGCCGCACGCACCTGTATACGGAGCATGTTTACCCGGCGCCGTAAACAACTCAGCACCCTGTGCAAGCGCGAATCGCAAGCCGAAGTACATCAGTGGTTCAACTCACTCCTCGCAGTTGGCATCAATCCAAGCATTCGTCCGGAAGCACTTGCGCTCAAATACTGGCAGACTTTGGCCACATGTATGCGTGACATGAAACAGAATATATAGCAGCTCCAAGATCTGCCGCAGCAAACAACTGCACCGACAACTGTTCCGACAGATCACCCTTCGACTACAAGCACCCGGCTATCGAGGCATTCAATTGCGCATAGGCATTGGTGCCGAGGGCTGGCTGAACCCCACCCCGTTGACCACATCATCGTCCGCATC
>CAXQRK010000043.1:0-22618 GCA_964226535.1 Polaribacter sp.
GTTTTCATTCGACCACTGGATGATACTTTCAATCATTTATTTCTGCATAACAACCGAGATTGAATACTTGCCCAAGCTCAAAACTTTAATAACTTAAAACCTTACTATGTAATTCATATGTAAGAAATGCCTTTTCAAGCATATCCTTTGACATAAAAATGCTTAATCGGAACCTAACGAAATACGTTTAGTAAATATTGTGGAGCATAGGAGAGTCGAACTCCTGACCTCTTGCATGCCATGCAAGCGCTCTACCAACTGAGCTAATGCCCCATATGCAAAAAATGACTAAAATGAGTATGCGGCTGTGTCCGTCAATAGAAAAGTTAATCCCATGTTTGCTATTGATATGCTGCCGGGAAGTACTATGAAATGGGTGAATAGTGCATACTAAAATTATCATTTTAACTTGAGCATCAACACAATAAAACATACATATCTATGCGGGAAAAATCAACCACATTCGCCGTAATCGGTGCCAACGGAGGAATCGGTTCCGCCTTAACAAACCTTTTGTTACAACAGGATCATCAAGTGGCGCGCGGCATTCGTGATGACAGTGAAAATGCATTCACTCATCCCTCCGCACAAACATTTGCGCTTGATGCAACTTCATGGGATTCGATCGACGCATTCTTTGATATAGTTGAATCTGCCATGGGACCAATATATGGCGTTGCGCTCTGTGTGGGTTCGATTCTGATCAAACCAGCTCATTTAACTCAAGAAAAAGAATTTCAACAGACGATGGACTTAAACCTCAAAAGTGCATTCGGCTTGGTGCGTTCCGCTACCAAACGAATGCTCAAACGAGGCGGTTCGATTGTACTTGTATCTTCTTGTGCGGCACGCCGCGGCATCCCCAATCACGAAGCGATTTCAGCTGCCAAAGCAGGCATTATCGGCTTAACCAAATCGGCAGCTGCCAGCTACGCAACGCAAGGCATTCGAGTCAACTGCGTTGCGCCCGGTCTAACACGCAGCAAGATGGCAACGCCGATCACGAGCAACGAAGCTGCTTTAAACGCATCGATTGCGATGCATCCCTTGGGACGTATTGGCGAGCCTGAAGATATCGCCCGCAGCATCGCATGGTTCCTTGATCCCGCTCAAAGCTGGGTAACTGGGCAAGTATTAGGGGTTGATGGTGGGCTTGCGGATCTAATTAAGCGGTGACCGTCGAGTCTTTTCTAGTATGCACGTCCGTCCTTATCTTCAAAGTAATTGATATAGGCCTGATTTAACGCGGCATAGCCGCCTGGTGTTGGATAGGCCCCGGTAAAATACCAGTCGCCATTGTTATCAGGCAATGCCATACGCATTTTTTCCACCGGCAAAAATACGATGTCGAGATCACCCTGCCACGAAATATCTTTAGGATAGACGAGCTGTGCGATTTTTTGTGCGATTTGTGTAGCGCTATAGCGATCATACAGACGTTTTACATTATTCACCTGCTCAGTTGCCGGCAAATCGACTTGAACCAGACAGTCGCGATATATTTCTTTGAGGAGATCATGCTGACCATCCTCCTTAATCAATTCAACTGTCGCCTTAAAGGCGATAAATTTGCCGAGTTCAGACATATCAATCCCATAGCAATCCGGATACCGGATCTGCGGTGCAGTCGATGCCACAACGATCTTGCGCGGATTGGTGCGGCTAAGAATATTCAGAATTGATTCTTTCAGTGTGGTGCCGCGCACAATCGAGTCGTCGATACATACCAGGCAATCTCCGGGCCGCACGATCCCATAAGTAATATCGTACACATGTGACACCAGTTGCGCACGGCCCTCTTCCTGGGAAATAAAGGTTCGAAGCTTGATGTCCTTATGGGCAATTTTTTCACCGCGCGGCCAGTTACCCATAATCAATTCGTCAATCAATGCCTCATCCAGAGTGCCCTTGGCATTGGCTCTCAGCAGCGCCTCTTTGACTTCCTTGCGACGATGTAAGCGGAGCGCATCGAGCAGACCGTAATAAGCCGTCTCGGCGGTATTTGGCACGAAACTGAAGACACTGTTGGCAAAGTCATCGTCGATACAGTCAATGATCTGTTCCAGCAAGGCGGCACCAAGCGCCTTGCGCTCTTGATAGATATCGGCATCGTTGCCTCGAGAGAAGTAAATACGCTCAAACGCGCAGGGTTTGAGCGGGCGCTCGGGCGTGAAGCGCTGCGAATAGATGCGACCATCGGCCTTGATCACCATGGCGGTGCCGGGATCTAATTCATGCACATTTTCAATCGTCTGATCAAAAATCGTCATTAACGCGACGCGTTCAGAAGCATATGCCACGACTTCATCGTTTTGAAAGTAGAAACAGGGGCGAATCCCCTGGGGATCACGCATGACAAAGGCATCGCCATTGCCAATCAAGCCAGCGATCGCATATCCACCATCCCAGTCTGCAGCTGCCTTCGCTAAAATACGGATTGGGTCCAGATCCTGACTGATAATTTTCGGGATGCGCTTACCTTCAACATTCTGATCGCGCATCCGGTGGTAAATGGCATCATGCGCTTCATCCAGATGAAATCCAATTTCTTCAAGAATGGTCTGGGTATCGGTGCCGGAAATCGGGTGTTGCCCACGATTGATCAGGGCATTGTTCAGTTCCTTCTCGTTGGTAATCGTGAAATTTCCGGCCAGCATCAGATTTTTAGTCGGCCAATTCGATTGGCGAACGAAGGGGTGACAATTGGCAGCCGAATAGACTCCTGACGTGCCGTAACGCAAATGACCCATCAGCACTTCACCACCGTAGGCAAAGTGCTGCTTCACGGTACGAGGAAATTCAGGAAAGATTAGACCTTGATCCACCTTGTCCTGATATGCCTTCAGTTGTGCCTGAAAAATATGCGAGAGTGGATTAGTCTTTATACTGCGCTCGCGTGCCATATAAGGCTGGCCGGGAGCAACATTCAGCTTCACACAGCCGATGCCCGCGCCGTCCTGACCGCGATTGTGCTGCTTCTCCATCAGTAGAAACAACTGGTTGAAACCATACAGTGCGGTACCGTATTTTTCTTGATAATAAGCCAGTGGCTTTAACAGGCGAATCATCGCAATACCGCATTCGTGTTGAAGAAAATCGCTCATAGATACAAAAAACGTATATGGGTAAAAAGACTTTTTTCGACCCTGGCGATGCTAACTTACAATTTTGTTGCGGCTAGGACCACATGAGTACCCAGCTAACCATTCCACGCAGCACATCATGCCTGATCAGCCGACCGTGCCGTGCCAGCATCTGAAATCCCGCGCTCCATCAGATGTGCGTCATCGGCGGGTTCCAGATGCACCAGTACCTTGGCCACTTCAGGGTGTTGCTCACGCAGACGCACTTTGACCTCTCGGGCAATTTGATGCCCCTTCGCAACAGTGAGTTGCGCATTCACTTGTAAATGTAAATCAACCTCATAAATATCTCCAACACGTCTCACGCGAAAATCATGATAGGCAAGTGCGCCGGGCGTCGGCAGGATATGTTCGCGCAGGTCTTCGATCACAGCACGCTCTGGAGCGGCATCCAATAAATCCGCACACGCACGCAAAAAGATTCTGGCCGCCTCAACACTCAGGTAGCAACCCAATACCAGAGTGACTGCACTATCCAAAAAGACCCAATCCACACCGGCGATCCACACGCCGAGCAACGCCACCGCGACTCCGGCAGAAGACACGCTGTCCATACGATGATGCCATGCATTAGCCATTAACAAGCCAGACTTCAAGTGCCTGGCCACCCCGCGGGTCCACCAAAACAACAGTTCTTTGACGATAATTGAAAGTATCGCCACGCATGCTGCACTACCGGCTACGGGAGTCACGCGCCCACCTGAACGAAGATCCAGTATGGACGATACCACCAACCAAATCGCCAACACCAGCAAGCCCCCACCGATGAAAAACTTAGCTAAACTCACGAATTTATGGTGGCCAAAGTGATGATTGTCATCTTCCGGGAGGCGTGCGATAGACAAGCCCAGCAGCACGGCCAGATCACTGAGCAGATCCATAAAACTATGCAGGCCATCGGCAATCAATGCCTTCGAATTCAAGGCCCAGCCGGCCAAGCTTTTAACGATACCAAGCAGCAGATTGACGGCAAATCCGATCCATGTGATGCGCATGCCCATAGCGCTGTGATGCGTGCCCTTCATTGCTTGATCAGTCAATGTCGCAAGCGTGCTAGGGCAACCAGGGGTATTGCTTAAATTCTGGTGCCCGCTTCTCATTCCAAGCCTTACGACCTTCTTCCCCCTCTTCGGTCAGGTAATACAAAAGTGTCGCATTCCCAGCCAACTCCTGCAGGCCTTGCTGGCCATCGACATCAGCATTGAACGCAGCCTTCAGGCAACGAATCGAAAGCGGGCTATGCTGCAACACTTGCTGCGCCCACTCCACCCCTTCGCGTTCAAGCGCCTCATATGGCACCACTTTATTCACCAAGCCCATTTCCAAAGCTTCCTGTGCGGTATACTGACGACACAAGTACCAAATTTCACGGGCTTTTTTGTGACCGACAATACGCGCTAAATAACTCGCACCAAAACCACCGTCAAAACTGCCAACCTTTGGCCCGGTCTGACCAAATATCGCATTATCAGCCGCAATCGTCAGATCACACACAACGTGTAACACATGACCGCCGCCAATTGCATATCCAGCAACCAAGGCAATCACCACCTTTGGGATTGACCGTATCAACTTCTGCAGATCCAGCACATTCAAGCGCGGCACGCCGTCTTTACCAATATAACCGCCCTGCTGGTGTCCACGAACCTTCTGATCCCCACCGGCACAAAACGCGAATTTGCCGTCTGTTTGCGGATTCGCGCCCGTCAATAGCACGACCCCAATAGAACTGTCTTCACGCGCATCGCTAAAGGCCTTGATCATTTCAGTGACGGTATCGGGAGTAAATGCATTGCGTCGATGCGGACGATTGATCGTCACCTTGGCAATGCCATCACTTTTCTCATAAAGAATCTCTTCAAACTCACCGACTGTATTCCAATTCATACCAACAGGACAAAAACAACTTTTGGCGAAAGCGCAACGACCCGCTTCACCTAATACACAAAACTAGCTGACGAGGCATCGCCAAACTTCGGCAGATGTAAGGGGCTGACTTTGCCAGTCTCCACATCCAACAACATCAAGCGAGTGCGATACTGCTCGCGCTGGGTAAACACCAAATGACGCCCATCATTTAGCCATTCCGGCTCAACCGCAGATGCTGACACCGAGGTAAGCACGCGACTCGAACCAGCGTCCACGTCATATAGTGCAATCTGAAATCCGCCCGCTACGGCAGCGGTAAATGCGATCAGATCCTCGTTGACCGGATTCCATGCCGGCTCAGCACAATAGCGACTAATATTGGTTGGCAAGCGACGCATCGCTCCTCCGCTCACAGCAATTTCATAGAGCTGTGGCTTACCACGCGCATCTGAGGTAAACACCAAGCGACGGCCATCCGGCGACCAGGTTGGCGATGCTTCCAGACTTTTATTCATGGTTAAACGACGTGGCCGTTGACCGTTCGCATCCGCCACAAAAATCTCTGCATTACCGGGGCTTGAAAGCGCCATCGCAATCCAACGACCATCTGGACTGAAATCAGCGCTGAAATTGGTGCCCTTATATGTTGCAATCGCCTGTGTGCGACCATGCCTTAGATCCAGCATATAAATATCCGGAAAGCCGGTTTTATGGTACGTCGTATACAATAACCGTGTTCCATCCGGCGACCAACTGGGACTATTGACCGGCACACGATCCGCCGTTAACGCACGCACCTGATTAAACAGTAAATCGGCGGTATAAATCTCTGCAATGCCCTGCTGCTTGGCCACAAATGCCAACTTGCCGGCAAAAAAACCCGGCGTATGCAAGGTGGCCTCTACCGCCAAATCTGCCGCACGTAGTGCCGCATGTTCGACATCGCGCCCCGGCACCGTGCGACGCAATAATTCCTGCGCCGGTTGCCCGGAACGAATCGTCAACAGCACCGAAGCGCCACTTGCCCGCTCAACCTGAAAAATGAAAGCAGACTGCTCGACAACAGTGAGCGTGTAAGCACCGTGTAAGCCGAAGGCCCGTCGCATCAAGTTCAACAACATCGGATCGCTGCTCTCCAACGCCACCGCGAGCCGTCCTTCTCCCACACGAGTGGCCTCACCAATATCAATTACCTGCCCCGAAAGGACTCCGGCGGACGCAACAAGCAAGCATAATAAACCGTAAACAAAACGCATACCACATAATTAGTCGAACGATCGCCTCAATCGCAAACGCAAATCCATGTGGATGACACTTTTTAATCTTTCCGACAAACATTGATTCGATTCGGATTGAATTAACACTCAAGCCTCACAAACTGAGCAATTTAATCTGTGCAACAGTACCGTGAACACCGAAAACATTAAAACAGCTCTCAAAACAGTCAAATTCCCGGGATTCAGCCGTGACATCGTCTCCTTCGGCCTGGTCAGAGAGATTGAACTCAATGATGGCGTCGCCTTGATTGGCGTCGACATCACCACCGCAGATACCCGCATTCCGGAACAAATTGGCGCCGACATTAAAGCCCGCATCGGTGCGCTGGAAGGCATTAAGGACGTCACCGTTCGCATGGAGGTTTCGCAACCACCGCATTCACCCGGCTCAAGCACCGCGACCACCGGCACCGCTCCGGTCAACAGTGCCGCCATGCAAGGGGTCAAGCATACCATCGCCGTAGCCAGTGGTAAGGGCGGCGTGGGCAAGTCCACTGTCGCCGTCAACCTAGCCTGCGCCCTCCAAAGTCAGCTCGAAGCAGACGGAAAAGCAGGTGTCGGGATTATGGACTGCGATGTATATGGACCGTCCGTACCGCTGATGCTCGGGGCTACCGGCCGACCAGCAATCGAACAGGACCGAATCGTACCACTGCAAAATTTCGGGGTCTGTAGCATGTCAATGGGCTTCCTCATCGACGACGACACACCGGTGGTCTGGCGTGGGCCGATGATTATGAAAACCATTCAACAATTTGCCCAACAAGTGAATTGGGGAGAACTGGAGATTCTGGTAGTCGACTTGCCACCCGGCACTGGTGACGCTCAACTCTCTCTGGTACAAACCATTCCCCTCAATGGCGCAATTATTGTAACCACTCCACAGGCAGCAGCAGCCAATGTCGCCCGCCGCGGAGCACGCCTGTTTGAAAAGGTGAACGTGCCCTATCTGGGTGTGATTGAAAACATGACTTATCTCGAAACGACCGACGGCACACGCCACACGCCATTCGGCGATGGCGGCGGTGCCGCAACTGCTGCCAGCCTAGCGACGCCACTATTGGGCAACATTCCGATGGATCCTTCGATTCGAATCGGCTGCGACCACGGCATACCGATTGTCGTAAGTGAACCCACATCACCAGCGGCTCAAGCATTCCTTCATATCGCTCGTCAGATCATTCAACAATTAATTCCCTAATTTTCTGTTAAAATTGGGTAATTCGTTTTTTACATTGTCAATTGAATACAATTGCCCTATGTTGTTAATTTACGATTTAGAATGCGTATAATATATTGGCTGACATAAATTAACATTAAGCACACAATGTCAAATAGCACCGATTCTTCCGATGATTTTGCGAAGCGATCTACTCTGTACCAAGAATTTGTTGCCGAACGCGAAGAGATTTTGAGACATAAATGGATAGAATCCGAAAAACAGGGTAGAGATATTGGGTTTGAGCGCGCCCTTCTCGACTGGATTCGTAAACATCGTGACGACTGGCGCAAAACCCGCTCTGAAAAGAACGGATGAATTGAATTGCATCGGATCGGGCAGGGCTGTTCATGCATAAATGGCTGCGAAACCCGGCAGGACCACACCAATCCATATAAATCAGGTACTTCGCCAACTGTGCATGTAATGATTCAAGTGCTGAATTGGCTACTTTTGCGTGATTTTAGGGTGCCGATTGAAATGTTTCCATTGCTTCACGAAAGGGCGCTGACCACGAAGTCGGCTGGTGTGTGGTCGCCGAGAGTTTGCAAACCGTACGCTCGCCTTCGCAGTAGACTGTGTGTGTCTCAGGTTCGCAAATGGTATAGCCCATGGTAACCCCACCACTGCGTATTCTTTGAATCGTATAATTAACTGTAATTGGCCCGGGATTACTAACCGGTCGCCGGAATCGAGCAGTCAAACTGTGCACGACTACATAGATATCCTCATCACGCTCGGTATTGAAATCATTGACGCCTAACAACTGTTCAAAGAAATTTTGCTGTGCACGTTCAAGATGTAGCAAATAGCGGGTATGATGGAGCAGGCCGAGGCCATCGAGTTCATCAAAATAGACTTGCGATAAATAGCTAAATGTCTTAGGCATGCTGTCTAATCGCTAAACAAACTGTCGCCTTACAATATTCCAGGCCAGTGATCTAGCCTAGCAATACCAGGTTGACTAATTTGTCAGCAGTTTTCATGATCATTGATCGTTCGCAGTCTGTAGCACTTGGCCTCTTTTGAAAATCACCTATTCAGGTTCTTCAGCATCTAAGAGTTTAAAATTTGATCTATTGATTTTGAATGCCTTGCGTCATTCAAGGCCGCTCTTCGAGAACTACATTCTGTTTTAGTTTTGATTCAGCCAAGTACCCAATACTACCGACGAACAACCACCCCATCGGCTAATCATAAGTGACGAATGTAACATCCACATAGCATTACGCATATAGTTCTAAAGTAACCACCAGCCTAACAACGTTCATCATGAGGATACACAATGATACATATCATCTCTCCATATGCAGCCGTTGATTTATTTTACAAACAGACCGGCACAGACAATGAAACCAATTCGAACCACACACTGATAAAGCAGTGTGCTGGTGGCAAAGGCATCAATGTCGCCCGGGTGCTGCAGCAACTGGATATGCAAGCTCGCGTATACACAATCCTTGGCGCCTACAATGGAAACAAAATCAAAGATTTATGCGATCAAGAAAACATCCAATTAAAATATATTCGATCAGAAAGTGATAGCCGACAACATCTGATCATGTATACAATCGACGGCCACATAAACAGCCTAAAATTGGATGCTCCGCCTTTATCGCAAAAGGACGTAAAGGCTTATGTCGAAATGCTTGGATCCACATCCTTCGAAGGATCACTATTTGTTATCAACGGCGGACTCCACCCAGGCTTACCTGGGGACTTTTATGCATGCACCATGCAAGCGATTCAAACCCGCTATCCAAGCGCACAGTTTGCCCTGGATCTGAATGGATCGGCGTTAGGCACCCTACTCAAGCAGGTGGATCTCACATCTATTATGCTGATCAAGATTAATCAGCAGGAATGGGAAACCTGGCAGGACACTCCCTTTACTCAAGCCCGATTTCACCAGTCTACGCAGCCCCTCCTTGACCAGGGGATCTCTCAATTCATTGTCACTCGTGCGCAAGACAGCGTTGTTTATAGTCGTCAAGAGGAGACTTTCTGTGTTCCGGTTCAAGCACTTCCCGCACAATTACACCTCGGTGCCGGCGATGCTTTTTTGGGTGGATTTCTATATGGATGGACACACAAGCAGTGCCCTCTGGACTGTATCCAGCTAGCCACTGCAGCAGCCAGTCGGCATATTCTCGAAAGCGTCTCTTAATCAGGGATCAACAACTGCCATAAGCGCGCAATTTGCTCTGAACCTTAACCGGACCACATTAGGGATCCCCTTTAACTTGCACGCACTCCCCACAGCACCTGGAAACGGCGCCCCATGTGAGCCGGGTGAATCAGTTCCATCAATGTTTGCCGGTCTGGGCTGAAGCTTGCGGCGGTGCCACTGATAATCAATTCAGCCATGCGTCGGGCACGTTGTACAAAGAAAGATTCCTGTGTTTCCAGAGTGACTGATTTAAGATGTTCTTGCTTGCATAGATCGACCAATGGATCCCAGCAAATATCACAAGTAATGTCTTTTGTGCCCGGTTGATCCAATAAATCGTTCGCTTGGCTATGTTGCCGGTAGGTACGTGCGGTACCAGCTGGACAGTCTGAGGTAAGTACTTGCCATGTTTTACCATAATCAAATAACAGCAACAGGCCGGTCCAGTCTTGGGCGAGTAATTCGGCAAGCGCGCTTTCTGCCTGTAGCGGCAGATCCAGTTGGTAGCCCGTTGGTGCCTGCACCGGCAGCCGCTGGCAGATATCGGCAACTGCCGGGCTCAAGGCATCCAAGCGCAACTCTTGCAGTGCGCCAGCCTGACTCAGTCCGACACCACGTTCATGCCATTGGCCATCGCAAAACACGAGGCGGTGAAAGGGCAATGCATCTAGCCACTCATTGGCGAAGATCACCACTGGACCACTGGCGAGAATTGGGTCGCCTCGGCGAATCACATGACTATCCGCAAAAGGATGCCCATGCAAATGACTGAGCAGATCAGTGCCGGGCTCGGCAGCGATTTCAACAAACGTGGATTGAGCAGCTGTGGCGGCGCCGAGCAAATCATGCGCGGCACAAGTGACGAGTTCAGCAAAAACTCGACCGAGGCTCTCTGCAGTATAGAAATCACGTTCGAAATGGCGACCGACGCGTTCATGATCACGCGTGTAATAGCCACACTGATCCGCGTATAATACCAGATCAATGTAGTCGCGGTAACTGATGGAGCCCTTTGCACACGACAGCTTCAATTGATCCCATAGTGCATGGTCGGCTCCGTTCATAGATCTTGATGAATGGGATGCTCAGCCCTCCGCTTGAGTCGAAATGCTTCAAGATTTGGGCTGATCTTTAGCGTTGGATGCGACAGATGAGGACTCGTCTGTTCCGCTTGGGTTGGAGAGACATGCCTTTAACTGAGCTTTTTGATCGGCGTTTAATTTAGGGCGCTGGTGCTCCAGATGATGCTCATGTTGTTTATAGTGACGACACATATCCTGTGAGTCCATTACTTGACGGTTAAATTGACCACAAAACATACACAATGCCACGTGTAACTTGAGACAAAATTTTTTGACCGGAGGGAGTTGATCATAATCGGACGAAGACAGTGTCTTCGATATCTGCTTACAAGTGAGCATAGTGCGGTGTATTAAGTTACGTCTTTACCGGTCCATTTAGCCTCCAGAGCGACTTTAAGTTGAGAACGCGCCCGATGTAGTAGAACCCATAGATAATTCGCAGAAATCTCCATCAGCTTACAAACTTCTTGGGTACTTTGATCTTCGAGCACTCTCAGCGTAAATGCGGTGCGTGCCGGCTCTTTGACTTGATCAATACAGGCCTCAAAGACCTTCCAGAATTCCGTATTGTCATAAGCTTTGCGCGGATTGAATTGCCAGGGGCTTGGATTGGTCGTCGCGATACCGGTATATTTATACCAGAAGCTTTCAAGGATGGCTTCATCTTCAGTCTCAATCGCAACCTTCTGCTCTTTAACCGATTTGCGAATCTGATCGACGATCTTGTTACGCATGATACCGCGCAGCCAAAATTTAATATCGCGACTGCCATCGAAGCGATCGAATGCTTTAATCCCAGCCATAAACGTATCTTGTACACAATCAGCAGCAAGATCCGGATTGCGCAGGCGCGACATGGCATAACCATATAAATAATCGCCATAGCGATCTACCCATGTTTCAGGTGCAGCGATCTCTACGGTAGGTGTTGCAGGGGATGTCATTCTCCTGAACTATACTGTTCGAACAAATCAAGTCAACCTTGCCGAAGCTGCGACTGCTTTTAGTCTAAGTCTGCAAGCTTGCCAGCATCAATCAAGATATTGGTCGGTGATCTTATGACTCCAGCAGTTGCGCCAGCGCAGTAGCCCTGTAATCAAAAATAGCTTGCAACATTCTGCGCACATACAACAGGTGTGCCAGTCCACCGAGTGGACCCAATGGGAGCACATAAGTCACTTGATCGAGAAAGTGCACGCCCTTGGCATGGGGACGTATTTCGTGGTAGTGATACCATATTTTGTAGGGGCCGACACGCTGCTCGTCTACGAATGAGTGATGGTCACGAATATGTTTAATTTCAGTCAGCCAGGTTTGCTTGCCTAGCAGGGGAAGACCGACTCGGTACTCAATCAGCAAGCCATCATACATTTCTTCCGGCAAATCGGTGATGATTTCAAAACATAAATTATCCGGAGTGATCGCATCCAAATTTTTCGGTGAACGAATGAAGTGCCATGCAGTATCCAAATCCGTTTGAATGAGCTGTTTGCGTTGAAGTGTATGAATAGAACTCATTTTGCTATAATCGAAACTATTGTTGCAACCTTACGCCTAATTTACCCGCCATTAAATGATGTAATGTTTTAAGGCTTGTAAGCGATAGCTTGTGGTGAAAAATCATATCACTTCAAGTGCTCTACAGCAAAAAACATCTGCTCCTGAAAAGATGACTGAGGTACTTTCAATCCGTGGTTTGCGTAAGGGCTACGATTCGATAGAAGTATTACACGGTATCGATTTGACTATTCTGTCGGGGCAACGAGTTGCACTCATGGGGCGTAGTGGCACTGGCAAGTCAACTCTACTGAACTGTATTTGTGGGATCGAGCCTTTTGATGCCGGCGAAATTGTGATTGCCGACAAGTGTCTGACCGCACGTTCTGAAGCGGAACTGGAGCAGCTCCGGCGCGAAGACATTGGTTACCTATTTCAGGCCTTCCACCTGCTGCCAAGCCTGACTGCGCTGGAAAATATCGAATTCCCCGGCCTACTAGTTAATATGCCGACAGTTGAACGTCAGCAACGAGCTCAGGACTTGCTGACGTTGGTCGGCATGCAGCATCGCAGCACTCATCGTCCGGCGGCATTGAGTGGTGGCGAGCGACAGCGCATTGCCCTAGCCCGCTCGGTGATGAATCGTCCTCGGCTAATTCTGGCAGACGAGCCCACGGGCAGTCTGGACTCATCCAGTGGCGAGCAGGTATTGGAGCTGTTGGAGCAAGTCTGTGCCGAGTCTGGTGCAGCCGTATTGCTGGTGACCCATGATCCAGATATAACAGGCATTTGCAATCGCATCCTACACATGCGCGACGGTCGGATTGAGGAGGCCTCGCCGTGAGTCGATCGTTGGTCCTGCGGGAGTGGCGAATGGCCCGCTATTTATTGCTCAGATTTACTCTACGTCACTGGCTATCAGCACGCTGGAACTATTTACTTATTGTGCTAATTGTAGCCGTCGGGGTGGGCTCTTTGAATGGAATTCGGCAGGCTAGTCGTGCCGCAACTGCCAACTTTGGCCTGTTTAATGCGGCAGTCTCTGGACGCAGTGACTTCATCATACAGGCAGCCGTAGGCCCGCTGAAAAGCGCACAATTGTTCCAGTTGAATCCGCTAACCCATTCATCGGACTGGCATCTGCTCCCAATACTTGAGGGGCCGGTCAAACAGCTGAATGCAAACGAAGCCGTGCAACGGCAATTGCGCCTCGTCGGGCTAGATCTGCTATCCATTTCGAACCTGCCGTACTTTAACGAGCAAGAGTTTAGCATTGGTGAGCGTGCTGGCAACTGGTATGACTGGATCGGAACGGCCCCGAATGTCTGGGTGGGCAGTTCGTTTCTGCAAAAAACGGGGCTCAAGGTCGGCAGCCGACTACCGGTTTCAGTTGCCGGCCGCTTACTGGAGCTTCGGATTGCCGGTTTGCTGGGCGGCGAGGATACAGCCGTTCCAGATGATCTAATGCTTGCAGATCTGCCAGCCGCACAGGCGATTCTTGCGCGCACGAATGAAGTGGATCGTGTCGAAGTGATTTTGGACGAGCGCAAGCGTGCTGGCGACCTTGCTGCATTAAAGGTTATTGAACAGCAACTACGCGAACGCTTGCCGAAAGGATTGGCCATACACCCGGCAGCAAATCGAGTGGCCGAACGAGCTGACATGACCGAGGCCTTTCGACTTAATCTAATGATTCTTTCGTTGATTGCAATGATGGTGAGTGCCTACCTTATCCTGCAAGCCCTGGATGCGGCGGTGGTTCGTAGGCGTGCTGAGATTGCAACGTTGAAAAGTCTTGGCGTCAGTGCCCGAACGATTCGTTTTACAATATTGCTGGAGGCGGCTGGGATCGGTCTATTCGGGTCTGCTTTGGGCATCGGACTGGGCTGCTTGCTAGCCGCCGGTACCGTGCAGATATTAGTTGATACAGTTAACGCACTATATTTTTCCAGTTCTGTGAAATCGATTCAGCTACAGACCGTGGATCTATGGGTTGGCTTTGCGGTAGGTGTGGTCTCAAGTCTATTGGCAGGCTGGCTGCCGGCTCGAGATGCGATGCTAACGCCTCCGGCCCAGGTACTGGCTCGCGGGGACTGGTCACCCGGATTCAGCTGGCTGCAACACCACAGGCCCGGCCTGGTACTGATCGTACTGGGATTGCTGGCCTTGACCCTTCCAGCTGCTCAGCTGCAAGCGGGTGGGCGCATCCCAATAGGTGGATTCGTTGCTGCCGGCTGCTGGATTTTTGGAGCAGCGCTGCTCGCAGGAAATACGATGGTACAGCTTAACTGCTGGCTGCAACGGTTCAATCTTGGCCCGTTAAGTCGTCTGGCCATCACTCGTCTCGCTGAAGGTTCCAGTCGACATCGATTAGCAGTGTCTGGTTTGGTAGTCGCAGTAGCGATGGTGACCGGTATACTGCAATTGGTAAACAGTTTCCAGGGTACCATTGAGCGATGGCTCGATGTACGCTTTCAGGCAGATTTATATGTATCGGAACAGGGCTCTACCGGAGTAGATGCTTTGAATGGCATAGACCCTGAACTTGCCGCAAAATTGGCGGGCAACGAAACGGTTGCCCATGCCGACCTACAGTATGTCGCATTTGTCAATGCTCCGCGGGGAAAGACGATGCTTACAGGGGTGGATTTACAATTATGGCGAGACCAAATTGATCAGATTTGGTATGCGGACCCCGGCGCACTGGAACCAGTTGCTGGAGCCCAGCCAGCCTTTGTTAGCGAAGCGTTTGCGCGACGCTTTGATGTATTACAGGGCGGAGTAGTAACTCTAGAAACTCCGGCCGGGCTAAAAAAAGTCACACCCATCGGCATTTATGCGGACTATGGCAACGAATTCGGAACAGCCGTGATTGACCATTCCATCTGGCGACAGTGGCTTGACACTGAGCGCCCCTTGAATATCAGTCTATTTTTGCAGCCTGGGGTCGTCACTAATATAGTTCGCGATGCCATGCGACTGGAGTTTCCCGGCCTGGACATTCGCAACGCACAAGAACTCAAAGCCGTAGTGCTAGCGATTTTCCATCAAACCTTTCGGGTTACCTTTGCGCTCAACATAATTGGCATAACTGTTGCAATTGCTGGGTTGACACTTGGAATGCTGGCCATTTTTGCAGAGTCAGCAAGCACTTGGCAGACATTGTCTCATTTGGGCTTCCCCTCAAGCAGTTTCGCGCGGATGGCAGGACTGGAAAGCGCCGGTATTGTCCTGAGCGCCTGGCTGAGTGGTACAGTAGTGGGCCTGGCGCTGGGATGGCTGCTGATTTACGTGATTAACGTACAGTCGTTTGGCTGGACCTTGCTTTGGAAGCTACCGCTGGGGTCAATCCTGTTGTTCGGGATTGGTTTGATGGTGTGTGGTTATCTGTGCGGTCTGCTGGCAGCCAAATGGTTTTATATTCGACAGTCAAAGTCATGAAATCAACTATTATTTGTATGTTCATGCTGCTAAACTGGTGGCCACTGCTGGGAGCGGACTGGATACAACCGCCGCTGACAACAAGCTCCGGTTATCCGGTACCACAACCTGATTTCGAGCCGCAGTTCCCACACGACCATGGCTCGCATCCAGGGTATGCGATTGAATGGTGGTACTGGGTGGGCCATCTGCACTCGCTTGACGGGAGCAGGGAGTTTGGCTTTCAATCGACTGTGTTTCGTTTGGAAGGCGCTGCAGACCACATTGTTTCACCAGCATCGTCGGATCCCTTTGGTACCCAGCAACTGTTTATGGCAAACCTATCTTTGAGCGATCTTAGCGCAGGTCGCTATTGGCATGCAGAGCGTATTTTGCGCGAAGGATGGCAGGCTCAAGTATCGACGCAAACATTGGATTTGCAGGTTGGTCCGATTGTTGCCCGTTGGGATGCAACCAATGCACTAATCGAAAAGGAACTGCAACTGCCGCAAGGACGCACGCTGCGCATCACGCTTCGACCGCTCAAACCACCCGTGATATTCGGCGAGCGCGGCCTGAGTCGCAAAGGTAATGCGCCCGCCGCAGTAAGCTGGTACTGGACCTATTCGCGGCTGGCTATTTCAGGCGTGCTGATCGAAGATGGCAAATGTACCGAACTTTCTGGGATTGGCTGGATGGATCACGAAATTGCTTCCAATCAACTGAGCGGCAATCTAGTGGGCTGGGATTGGACCGCAATCCAATTGGACAATGGAACAGAGCTAAAGGCTTATCGCCTACGCACTCAAGAGGGTGAAGCAGACCCTTGGTCAGCCCTCTATTGGATTGATGCGCAGGGAGAGAAGACCCCTGTATATGCGCAAGCGTTTGAATGGCAAACCGCTAAAACCTGGAAAAGTGCATATACGGACAATGACTACCCAACTGAAGTCACCCTGCGTGCGGTGCACCCCAAGACCGGAATTGAAATGATCTACCATATACGTCCGCTGATGGCCGCTCAGGAATTTGTCGGCAATCGTCCAGAAAATGCCTACTGGGAAGGTGCTTGTGCCGTATTTGACCGCAATAATACACGCATCGGTCGGGCCTACCTCGAACTTGTCGGATATGGCAATGCAATCACAAGCCACTTGAATCGGTAGTCGCAAAAACCTTAATTGATCAAATCATAGCAAAAAAACTTGCGATCCATTTGCTGGCACGCATTTTGCTCATTATCGACGTCTCAATTGTCGGGCCTGATTTGTGCGCCCGCCACAGAGACTGTTTCATCAGTCACTTCAACGACAATCATTCACACTAATTATGGCTAAAATCAAACTAGAATATATCTGGCTCGATGGTTACACACCGATCCCGAACCTGCGTGGTAAAACCTGCGTCAAAGACGGTGATCCGAGCACATGGTCGCTCGGCGACTGTCCGATGTGGGGCTTCGACGGCAGTTCCACCCAACAAGCTGAAGGCAGCAGCTCCGACTGTATGCTCAAGCCAGTAGCATGCTTCCCCGACAGTACTCGCAAGAATGCTTTCTTGGTGATGTGTGAGGTCATGATGCCTGACGGTGTGACGCCGCATCCATCGAACTCGCGTGCAACCATCGCCGAAGATCCAGATCTATGGATTGGCTTGGAACAGGAATATTTCCTCCTACAGGATGGTCGAGCACTGGGCTGGCCTCAGGACGGCTATCCGGCACCGCAAGGTGATTATTACTGCGGTGCAGGCTATTCATCGGTCGGCGATATTGCACGCGCCATTGTCGAAGAGCACCTTGATACTTGTCTGGATGCAGGTATCAACCACCAAGGCATCAATGCTGAAGTGGCCAAAGGCCAATGGGAATTCCAGGTATTTGGCAAGGGCGCATACAACGCATGCGACCAACTTTGGGTAGCACGTTACATTCTACAGCGCCTATGTGAAAAATATGGTGTCGATGTTGAATATCACTGCAAGCCCTATCAGGGCGACTGGAACGGTTCTGGTATGCACTGCAACTTTTCTACCGAATACATGCGCGAAACCGGTGGCAAAGACTTTTTCTTGAAACTCATGGATAAATTCGAGGAATACAAGGATGAACACATCGCCGCTTATGGACCAGACAACCATATGCGCCTCACCGGTCTTCATGAAACACAGTCCATCGACAAATTCTCCTGGGGCGTAGCCGACCGTGGTGCTTCGATCCGTGTGCCACACAGTTTTGTCAAAGATGAGGCCTATAAAGGCTACCTCGAAGACCGTCGTCCAAACTCGCAAGGCGATCCGTACCAGATTGTTTCCCGCATCTCAAAGACGATTGCGGAAGCTGAATCCGCATGCCAATAAGTCCGCGCCTCTAAATGGAGACGCGGCGGCAACGCACTCTGCAAACAACGTCACTTCCCCCCGGGAGTGGCGTTTTTTGAGCGCGGATGATACAAGGCATGCTCGTCAACCAACCGTGCCGCATGCACCGAGGTATAAATCTGTGTGGTTGAAATATCGGCATGGCCGAGCATTTCTTGAATCACACGAAGGTCGGCTCCTCCTTCAAGCAAATGAGTGGCAAAGGAGTGACGCAGCAAATGCGGCTTGATTGGCTTTTGGATCCCGGCCCTGACTGCCGACTGCCGAAGCATCACCCAAACCATTTTGCGTGAAATCGCTCGCCCTTGTTGACTGAGGAACAATTCACTGCCGGTGCCGACTTTGATAAAATGCGGGCGTGCCGCAGCCAAATAATTGCGGACGGCAGTCACCGCAGCCCGACCAATTGGGGCAATGCGCTCTTTGGATCCTTTACCAAACACACGCACATAGCCTTCGTCCAAGTCAATCGTTTGCAATGAAATTGCACAGAGTTCGGAAACACGCAGACCGCTGCTATACAAAAGTTCAAGGATCGCACGGTCGCGCAAGCCATGTGCAGTATTCGCCGAGGGTGCTTCGAGCAAGCGCTTGAGTTCTTCATGGGTGAGCACTTCGGGAAGCTTGCGTACAAGCTTGGGAGCACTCACTAATTCAGTAAAATCATCCGAACGGATCTCTTCGCGCACAAGATGGCGCGCAAACATACGAATGGCGGATATTTTGCGTGCCTGTGTGCTACGTGCATATGCCAAACGGCCCAAATATACGTTCCAAGCACTGAGCGCTTGCGCATCCACACAGGTCCAATCCGCCACCCCCTGTTGCTGCAGATACTGAGCAAACTGCACCAGATCAGCGGCATAGGCTGCAAGTGTATTGCGAGACAGCCCACGCTCCAGTTCAAGCCATGCGAGGAAATTTTCAACCGGCTCGACAAATGTTGCAGACATTATGGATAAAGGATCGGTGGTCATGAATGTGGACAGATTCGCAATTATAAGATTCCATTTGGCTGACAAATCTCTGATAATCGGTCAATACAAACCAAATTGATCCACCGATGACGCTCGGCAGCACACACGACCATACCATTAAACCAACGGATTTACGTGGCATTCTCAAGTATGTCCCGATGTTCCGGGATCACATATTTGTGATCGCGCTCGATGGCAGTTTGGTCGCGCATACAAATTTTCAAAACGTGCTGCTGGACATCGCGGTACTGCGTTCACTCAACATCAAGGTGGTACTCGTTCATGGCGTAGGGCAACAGCTGAACGCACTGGCCGAGCAACGTCAGATCCCAATCACCCATGCGCATGGCGAAGGCATTACGGATGCACCGACCCTTGAACTGGCGAGTGAAGCTTCGGCACTGGTCAGCTTAAGCATCATGCAAGGTCTTACACGCAACGGACTGCGTTGCGCCTTGAGTAACGGTGTGCGCAGCAAGGAGACAGGCATTATTCAAGGCCAAGATCAACTGTTCAGCGGTTGTGTTGATAAACTTGATACCGTGCTGTTCGACTGTTTATTAGACGCTTCGACCATACCGGTGGTCACACCGATTGCATTCAACCGCAGCGGCCATTCACTGCGGATTAACTCCGACCTGTTGGCGGCCGAACTTGCCGCTCAGTTAAATGCCTCAAAATTGATTTATTTGACCACAGAAGACGGACTGCAAATTGACGGAAGGCCCTTAACCAATCTGCCAGTAGCTGATTTAGAGCGCTTATTAAGCGATCCACAAACCCATATTCCTGAACGCTTACACAGTAAAGCACAGCATGCGGTACAAGCGATTCGGGCAGGCACTCCGCGTGCACACATCCTGGATGGTCGTTTGTTCGGCGCTCTGCTGAATGAGATTTTTGACAAGGTCGGTATCGGCACAATGGTGTACAGCAACGCATACCAATCGATCCGCCCCGCAAATAAAGCCGATGCACATTCGATTTATACGATCACTCAAAATGGGGTACGTTCGGAAACACTGCGAAATCGCTCACAAGCAGAGATCGAATCATCCATCGTGGACTACCTTGTGTATGAAATTGATGGCAGTATTGTGGGTTGTGTGCACTTACACAGCTACACCGACGACAGAGTAATCGAGATTGGCAGCGTCTATGTGCAGCCTTTTTATCAAAACAAAGGAGTCGGTCGGCGGCTGGTTGAGTCCGCCGAAGCAAATGCCAAGCAACGCGGAGCTAAGCGTATCATCGCGATGACCACTCAGGCCGCAAACTTTTTTATAACGCTGTGCCACTTCAAAGAAGGCAGTCCTGAACAACTGCCCAAGCCGCGCAAGGTCGACTACCAAGCAAATGGGCGAAATTCAAAAATATTATACAAAGACTTGTAGGCAAGGCAATGACCACATTACCCATGCGTCAACCAGCATACGGTGACCACATAGTCATCGAAAAATTGATAGCGGAACTGCAGTGCCTGAGTTGCAACACATAATTCCTGCGGCAAATGAGAGGCGATCTTAACGATTGACAGTTTTTGTGCGGACTCCTCAAGCTGTAGTGCTACATCCTCGAACTCAGGCTGCGCTCTCCAGATCGGGAATTGGGTCTTAAAGAATGCCTCTTTAGCACTGAAGATTAAGCTCGCAAGTGACATATCATCGGCGACATAGGCGGCTTCGAGTGGATGTAACACACGCTGCATGACGGACGCACTCATCCGCGTGGTCTTCTCTAAATCAATCCCTACAGCTCTAAACGCACCCTTTGATGCAGCCACGGCGCAACATAAACCGCATGAATGTGAAATGGACCCAATGCTGCCGGGCGGCCAGACTGGCATTCTATCTACATCCGGCAGTAGTGCACCGGCGGCAATGCCCACATCGGCCAAGGCCGCACGGGCACTGCGACGCCCAGCGATAAACTCATTGCGGCGCTTCAACACCGCGTTTGCCAAATGCTGCCCTTCTTCACGGTATTGAAATGGCTCCGGTGCATCAGCAGCCTGGTCCACCGCAGACGCAACAGCGGATGGAAGGATTGCATGCAAGGCAAGGCGCAGTTGCACCATTAGAGTATGATCCGGCATAGCAACAGGCAAGCCTCCACTGGATCGACTTGCAAGCCTTGACCCAAGGGTTCAAGCAAATCGTTCGAATACTTGCCAGATGGTCTATTCATGTTAATCAGGAATCATGCGCACGTATCTCTCCATCCTACCCAGCATATGCGGCATGATTTTTTCTGCAATCATGGCAGCAACTGCTGGGGCGGCACATGCCTGGGAAGTACTGGAAGGCTGCCGTCTACTCAATGCCCCAATCAATGACGGTGACAGTTTTTTAGTCGAGCACCAGGAACAGACATTTATCGTGCGTCTGTACTTTGTCGATTGCCCGGAAACACTTGATACTTATGGGGATCGCATACGCGATCAGGCACGTTACTTTTCAATCTCCGAAACAAGCGTGCTTGCCGCTGGCAAGCGGGCCTCGGCATACACTCGAAAATTCTTACGCGGTGACTTTACCGTGATCACCCAATGGGCTGATGCCCGCGGCGGCCAACAATCTCGCTACTTTGCTCTGGTACGCAAGGAGGGGCAAATGCTATCTACGGAATTGGTCCGCAACGGCCTGGCCCGTATTTATGGCATGCCCACTTACAACAGCTGGCCGGATGGTCTGGCACCGCACCAGTATCTTGGCCAACTGAAACAATTCGAACGCAAGGCGCAACGCAACGCAATCGGGATCTGGGCTGATGCTGCCGGATCACCGCAACTAACAGGGCTGCAGCAACTTGAAGTTGGACTCGAAGGAAGTGTAAACAGCAGGTCGGTGACTCAGGCGACACCCACTACTATCACCACCCAAAATGGAGCCAGCAAACTTATATTGAACACCGCGAGTGCCGCCGAACTCGATACACTACCGGGAATCGGCCCGGCCCTGGCTGCTGCAATCATTGATGCACGACCCATTCAAGCAGTCGACGACCTCGCCGCCATTCCAGGCATTACGCTTGCCAAAATTGATCAGTTTCGCACACAAGTGCTCACCGATGCGCCAGCACCACCGCCCAACACCGCCGCATTTTACTTGGCAGACCACCATAACTATCTAAATCGAACCATTAGTGTTCAGGTCTCATCCGTGGCAAAATCGACTCTTAGCGCACCGGAATCATTTCGGGCGGTTCAGTTGCAAACTGCCTATCAAGATGAGCCTGGCGGTAGCATTGCTGCATTTATTCCTGAGGAATTATATGCCACTTTCATCCAATACTATCAGACATCCGGTCGCAGCTTCACCGGTCTTCTGGTACAACATGGGTCCCAAATCGTCTTGTTACATCGCCGCCGATAAATGCCTCTCAACAAATCAGTCCAATCAGTTGCCTAAAACTCTTCAAACTTAAGGCTTATTATAAAGTTGCCAGTGGAAAAGGATGCAATCCCAAATTTATCACCATTATTGACACTCAAAGTGTAATCACTGTACTTCATAAAACTAAATACTTCAGTGCCATCCACTTCGATAAACATATTAAAATTTTGAGATCGGAAGAGCGTCGTGT
>CAXQRK010000044.1:0-7365 GCA_964226535.1 Polaribacter sp.
GTTGAATGGGTCAGTGACAAGGAGTGGCCTCCAGCAATGCAGGTGATCGTTTAGCTTGCGCGATGGACGAAGCCCCCTCCCCAAAAAAAAGCCCGGCGAAGGGCTTCGCCGGGCTGCAATATTATAAGGTAATGTATGAATTATTTGAGGGTGCCGGCGTAGACCGCATTTTCCCCCAGTTCTTCTTCGATGCGCAGGAGTTGGTTGTACTTCGCAATACGGTCGGAGCGGCTCATTGAACCGGTTTTGATCTGGCCAGCATTGGTTGCCACCGCAATGTCTGCAATGGTCACATCCTCGGTTTCTCCGGAACGGTGCGAGATCACCGAGTTGTAGCCATTGACCTTACCGAGTTCGATGGCCTGCAATGTTTCACTAAGTGTGCCGATTTGGTTGACTTTGACCAGGATCGAGTTGGCAACTCCGAGATCAATGCCCTTTTGCAGAAACTTGACATTGGTCACAAATAGATCGTCACCGACCAGTTGCACCTTATCACCAATCGCATCGGTGAGCGCTTTCCAACCATCCCAGTCGTTTTCGTCGCAACCGTCTTCGATTGAATCGATTGGGTATTTTTCCGTGAGTGCTTGCAGATATGCCGCTTGCTCGGCAGAACTGCGTTTGGCCCCACCGGCCCCTTCGAACTTGGAATAGTCGTAGACGCCGTCGCTGAAGAACTCCGAGGAGGCACAATCCAGTGCGAATGTAATGTCCTGGCCAACGGTGTAGCCGGCTGCGGTGACCGCCTTGCCGAGGGTGTCGAGTGCATCTTCTGTCCCGTCAAACTTGGGGGCAAAGCCACCTTCGTCGCCGACTGCGGTGCTCAGGCCGCGCTCATGCAGGACTTTCTTGAGGCTGTGAAAGCATTCGGCCCCCATACGAATCGCTTCGCTGAAGCTTGCTGCACCAACGGGGCGGATCATAAATTCCTGAAATGCAATTGGCGCATCCGAGTGGGAGCCACCGTTAATAACATTCATCATCGGCACCGGCAGCACTCGTGCAGTCGGGCCGCCGATATATTTGTACAGCGGCAGACCGACTGCGTCCGCAGCAGCCTGGGCGACGGCTAGGGAGACGCCAAGCATGGCATTGGCGCCGAGCTTGCTCTTGTTGGCGGTGCCGTCGAGTTCAAGCATGATCTTGTCGATGGTCAATTGATCGCAAGCGTCAAAGCCGACCAGTTCGGGAGCGATCAGGCTGTCCACATTGTCAACTGCTTTGAGGACGCCTTTACCTAGATAACGGCTCTTGTCGCCGTCACGCAGTTCCACGGCTTCATGCTCGCCGGTACTGGCACCGGATGGCACGGCCGCGCGACCAACGATGCCGGACTCCAGTTCGACGTCGACTTCAACGGTAGGATTGCCACGCGAATCAATGATTTCACGGGCGCGGATGTCTGTGATGATGGTACTCATAATAAAGCGGTTTACTATTTTGGATAAGATGAATCGTGCTGTCTCCGTTCAATACGTCTAAGCGAATAAGCGGACAGAGCGATAATGGTTGTGCATCCTGCAGAGGAACTGTCAACAGTTCCTCTGCAGGTATTCGTTTAAAAGAGTGCTCGAAACGTATGGGCGCTGGGATTCGAACCCAGGACCGTCGGTTTAGAAAACCGATGCTCTATCCAACTGAGCTACACCCACATGTTGCTGTGCGCTAGCGGCGTCCACAATGCAAATAAAAGAATTAACTTGAGCGTGATGAGCACCTATTGCAAGCCGATATAATGCGCATATGTCAGCGAAGCCTGAATGATCCACTTGGCGCATCGCTGGAAGTGTTCACAGCGGTTGTCTTGAATATTCTGGGGCCATCCGCATGGCTGATGTATCTGCTTGATTTTGGCATTATTCCTGCTTATCAAGTTCGTATGGTGTATGTCTGGAAATGGATAATTGTTTTGCACGCTGCCTTAGGTATTGCCTTTGGGGAGCTGGCTTGGTTATGCGCATATGCCACAATTGGCCCTATGCGAGCCTGTATCGATACGGGTTTGTATGCGGACATTAGCGTGGGAGGCGATAGATAAGGTCGCTATGCAAAAACGAGTGATGGTTGTGACCGACTTGGATGGTTCCTTATTGGATGATGCCTATTCATGGGCGGCGGCTTTACCTGCGCTGGAGATGATTCAAGCACGTGGCATCCCGCTGCTGCTGAATTCCAGCAAAACCATGGCGGAGATGCGCGAGTTTGCCAATGTGCTGCAGACGATGGCACCGGTAATTGCTGAAAATGGTGGCTTGCTTGCGGTGCATGAAGCATCGGGGCTGCTGGATCGGCATAATGTTCAGGAGCGATTCAATGAATATTTAATCCAATTGAATGGGCTGTCACGCCATGTGATTTTGGCCAAGGCCCATGCCTTACGGATGCGCGACGCGTATCGCTTCGAGGGCTTTGCGGACTGGACGGATGCCCAGGTGAGGGAGCATACCGGTTTGTCGGAAACTATGGCACGCTACTCAAGATCACGTTATGTTAGCGAGCCTATTGTGTGGCATGATACCCCGGATCGGCAGCAGTTGTTTGAGGCTGAGTTGGCGAAGCATGCGATTCGCGTTGTCCAGGGTGGGCGTTTTTTGCATTTAATGGGCCAGGTGGACAAAGGCGATGGCATGCAGGCGGCGATCCGCTTGTACCAGCACGTACAACCTGACAGTGAGTGGTGCGTCATCGCGCTGGGCGACAGTGCGAATGACCTCGCGATGCTGGAAGCGGCTGATATTGCAGTGGTGATTCCGCATGCGGACGGCCCACATATTCAGCCGCAAGCAGCACATGTTGTGCACGCATCCGCACCCGCCAGTGTCGGCTGGAATCAGGCGCTGCTCGACCTCTTGGATCAGTACAAATAATTTTATGGGCGACTTTCATCAACACGGTTCCATTACCACCTTGCATCAATTAAACAATCGGCCACTTGAAAAGTTGGAGGCCGATCTGCTGGCATTTCGAAAACAGCGACCGATGGCGCTGGTGTTGCCATCTTTGTACTCGGAGTTGCAAGGGGCGGCGCTGTCCGCGATTGTCGATGAGATCGCGCAAGTTACCTATCTGGATCAAATTGTGGTGGGGCTGGATCGCGCCGATCAGGCGCAGTATCAACATGCGCTTGAGTTTTTCAGTCGTTTGCCGCAACAGCCGGAGGTGCTCTGGAATGACGGGCCCCGCTTGCGCGCGATTGATGATTTACTGAAGCAGAAAGGCCTTGCACCTAGAGAGATGGGCAAGGGTCGTAATGTTTGGTACATGTTTGGCTATGTGCTCGCATCCGACAAAGCGCAAGCGGTTGCCTTGCATGATTGTGATATCACCACTTATCGCAGGGATTTATTGGCGCGCCTGATCTATCCGATCGCGAATCCGAGCTTCAGTTACAAATTTTGTAAGGGTTTCTACGCACGTGTGGCAAACAACTCAATGAACGGGCGTGTGTGTCGATTACTGGTTACTCCCTTGCTGCGGGCACTGCGCAAGGTGTGCGGAGCGAATGATTATTTGGAATATCTGGATAGTTTTCGCTATCCGCTGGCCGGCGAGTTTTCGATGCAGCGCGATGTGATTGAAGATATTCGGATTCCGTCAGACTGGGGCCTGGAGATGGGCGTGCTCTCAGAAATGCAGCGTAACTATGCCAGCAATCAAATTTGTCAGGTCGATATCGCCGATACCTATGACCATAAACATCAGGATCTGTCGTTGGAAGATCGTTCGCGTGGGCTGTCAAAGATGAGCTGTGACATCGCTAAATCGCTGTATCGCAAGATGGCGACCCAGGGCGAAGTGTTTTCTTATGAGCGCATTCGGACTATCAAGGCTTCGTATTATCGGATTGCGCTGGATCTGGTCGAGAGCTACCACAACGATGCCGTCATGAATGGTCTGTCCTTTGACCGGCATACCGAAGGTTCCGCGGTTGAAGTGTTTGCCGAGAATATCATGCAGGCCGGCAAGGAATATTTGGATCCTGAAAAGTCGATGGATGTGCCCTTTATGCCAAGCTGGAAACGGGTGATTTCGGCCGTGCCGGATATTTTGGATCGCCTGCTGCAGGCGGTCGAAGATGATCGCCAGGCCTTTGGTGCAGGCGCGGTGTTAAATCCGGCGCTACATCCCAAGGCGCAACGTGTGCGTCAGCGAGTCGCCCTGCATGTCGCCGAGATTTATGGCGCCGAGCAAACTGAAGTGATTACCGATCAACTCTTCGAGGCGGCCAATATGTCTGAGCAATCTTCGGCCGTCGCACCCGGTACGAGTAAGTGGGATGAGTCTGATGTAATCATGATTACTTACGCGAATTCTATTGTGCAGGACGGTAAGAGCGCATTGCAGAGCTTGCGGAATTTCCTTACCCGTGAGTTGAAAAGTATCGTCAGTGGCGTGCATATTTTACCCTTCATGCCCTACAGTTCGGACGATGGATTTTCGGTGATCGATTACTATGCGGTCGATCCGGAGCTTGGTGCGTGGACAGATATACAAGCCATCGGCAAGGACTTCACCCTGATGGCGGATCTAGTGGTGAATCATTGTTCCACCCAATCGCAATGGTTTCAAAATTTCCTCGAAGACCGTGATCCGGGCAGGGATTATTTTGTGGATGGTGCACCGTATGCCGATCTGTCGAAGGTGATTCGTCCGCGCAGCTCGCCCTTGTTGAATCGCGTGCAAACAGTCAAAGGCGAGCGCGAAGTATGGTGTACCTTCAGTGCCGATCAAGTCGACCTTGATTTTAGCAATCCTCAAGTGTTGCTGGAGATCGTCCGAATTATTCGACATTACATTGCGATGGGGATTCGCTACTTCCGTTTGGATGCGGTTGCCTTTTTGTGGAAGGCCTCCGGGACCTCCTGCGTACATCTGCCGCAGACACATGAATTGATCAAGTTACTGCGTTTGGTGATTGAAAATCTTGAACCAAGTGCAGTCATCGTCACCGAGACCAATGTGCCGAATCGTGAGAACCTTAGTTATTTTGGCAATGATAACGAGGCACATCTGATCTATAATTTCTCGCTGCCGCCGCTCCTACTGCATGCTCTGCTGAGCGGTGATTGTCGGCACCTCAAGACTTGGATGATGTCAATGCCACCTGCCCGGCGCGGACGTGCCTATCTAAACTTTATCGCATCACATGACGGCATCGGTTTGCGTCCCGCCGAAGGCTTGCTGTCAGCAGCGGAGTTAGATGCTTTGATGGAGGTTGTGCGCGAATCTGGCGGTGAGATTTCAATGCGATGCACTCCTGAAGGCGACTTGAAACCTTATGAGGCCAACATTTCATTGTTTAGTGCGATGCAACGAACCGTAGCCGGCGGCATCGATGGTCTACAGATAGAGCGCTTTATATGTGCGCATACCATTATGCTCGCCCTGGAAGGCCTGCCGGCAATCTATGTGCACAGCTTACTGGGTACAGAGAATGATCGCACGGGCATGGCGACAACTGGTCATGCTCGGAGCATCAACCGCTATAAGTGGCAGGCGAGGGGATTACAGGATGCTTTGGATGATCCCGAGCGGCATCATCGGCAAGTGTTTGATACAATCAAATGCCTGATTCGTATCCGTCGTGATCAAGCCGCCTTTCATCCCAATGCCACCCAATATACGCTGCACTTTGGCAATCAAATTTTTGCATTCTGGCGTGAGAGCTTGAACCGTGACCAGAGCATTTTTGCGCTACATAATGTGTCGGATCAGCCACAGACGATTTCACTCGTGGAGTTGAACTTGATTGCGACCGAGTCATGGAGTGATCTAATCAGTGGCCAGATGTACGATGATCTCGAAGGCACGATCGACTTGCCGCCCTATGGCAGTGTCTGGATTAGCAATAAATAGTCAGCACTGATAATTAAACCTCACTTTGAAGGCCGGCCTGAACTCGCCCTCAGCTGTTACCATGCTAGGTTCTCGACAAGTCGGAAAAACGATGCTTGGCAAAGGCCTTCAATTGAAAATGCCAATTCACTAGCTTGATCTTAGACATCCTTTACGATGTTGCGTGCCATGCGTACGTTGTGGCCGGCGTGTTTGAATTGCACATGAAGTACTTTACGATCTTCCGTGTTGCTGTTAGCGGCTCCAGTCGAGCATGCGTTTGAGTGGAAGGTAGGCTTGTTGGCGCAGGGTTTCGTCCATTTCAATTTGCGGACTCATGTCGCGCAGACAGTCGCGGACTTTCGTAATCGTATTCATTTTCATGAAACGACAATCGTTGCAGGCGCAAGAGTCGGTCGGGCCGGCAATGAAGGTTTTGTCGGGGACTTCGCGTTGCAGGCGGTGGATCATACCGGTTTCGGTGACGATGATGAAGTGTGTTGCCGTGCTCTGTTGACAAAAACCGACCATTTTTTCGGTGCTGCAAACCATGTCTGCATTATCGCGCACGGTCTCGACGCACTCGGGATGGGCGACCACGACTGCGTCCGGAAAGCGGAGCTTGAGGTGTTCAATCGCCTGTTGGGTGAATAGGACGTGTGCATAACAAGAGCCGGGCCAGAGTTGCATACGGCGACCTGTTTGTTTGGAGACCCATTGGCCAAGATTTTGATCTGGCACGAACAGGATATCACGGTTGGCGGGTACTTGTTCAATGATTTTTCGGGCGTTGCCGCTGGTACAGATCACATCGCAGAGCGCCTTGACCGCTGCCGAGCAGTTAATGTACGCCACAATGTATACATCCGGGTTCGCTGCCCTGTAGGCAGCTAGTTTGTCAGCCGGGCAGGAGTCGGCCAGTGAGCAGCCAGCTTGCATGTCGGGCAGCAGCACAACCTTGCCTGGGTTGACGATTTTGGCTGTCTCGGCCATGAAGTGCACCCCGCAGAATACGATTACATCTGCGTCTGCTTCGGCTGCACGATAGGCCAGGCCGAGTGAATCACCGACATAGTCGGCCACTCTCTGAATCGCATCGACTTGATAATTGTGCGCAAGGATCACGGCGTTACGAGTGTGTTTCAGCGCGCGCACTTCCTGTTGAATGGCCGACAGGGGAGTAGCCTGATCTTTGCACGGGGTGAAGATCATCGGTTCGTGGTGGCGAGTTGTGGCTGTCATGATGCGGGTCATTAAAACAATAGCCAGGTGTTTTTAAATCAGTTTTGCAAGCTTATCTCACTGAAATAAAATAAGCTTGCAAAACTGATTTAAAAAGATCCAAAGCTTGGGGACTGGCTTATCGCAGATCAAACGGTTGTATAAGATTTGCTGAACCTTAGCTAGGGCTTTGGCATGTGCGGTATTCAGAACCACCTAGAATAATCATTGAACCACTGATAACGAACAGCTGACGACTTTTTTAGAAAATGCAATTTTATCTCACGAATAGATCGGAAGAGCACA
>CAXQRK010000045.1:0-20024 GCA_964226535.1 Polaribacter sp.
GGGACGCTCCGGTAAACTCGATCCCCATAAAGCAACGATCCGCAGTTGGCTGGAGAAACACCCTTACAGCGCCCAGCAGATCTTCCAGCGTCTACTTGAAGGGGGTGATTACCAAGGTGATTATACCCTTGTCAAAGAATACGTGCGCAAAGTTCGGCCACGCCCACCGAAAGCCTACCTGAGCCTTGTATATGTAAGGATCTGACATTTTTGAGCCTCTATTCTGACGAACTTGGGTTAGCCCTTGCGCAAGGAGAAAGATGCTTGGAGGCGGCCTCATTCCAGTCAAACATCAGGGATGCAATCGATCCGGCCAAAAACGTTCGGGGAGTCTATTTACTCAATGAGTTTCAACAAGTCCGGTGTCGCTGGCACATCTTTAATGATTTGATTTGGCTCCGGGCCAACCCCGATGTAGCGCAGATTCGGCAGCTTGTCGATGCCTTGGTCGCCGTGATTGGCGACATCGACCAGCGCCTTGAGCATCCATGCGACATAGTGCTGTGCGGCTCTGGGCAGCGCCGAAAAATGGCGCACTTGAGAGATTTCTTCACTCCAGCCAGGCAGTTTTCGGTACACTGGCTTGAGTGTGCGCCGATAACTGTCCTGACGCGGCACATGATGGAGGATCTGCCCTGCGGGGTCCGCATAGGCCGTACAGATTTGTAATTCACCCTGCCAATCGCCTCTGTGGCTTAGCGCGTCCAGTTTGTTGAGCACGAGGTCCTGATAGCCGCCGTAGCGAAGGGCATCGCCTTTTTCCACAGCATCGTACCAGCCAACCATGCGTTGGCGACCGGTGGTTGCGCCAAATTCAATCATGCGCAGTTGTTGACTGAGCGGATGCGCGGGATCGATCTGGGCAATAAATACATGGGTGCCGACTTTGGTATCATACGCTTTGCAGCAACCAATTGTATGGATCGCTTGCACCGGGATCCCTGCGGACTGAAAAAATTCGGGGGTAAAGGTATGGGAAGCGGTGACGTTGGGTGCGAAGCCATGGCGTTTGTCGAGCCAATAAGCTTGGCCGAATTCACCGATGATATAGTGGCCCGCATCCTGTGCACGCAGGATCAGTTCACGCACGTCGCAGACTTGCGGGGCGAGGGTCTGCCCAGCTGCCCAATAAGCGTCAATCAGTGCGTCGGTCTGGAGCGAGAAGGGGCGATCCCCAGCGAATTGGCTGAAATTGAATTCATCCACGCTGAACGCACCACTGTTAATAATTGCTTGGTTGGCGCGTGTTTCGGCAGCACTTAGAATCTCGAACAGTTCAGCCCAGCGTGTGGGCGCGACTTGACAGACGTGCTCAATCACACGCAGCGCACGGTCGACGCGGGCACGCAGCTTTGCGGCAAAGACATCCTTGGGCCCGCAGAAGTCGGCATAAAAGATTTGGAACTGGCCCACTTCGTCGAGGTAGGCCGGAGTGATGCCGCGCCCGGTGGAACCACGTGGCTCATCGTTGAGGATGTGGACCCGGTACTCTTCGAAGGCCAGATCTAGCAAGCGGTGGCAGAGGTCAGACACCAGGCAACGCTCGTCGATGGCGAGTCGCTGCAGAGCGCTGTGTCCATGCTGCTCAGCATAGGCAACTTCCCACAGGAATTTACGCGGGTCGGCCACCACGCCGCAACCAATCGGCAGATGAGGTACGTACGGATCGGCGACGCCACCGGGAAGCAAATTAAGTTTGAGGCCGGCAACAGTATGCCCCGAATTGGAGCCACCATTGACTTTCATGACTCCGGCGACCGCGTCTTGACGGCCAGTCAACTCACGAAGCTCATGGATAATTTCAAGAATGACGCGGCCCTTGCCTTCGTCACCGGTGGAGATACCGGTGTCAGCAATCAGTTGAGAGGAAAATGGGGTGAGCATGTGTATCGAGCTTATTTGGATGCGTTCAAACTGGTATCGCTGGTTTTGAGCGTGATAACATCGTGTACAGAGGATTCGCGCTGGCCGGCCGGAGAGACCCGGATATAGCGCGCTTTGGCACGGAGTTCGGAAAGTTGGCTGGCCCCCAGGTAGCCCATGCCGGACTGGATGCCGCCGATCAGTTCGGCGAGCACCGTGGAAAGTGCTCCAGAGGCTTCTTTGAGTGCTTCGATGCCTTCTGCAGCGGCTTTGGTGACGACATCTTTGCGATCGTGGCCGTAACGGGCGGCAGAGCCGTCTTGCATCGCAGCACTGCTACCCATGCCACGGTATTGCTTGTAGAGCTTGCCATTGATTTCAATAATCTGGCCGGGAGCTTCGTTGCACCCGGCCAGCAGGCTGCCGCAGATCACACCGTTGGCGAGCGTCAGTGCTTTGACCATATCGCCAGATTTGCTGATCCCACCGTCCGCCAGGATGGACACGCCTTTCTTACGTGCTGCCAGGGAAGCGACGTACAGTGCGGTCATTTGCGGAATGCCAACGCCGGCGACGATGCGAGTGGTGCAGATGGAGCCCGGACCTTGGCCAATTTTGATCGCATCAGCTCCCGCATCGGCCAAAAATTCGACGCCTTCCGCACAGGTAACGTTGCCAGCAATCAGGGTAAGCGTTTTAAATTCTGTGCGTAGCATGCGGATGGCATCGCCGACACCTTTGGAAAATCCATGTGCGGTGGAGACCGCGACAGCATCGACCCCCTCGTCAACCAATCGACCGACGTGATTGATAATGCGCGCTGTATCCAGAGCGCCATCGGGCCGCCGATGAGTGGCAATCGCAGCGCCGCACATCAGGCGAAAATGCTCGTCGCGAGCCGGTTTGACCGTCTGACTCGACTCTTCGCTAATGCGCTCAATGTCGCTCAATGTGAACAGGCCACGCAGGCGGTCTTGCGCATCGACGATCAGAAGCTTGTGAATGCCGAGATGTCGAGTGAAGAATTCATCGGCAGTCTTGATTGTATCTTGAGCGATTTCTTGTTCGGTCAAAGTATAGACCTGATCGCGTGGTGTCATGGCTTCGGCAACCAGGCGGTTGGCATAGCGTGGTTTGACGACACTGCCGGGCAGTAGGCCGAGTAAACGATTATTTGCATCGACCACTGGGAAGGTGCTAAAGCCAAAGCCACGGGTATGGATGTATTCAAGCACTTCGCCGATCTGCTGTTCTGGAGCCACTTTGATCGGTTCTTGAATGAAGCCGTGAATGTGATTTTTAACGCGGGCGACTTCTTTAATCTGGTGCGCATCGCTCATGTTGTAGTGGATTAGTCCAAGTCCGCCATTGAGTGCCATTTCAATCGCCATTTTTGATTCGGTCACGGTATCCATGTCCGAGGAGATGATTGGGATTTGCAGTTGCAGTCGGGCGGAAAGATCGGTCACGAGATTTGTCTGGCGGGGCAATACCTCGGAATAAAGCGTGGCGAGCGAAAGATCGTCGTAAGTCAGACCGGTCGGGAAGTTGTCGTTAAAAAACGCATCGGCCGGCAGGTAATAATCGTTGGGTCTAGGTGCAGTGGCTACTTTCATAGCTTAATTCCAGCAAAAGATTGTCTTTTCTCAAGGACAAACAACAGTTTGTATTTAATGCAACTGCGCTTTTCGTATCATCCGTATCGTCGATCATTCGTTCACCCCCTGCATACCGCACAGGGCCTGTGGTCGCTGCGCGAAGGATTCATTGTGCGGGTCGAACAGGCCTCACAGGTGGCTTATGGTGAAATCGCGCCGATCCCGGGCTTTGGCACTGAAACGATGCAGCAGGCGCAGGCATTTTTACAACGCCTAATCGTCACGCCTGAGTTGGCTCAAGACCGTAAGGCGCTGGCGGCATTGCCTTGCTGCGCCTTTGGAGTGAGTGCGGCAGTGGCGGGATTGAACTGGGTGTTGCCCCGGCGCGCGTATCAATTGGCCGGCTTATTGCCCGCAGGATCAGCAGCGCAATCGGTGCTGGCGGCTAAATTGGCGCAGGGCTACAGCTGGTTTAAATGGAAGATCGGGGTCGCGCCGCCGGCTCTTGAGTGTGTGTACTTGAAAGACTTGTGCGCCATGCTGCCTGAGGGAGTGCGATTACGTTTAGATGCGAATGCGGGACTGTCCTTGGCTGAGTTAGAGCAGTGGCTGCGTGTGTTGCAGACCTGTTCGGAGCAGATCGACTATCTAGAGCAGCCACTGCCAGTTGGCCAGGAAGCGCAAATGGCTGCAGCCGCCGCGTCTTTTGGAATACCGATCGCATTGGACGAGTCGCTCTCGGCTCAAGATGGGCAGCGCTGGTTGGAGCCAGGTAATTGGCCGGGCCCCTTGGTCTTGAAACCTGCTTTGCTCGGTGATTGCGGACAATTAATTGAGCGCTTACGCCCGGTAGCCTCGCAGGTGGTACTTTCTTCAGCGTTTGAGACCCTGATCGGTCGGGAAAATGCGCTTCGTGTGGCGGATCAATTGCCTGGGCTCAATCCTGGAATCGGATTTGATACCTTGCATGCATTCAAGGATAGGCTGCTTGCTTCGCATCTCGACGCAAGGCTGACGGCCGAACTGCGTGCCCGATTCAACCCTGAACATATATGGCAACAGCTCCCCCATTTGAACTAAAGCTACTGCAACGTGACTGGGTTGAAGGCGTGCCAGGGCATGTTTTTGGGGATCGAGTAAAATCGTCCATAGACCAGATCCGTACTGTTGGTGCAGATGCATCGACGCGCGGTGTGATGCTTGTGGAAACCGATCCGCTGCGATTTGCCGCCGTTTATTTTGCGGCGGTTTATTTACACGTGCCGGTTATTTTGGCCAATCCGAACTGGCGTCATATCGAGTGGCAAGCGGTCGAGCAATTAGTTAATCCAGCCATGATTTTCGGGCCGGCACCGTTTACTGAAAGACCGCGCAGAGGGATTCGACAGCCACCGCTTGGTACGATTTTAATTCCGACCGGTGGCAGCTCAAGCGGCGTCAAATTTGCGATCCATCATTGGCACACCCTGGCTGCCGCGTGTCAGGGTTTTCAGGCCTTGTTTGGAGCGGAGCCACTTACAGCTTATTGTATGTTGCCGCTGTTTCATGTCAGCGGGCTGATGCAATTGATGCGCTGCTGCTTATCAGGTGGGCAGATTGTGTTTCCCAGTGTGCAGGCGCTACAGGCCGGTCATTATCCTCAGTTAGCGGGTGGTTGGCGCTGCCTGTCGCTGGTACCGACCCAGTTGCAACGGTTCATCACACAAGAATCATTGGTGACTTGGTTGACCACCATGCAGGCGATCTTGATTGGTGGCGCAGCCATGCCGGAGGCGTTGGCGCAGCAAGCACGAGCCTTGCAACTGCCACTCATATTGAGTTATGGTATGACCGAAACTGCGGCAATGGTCACGGCATTGCCACCAGATCAGTTTCTTGCCGGCCAGTGCAATGCAGGTCGACCACTGCCACATGTACAGATTGAATTGATCCGCAAAGATGGTAGCATGTGTGCAGTGGGAGAGACCGGACGTATCCGGATCCACAGCGCTTCGATGTTTAAGGGCTATCACGTCGGCTCGCCATCCGCATCTGCTGTTGGCTATGTGAGCGGCGATGAAGGTTATTGGGATACTGCCGGATGTTTGCATATCGTCGGACGCAGTGATCGTTTGATCATCAGCGGCGGAGAAAAGATCGATCCGCACGAGGTGGAACGAGCAATCATACACACGGGCTTGGTTAGGCAGGTCTTGGTGCTCGGCTGGCCAGATTCGGAATGGGGACAACGAATTGTTGCCTTGTACATCCCAGACCAAAGAGGTCGGCACAAGTCCCATTTAAAGGCTGCGTTACAGGCTGATTTGGCAAATCATAAGATCCCCAAGCAAATGATTGAAGTAGCTCAATTACCCCTGAATGCGCATGGTAAAGTCGACCACGAGCGCTTGCAACAACTGATTCAGCATTCGTAGTATCGGGCCATAACTGAATCTGTTTGCTGATGGTTGTGGCCAGCATATAAAAAGATATTTCCGCAAGTTTCCACTGGAAATGTCGAAGCACCTGAAATCAGTCAGCAACCATAGCATTACTGACCGGATTCACCTATCTTATTCGGTGGCTGAGGGTGGTGTGATTTGGTCCAATACCTGTTGTTTGGAATGTTGCAGGACCGGGTGAAGAATCTTTGCCCCCAGCGTACGAGCTTCGGCGCAGCGACCGAGCCTGCCGAGTACGCGCATGATATGCAAATCCAGAATTTGGCAGCGCAGTGAGGCCTCGTCCGAAGTAGCGCGGCGAAGCGCCTGCCAATGCCGCAGTGCAGCACCCCACTCAGCTTCGACGAGATCATAGTAGGCCTCGCCGAGACGCATCTGTGCATCGAAGTTGTCGGGGTCCAATCGCACCGCAGCTTGAAAGGCATTGAGCATTTCGCGGTCAAGTGCAGCGCGGCTGAATAGCTGGTCTTGAAGCAATTGATCGCGAAAGTTGTGCAAAATTTCACCGACAGCAAAGTGATAGATGGACACCTCGGGGTCGAGTTCAATCGCGTTGAGATAAAAAGTGAGCGCGGCCTTGGCGTTGCCAGTTTCGGCAAGGTGATTGCCGATCTGTTGTTTGACTACAGCGATCTGTGGATCAAGTGCATCGGCTTTGAGAAAAACGTTGAAGGCCTGATCGTGGTGACCGGCCCGGCGCAACAGTTTACCGTACAAAATCAGGGCGCTCAAGTCATCCGGGTGAGCGGACAGATAGTGACTGTAGGCCAAAATTAGTGCGTTGATCTGACGCTCAAGGTCGGCCTCGCTGTAAAATTCGGGATCGGCGGCGAGTTGTTGAGTGATCTTTTGCTCGCGCCGGCTGATGTCGAGGAGACGCTCAGTTTCGAGGTCTGATTGAGTCTGTGCACTCAGACTGAGTCCAACAATGAATAGATAGGAAAGTGCCCAGCCTTTGACGACAAGATACAGGTTCGCGTGCATGGTTGAGGCGTCAATCTGTGGCCAAGAGCCGCTGCCGAATACGTACGATCCACTCACGGACATCTTCGAGGATGGTGTAAAATGCGGGCACAAGTAAGAGTGTGATGAGGGTGGCAAACAGCACCCCGAAGCTCAATGAAATCGCCATGGGGATTAGGAATTTGGCCTGCAGACTGGTTTCAAATAGCACCGGCATGAGTCCACCGAAAGTGGTGAGTGAGGTGAGCAGAATCGGGCGAAAACGCTGTGCCCCAGATGCTTCGATCGCCTGGCGCAGTGGCTTGCCGACAGCACGCTCTTGATTAATGAAATCGACCAGCACCAGACTATCGTTGACCACCACACCGGTAAGGGCAACGAAACCAAGTACGGAGAGGATGCTCATCGGCTGGCCCATAATCAGGTGTCCGCCAATAGAACCGATTAGGCCGAACGGAATGACCACCATCACGATCAGCGGTTGTATATAGGAGCGTAGTGGGATGGCGAGTAAGGCGTAAATAATGAAGAGCGCGATCAGTGTCATCGACTGCAAGCGCTTAAACACATCTGCCTGTTCGCGTGCTTCTCCTTCGAAGGACCAGGCGATGCCGATTGGTTGATCGAATAATTGATCGATCGCGCTGGGGCGCACCGGGCGCTTGATCCACTCGCGCAGCTTGGTCTCCAAATCCCGCCACAGGCCTGGAGCAAACAGATAGTCGGTGCCATTTAGCTCTCGTTTGATTCGACCGATATCAGCAACTGCTTTATTCGCATCGGCAGTGATATTAATCACCCGTCGGCGGTCCACACGTGTAATCGTGGAGGCACCCTCAGCAAGGGTAAAATCCGCCACTGCCTCGAAGGGCACAGCCCCACCATCGGCCGTGCGGATGCGTAATGCTTGCAGATGGTCGATTGAGCGGCGCTCATCGATCGGATAGCGCACCATGACTTTGACGTCGTCACGACCGCGTTGAATGCGCTGGGCCTCGACGCCGTAGAATGCGGCCCGCACCTGGCGACCAAGATCGCTTTGACGCAAGCCGAGCACCTCCGCGGAGGGCTTGATCTGCAACTGAATCTCACGCTTGGCACTACTGTAGTTGTCGCGAATATCAAACAAGCCCTCATAAGTCGCCAATTTGGCTTTGATCGCTTCTGCACCGGCCCGCAGTTGCTCGAAGTCACGTCCAGACAGTTGAATGTCGATCGGCATCCCGACGCTATCGGCAGCATTGGCACGAAAAGACAGTTCCTTAATACCGGCGATAGGGCCGATCAACGTGCGCCAGCGCTGGGCCAGGTTGGGAGCGGAGAGGTCCTTGATATTGCCGCCATCGGCCCGACGCTCGCTTTTGGTCAGCTCCACCGCGATCTCAGCCAGATGCGGACTGGAACTGCCGCTGGTGGCACCCCTCGGGCCGCCACTGCCTGCGAAAGGCTGCGCGCCAATCGTCACAACTACATTTTGAAAGGGCTGGCCATAGCCCTTATCTTCGGTTTCACGAATGAGCTGATTGAGGCCGTGTTGCATCTGTTCAACCGCGCGGCGGGTGACTTCGATCGCGGTACCTTCTGGCATGACCAGCTTGGCGACAATATAATCGGAAGGCACCGGCGGGAAAAAGATGTAAGGAATATGACGCCCTGCGAGCAGGCCGCCCATGATCATTAACATGGCGACAAAACTCGCCACTGTACTATAGCGGTATTGAATCGCCTTGCTGAGTAGCGGCCGATAGCGGTGTTGCACAAAATGCTCCAGACTGTCGGCGATTTGACGCTGACGACGACGCAGCCAGCCAAGATTTGTGCGATCATGGCTACCGACCTTGCACAGTGTGAGATGGTAAGGGAGCACCAATTTCGACTCGATCAGGGACCAAATAAGAGTGGCGATCACCACGACCGGAATCGGAAAGAAAAACTTACCGAGAAAGCCGGGAATGGTGAGAATTGGCAAGAACGCGACAATCGTAGTGAACACCGCAAAGGTCACCGGGATGGAAACTTTATGCGTACCAGCAACGGACGCTTCGACACCGGGACCGCCGTGTTGCTGAAATTGGGTGAAGATACTTTCGCCCACGATGATGGCATCGTCGACCACGATGCCCAACACCAAAATGAAACCGAACAACGAGGCCAGATTAATACTGATGCCCAATGGCTGCAGCAACACCATCGCGCCCAAAAAGGAGATAGGAATGCCGAGCATGACGAAAAACGCCAGCGATGGCCGCAAGAACAAGGTGAGGATGAGAAAGACCAGCAGCAAGCCATACAAGCCGTTTTCAATCAGCATTTGCAGGCGCCCCTTTAAGTAGTAGGTAAAATCACGAAAGACGTCCACATTAATGCCTTCCGGCAACTCATGTGAAATCTGTTGTGCAAATCGGTACACGCGATCCGCAATATCAAGCGCACTCTGATCACCGACCGCAAAAATGCGTAGCAGCACGGCCGGCTCACCGTTGAATTGAGTGCCGAGCGGATCATCGACAAAGCCATCTACGACGTTGGCGACATCAGCGAGGCGCACGATGGCACCGTCCTTGCGAGTGATCAGCGGGATGGAATCAAAGTCTGCCTTTGTGTAAGCCTTGCCGGTGGTACGCAGTACAATTTCGCCGCCGATGGATCGAATCACGCCGCCGGGGATATCGACGGATGTTCGTCGAACCGCTTGCACCACATCGTCGAAAGTCAGTCCATACCGACGCAATGCGATTTCGGAGACATTAATCGAGATTTCAAAAGCAGCGATGCCCTTCAGGTCGATCTGGGTAAGTTGCTCCCGGTTGCCGAGTTCGTCGCGCATCAGCTCGGCAATTTCTTTAAGCGTTATGGGATCGGTATTGCCATGAATGGCCAAGGAGATGACTTCGTTGCGGATCAGCAATTCCTCCACCAGCGGCTTCTTCGCCTGTTCTGGAAAGTTATCGATCGAATCAATCCGCACCTTAATCGTAGCATTCACCTGCGACACATCGTAGCCACGCTGTACTTCGACCGACACCGAGCCGATGCCTTCGGCAGCGGTGGCGGTCATTGTGTGGATGCCTTCGACATCCTGGATGCGATCTTCGATCAGTTCGATAATGCCGGTTTCGACTTCCTCCGGCGCCGCCCCCGGGTAAGGCACACGTATCTGAATACGGTCGAGATCGATTTGAGGAAACAGTTCCAGCTTGATATTGAAGGCCATAAACAGGCCGGCCACGATCACAATCAAGGCCAGCAAATTGGCGGCGACGCCATTGTTAGTGAACCAGCGAATCATTGCGAGTCGATTATCTGAACCGGCATGTTTTCGATAAAATAAGCGATAGGACTGATCACGACGCGCTCTCCCGTGGTCAGGCCAGCACCGATGACGGCTTGCTGCGGATCACTCTGAATAATTTCAACACTGCGTGTTTGCAGGGTGCTGTCTGGGCTGACGACATAGACAGAGTGCGAACCACGCAGTGCATATCGGGGAATCAAATAGGCTCGCTCGATCTTTTGACCGAATATTTCTGCGGCCACGAACTGCCCGCGGCGCAGCGCCGCGGGCGCTTGAAAGGGATCCTGCACTTCGGCGACTGCGTAGAGCAAGCGACTGACCGGATCAACGGTCGCTTCCAGGCGCGCCAGCCTGCCCTGCCAGACATCGCCATGCGCACGGTTAAGCCTGGTGATGCGCACCTCGGACGGATTGGTACCGGTCAGGTCGAGCAACTCAGCCTCACGCGCGGTGATCGGTAGCCGGATTTCGGCACAATCGGTCGCATAGATCCGGGCGATCGAGGCGGCGGGGGCGGCGCTTACATATTGGCCGAGGTCGACCGCGGTTGAGAGCACACGGCCGCTGTAGGGCGCTCTTACTTGGGTACGATCGAGGTCGCGCTGCGCTTGTTTGAGCAGCGCTTCTGCGCTGTCGATGCGTGCCTGGGCCTGGACGAGCTGTGGCTTACGCAGGGCGAGCTCGCTCGCTTGCCCCACCCCCATCGCTGTCCAATCAGCCAGCGCTTGTTCGGCCAACGCTTCTTGTTGTGCCAAAACCAGATGTGCATTGGCCAGCTCAGCCGTTCGCACCGCAACCGCAGCGGCGTAATCCGCCGGGTCGATGCGCAGCAATACTTCATCGACTTCGATATAGCCCCCCGCCCGAAAATTTTTCGAACGTTCGAGGATGCGGCCACTCACTTCCACCGAAAGTTCGGTTTCCGTACATGGCAGAACCGTGCCTTGACTGCTAACTGTAAGTTGAATCGATTGCGCCTGCACCTCGATCACTTCAACCATCGGCACCGGTCGCAACGGGGTGACTTCTCGGGTCGTCGGTTTAAGCAAAACGAAGGTCGCGGTGAGCGCTGCGGCGAGCGCCAGAATGAGTATGGGGAGTCGCTTGTTCATGATGCGGGCTGAAATGGACCACCCAGTGCGAGATACAGATCGACTCGGTTTTGCAACAGTTGGTTACGCAGCGCCAGCAAAGTGCTGCGCGCGCGATTGGCGGTACGTTGCGCGTCGAGTGTATTGAGAAAATCAAGCGTACCATTGCGGTAGCGCTTCCAGGCCAGTGTTTCGGCGGCACTGGCCTCTACAGAGGCCCGTTGTAACTGATCAAATTCATGCAGCAAACGAGTCTCGGCAGCCAGCGTCATTTCCACTTCAAGAAATGCTTGCAGCGCGACATTATGATACTTCGCGGCGGCCTGCTCGCGCAGCGATGCCGAGCGATCAATCGACGCGCGGATACGCCCGCCCTGAAAAATCGGTTGTGTCAAGTTGCCGCCGAAACTCCAGACTGAAAAGTCTTGATCCAATAGATCGCTAAAATCCTGTGAAGCGCTGCCCCCCGAGCTGGTCAGGCGGATTGCCGGCAGCAAGTCTTTGCGACTAGCAGACCAGGCCTGATCGCTGGCGGCAAGGCGGCGTTCAGCGGCGACGAGATCCGGACGACGCTGAATCAAGTCGCTCGGCAGCCCGACCGGAATGCGCGCCGGTAGGGCTGGCAATACATCCGCAGCCGGAAGTTGGGCAGCCGGATAGCGCCCGAGCAGCACTTCAAGACGACGGGTGGCCTGATCGAGGATGCGATGGCGTCTTTGCACATCGGCATCGGCACCCGCACTTTGGGTGCGAATCCGACGCAAATCGAGCCCTTCGACCAGTCCGCGATTGAAGCGTGCCTCAAGCGCGGCTGTGTTGTCACGGTAATTTTGAGCGGTATTCTTGGCAAGTTGTAACTGTTGGCGTGCTTCGATATAATCAAACCAGCGCTTGCTGACCTGAGCGGCCAGTGAGAGACGGGCACCCTCAAGTTCCGCCTGACTGGCCTCAAGCTGTGCCAGTGCCGCCGAACTGCGATTGCGCAGCCGCCCCCAAAGATCGAGTTCCCAACTGATGTTCAGATTAAACGCATAGTTCTCAAAACGCACCGCGTCGATTGATTGCGGGCCAAAGTTGTTGATTTTTTGTCGCTTGCCAGCGAGTCCCAGATCAGCAACAGGCAGCGAGTCGGCACCGACGATGGCGGCTTCGGCAGTGGACTGTGATACGCGGGCCACTGCAATGCGTATATCCGCATTATTATTAAGCGCTTCCTGTACCATGCGATTGAGCGCTGCCGAATTGAAATCATTCAGCCATGCCTGAGGTGCGCCATGATCGCTGGCAATCGTGGTCCAGGCCGCCGGAACGCCGATCTCGGGACGGTTGGACTGCTCGGGCACCGTGGCACAGCCAGGCCATGTAGCGAGACAGCCAAGAGCTAGCAGATAATTGAGCGAAGAGCAGTCCATATGCAGCCTTGTTGTGGGCGAGTGGATGCTTGTTTTCAACTCAAATTATGGATTGAATGGCATCAGCAGTCGAATTGGCGAGCCACTGCGACAAAGCGTTCGACCGCCTCCCGCAGCCGAGCCTCTGGAAGTGAGCCGGTAACGAGGCGGGCACAGTGCCAGGGCCGGCCGGCGGCAAAACAGAGATCGCCCGGCACATAAAGCACGCCTTGCTCAATACAGCGCTGGCAAAATGCATGTTCCATGCGCAAGTCAACCCCAGCCGGTCCGCGCAGCCAGAAGATCATACCACCAGCGGGCAAGTGCCAACGCCAGCCCGCTGCCTGCAGGCCTCCGTCACTGAGGGCTTGATGCATTACCGCCGCTTTATGCGCATAGTGCTGTTGAATCGTCGTCAGGTAGCTGGCATAAAGCCCGGTATCCAATACACGCTCGAGAATCGACTGATTGAAATGGGCTGAACCAAAATCCTGATGTCCCTTAATGCTGAGCATTTTAGCCAACCAATCAGGATGCGAGCAATAACCATAGCCGATTTTCAGGCCAGAGGCAAAGGGCTTCGTATAAGTCCCTAAATAGAGCTTCGGCAGGGGCGCAAATGCATCTATACTGAGAATGGAAGGCGCGGGGTGTGGCTCCTCGAAATAAAGTTCTCGATACGCCGCATCTTCAATCACCGGAATGTGGTAGCCATTGGCCAGCAAGCCCTGGGCGAGTGCGGCTTTTTCGTCAAATTCCAGCGACCGACTACTTGGATTGCTAAAATAACTGACCAGATACACCGCCTTCACACGCTCACGTTCACCTTGTCGATCCAGTGTGCGCAACAAACATTCCAATTCATCCGCCAGGATAGCACCCGTATCGTCACAGGGAATCCCAATCGGACGCAGGCCGAGGCCTTTCAACATTTCCAGACAGACAAAATAACTCGGCTGTTCCACCAGCACGATATCGCCGGGATCGCAAATCACCTGAATCGAGAGATACAGTGCCTGTTGTGAACCATTCGTGATCAACAAGCACTCGGGATCGAATGCAGTCGACTGCTCTCCCGGATACGCCGCGATAGCGGCACAAATCAACTCACGCAAACGTATGCGGCCTTGATTCGAGCCGTATTGAAGCGGCTCATCCTCAATCCGATTTTGCGTAAGTTCGGCAGCGAAGCGCCCAACCAATTCAAGCGGCAAGACACTGTTATCAGTAAAACCGGCCGCAAGTGACAGTAGTTCCGGATTTGCCAAGGCCCGATCCATCAGATCGACAATCACAGGCGCTTGGATACTGCGACCAAGCTGTGAAAAATGAATATCGGGTGGATCTGAGGGCGCTTTCATTCGAATTGCATTTGATTCCGTCGCAAAACCATGCTTTTATAGTCCTTAAATTATGCTATTTTGCAAATCACAACAAGTAAATCATGCCTGCGCGTGCCCTGATCATTCTGCATCCCGGCTTTGAAGACATCGAAGCCGTCAGCCCAATCGATCTACTCACCCGAGCGAAGGTCGAAGTCGTGGCCGTCGCGCTTGACGACAGGCGACGCGTGCCGAGCCGTAGCGGCCTGACGGTCCTTGCCACTCATGCCTTAACCGAACTTATCGATGAACCCTTTGACGCAGTCATTCTGCCCGGTGGCCCCGGCATCATGCAGATCCGCCGACACCCACTGATTTGTGACCTGCTGCGCGTACAATTCGCAGCAGGTCGACTCATTGCCTGTATTTGCGCCGCACCACTGCTGTTGCTCGATGCCGGTCTACACACAGATCTGCGCTACACCTGTCATCCCAGCGTAAGCAATGAACTCGATGCTGCCCTCGATGCGCCTGTTGTACGAGACGGAATGATCCTCACGGCACGCGGCGCCGGTACGGCAATACCATTTGCACTTGAACTGGTTAGCCAACTAAGTGATCACAGCACTGCCATTGCCATTGCCAAATCGATCTGCTGGCCGGACGAGCTTTAGTGAATTGATACATTTAAACTGACCTTGCGAGCAGCAACACTCCTCGGACCATACAACACTATTCATTCCGACCGAAAAGCTTATATTGTGCACTGAATGACTCCGAAAAACATTTACATTAATGATTGGATGATGCTAGTCTTCAACACAGTCAAACAACTCATTCACCGGCGCACTGCTCATGTTACACAGTTTACAACTCAACCCACGCTCAAAGACTGGTGAGCTTACTCTTGCATACAAAGAATGTGGATCGAAAAATAATCTAAAGCCATACTTGTACTCAGTGCAAAAAAAGCAGCAGTACACAGGTGGTTGGATGCAAAACATTGTAGTTATTCGAAATGCCGAGGTAAATTGGTAGGCGGCATGCATGGGATGCTGCCAGTCGTGCAATTCAAGATGTTTTTAGCCTCAAAACTAAGCAATGCAACTGAAACAAGCCTTACCCGAAGCCTTACGCGATAGCCGTACGGTTGAAGTACTGGAACGATCACTCGCCCGCAATCGTCTCGGCCACGGTATTTTATTGCATGGTGCCAGCCCCAACTACCTCGAACAGGTCGTTCGGGCCATCGCCTCACATCTTCTCGAAACAAGTCGCGACCCCTACCAACATCCGGACTGCTTTGTGCTGCGTCCCGGCGGCAAGGCCCGTATGATTCAGATCGGTTCCGAGAGTAAGCGAGTCGCTGGCGAATGGCCGAAAAACTCGATGCGTCGTCTGGTAATTGACTTGCAAAAGAGCGCTCATCAGGGCGGGCGCAAGGTAGGCATTGTATTCGAAGCCGACCGGATGAATGTGCAATCAGCCAATGCCTTCCTCAAAACACTGGAAGAACCCCCGGCAGGCACCACCCTATTCCTACTCACTGCTCGGCCCTATGAACTACTGGATACGATTCGCAGTCGCTGCCTGAATTTTCGGATTCCTGCAGGAATTGAAACCATCTCACATGCCGACTGGCCCGATTGGATTCAACGCTATCAGAACTGGCTCGGCAGCTTACTCGAGGGCGTGCATGCACAGACAATTCCTCACATCGTGCTCAGCAGCTACGGCCTGAATGCACGCTTCCAGACAATTCTAGCCGAACTGACACGCACTGCCTGGAATAGGCACAAACAAACCCTTGCCGAACACATCAGTGCCGAGGAAAAGGACGCCATGGAAAGCGGCATCAGCCGTGGCTATCGGAAACAACTATTTGGTGAGATTGAGAAAGCCACGGCCCGTTTTGCCCGTGACATTGAAACTGCCAAGCCCGGCCAACTTCCGATAGCCGCACTCAATCGAGCCATCCAAATCCTCGAACACAGTGCCGGGCTCCTGGAGCTCAACTTCAATCAAGGCGCTGCGCTGGAACTGTTTTTTCTCAAATCCATGCGCATCTGGACCAGCGCCCATTAACTGGCTTGCGTGCGCAGCAAGTGTAGCGCCTTGGGTCATACTGAGCGCACAGAATTAACGCTTGTTCTGCGAACTTGCGCTCCAGGATAAAATCGCCCACTGTACATGGCTTTCATGAACAAAAACTTCTACATCACTACCGCAATCGACTATGCAAACGGTTCGCCGCACCTTGGCCACGCCTATGAAAAAGTGCTGACCGATATTATCGCACGCTTTCGCCGTCTTCAGGGTGATACGGTGAAATTTGTAACCGGGCTAGATGAGCACGGTCAAAAAGTCCAGATGTCGGCACAACAGCAGGGCATCGAACCGCTTGAATTTTGCAATCGACATGCCGCTGCATTTCAGGAACTTTGCACCAATCTGCAGATTACCAACGACGATTATATTCGCACCACCGAAGTGCGGCATCGAAAAGTAGTGACCGCGATCTTGCAGCAGCTGTTTGATCAGGGCGCGATCTATAAGGCCGACTACAACGGCTATTACAGTCAACGCCAGGAACAATTTGTCACCGAAAAAGAGAAAGTCGATGGGCGCTGGCCGGAAATTTTTGGTGAGGTCGAAGCCGTAGTGGAGAGCAATTATTTCTTTAGACTGGCGCATTATCAGGATTGGTTGATCGACCTCATTGAGCGCAATGAGCAGATGATCTATCCCTGCTTTCGCAGCGCCGATGTGCTACAGTTTCTAAAGAAAGAACCGCTCAATGATCTGTGTATTTCCCGCCCCAAATCGCGCTTAGAATGGGGCATTGAACTGCCATTTGATTCAGATTACGTCACCTATGTGTGGTTTGATGCACTGGCAAACTACATCACTGCGGCGGGCTATGGAACCGATGCATTCGCAGACAATTGGCCGCCGGACTATCACGTTATCGGCAAAGATATTCTGGTACCGCCACACGCAGTTTATTGGCCCATCATGCTCAAAGCCCTCGGCCTTGAATTGCCAAAGCATTTTCTGGTACACGGCTGGTGGCTGAGCTCTGGTGCAAAGATGTCAAAGAGCCAGGGCGACGTGATCAATCCGCTCGATTTGATTCAACAGTTTGGCACGGATGCCTTTCGCTACTTTGTGACGCGGGAGATGAATGTCGGCCAGGATAGTGAATTTTCGCTCGAATTATTCATGAAGCGTTACAACAGCGAGCTTGCCAATGACCTCGGCAATCTGGTGAGCCGTCTACTGAACATGGGCAATCGCTATGCTGCCGGAACCATCCCGGCAGCATGCGTGGATGAGCCCGCAGAGCAGCACCTGCGGGCAATGTGGGAACAGACTCGAGAAAAACTGATTCCCTTGTTTGAAGAATTTCAATTTCACAAAGCCTTGGACCGTATCGCTACATTCATTTCCGGAATTAATAAATATGCCGAAATACGGGCACCATGGAAGCTTGCCAAATCGGATGCAGCAGACGATCAGGCCAAATTAAGCACCGCCCTGGCCTATATGGCAGAGGCCCTGCGTCTGGCAGTAGTGATGCTTACACCGGTCATGCCGGGGATTGCCAAGCAAATTCGTGGACTTGTCGGCGCGGCAGAATTTGATCGTCTGGATGGCCAGCTTGAATGGGGTACGACACTCGAAGGCAAGACCCTTGGTAAGCAGACTATCCTGTTTCCACGTCCACAGAAATCGTAGACCAGCATTACCGACCCTACCTGTTCTCCACCATCGTTCAAAATGCGCACAGCCGTCGAGGTGTAATGAGCGAAACTTAACCGCATAATACCCTGCCGAATCAATGTCGTTTCAGCAACAGTCCGACACAATGCTTATCGTGTGATTGCAGTGATTGTTTAAAGTTTTCGATTGATGAGTCTGCGAATTCCATCCTTAGTTATGGTGTTTCTAAGCTTTAAGCCACACATGTTTACAGTTCACCTACAAACACGAACGAATACACACACTTCCAGAATGCCTGTACGAAATTTGGCCAGCATGCTAAGGCAGGCCCCTAGAATGCAGCCTTCAATTGGATGCTGGCGCTTCACGTGGGACAGTCACACCCCCGTGTATGCCCTCATACCTGTTGTCACATGACGCTCCTACTCGCCTACATCGGTATTGCACTGGGCTTTTCGTTTGTATGCTCTCTGCTTGAAGCCACCCTGCTGACCATTACACCGACCCAAGTGCAAGCCGCCAGGACCAAGGGTAAGCGCTGGGCAGAGCGCCTGCATGAGTTAAAGCGCGACATTGATCAACCGCTGTCGGCAATTCTGACCTTGAACACCATTGCGCATACCATGGGTGCCACCGGAGCCGGGGCTCAATATGCACGCGTCTATGGCGACGCCACCGGCGGCATTTTCGCCGCTGTGCTTACCTTGATGGTGCTGGTTCTGTCCGAAATCATTCCCAAGACACTTGGGGCACGCTATCCGGTATTTTTTGCGCCGTTTAGCGCAGCAGTACTGCCCGTCATGAACGGAGCATTACGGCCGGTAATCTGGCTCTGCCAAGGGATCACCCGGTTACTTACCTTTGGCCGCGCCGAAGTCAAACCGAAGCATCGCGAAGAACTCCTGGCAGTGGCACGCCTGGGAGAAGAAGACGGCTCGATTCACGAAGCAGAACGCCGGATCGTTCGCAATATGCTGGAACTTTCTAAAGTTCAAATTGATGACATCATGACGCCGCGACTCGTCCTGTTTACTTTGCCGGAGTCTACCTTGCTCAAAGACTTTGCCGACAAAGCGGAAACACACGCGTTTTCCAGAATCCCTGTATATGGTGACAACAGCGAAGTGATTTCGGGCTTTGTGCTACGCTCGGATGCCCTGCAAGCTTGCTTCAAAGATCCCATGCAGACGTTGCACAGCGTCAAGCGGTCGGTCGCCTTCGTGCCGAACATGATGACGGTCGACAAGCTGTTTCGGCATATGATCAAAGAGCGCTATCATATGGCCATGGTACAAGATGAATATGGCAGCACTGTCGGACTCGTCACCCTTGAGGACGTAGTTGAGACCCTCGTCGGCGTGGAGATCGTCGATGAGACGGATCAAGTTGACGACTTGCGCAAGCTAGCCCGGCGCCTTTGGAAACAACGTGCCAAAACGATGGGCATCAAAACCGAGCCGCAGGCTTGCAACAATTAGTTCAACAATTCGTGCTTGAGAGCCGCCTAAGTCTTGATTTCGCGATGCAAGGTATGGCGACGAAGAAATTTATTGTACTTCATTTTCTCGATGCGGTCCGGCTGCTTCTTCTTATCACGCGAAGTCATGTAGCGGGATACGGGCTTGTCTTCAGCGCGAGCTTCAGTGCATTCAATCATTACGTGCTCTCTTGGCATAACAAAAATTTTGGTTGAATATAAAAAGCACTTCAAATTAGGTGCTCTACGATTGAGTGCAACTCTTTTTTAATCTTTATCCACTCACATAAGTTTCCGTATTGCCCTGCGCAATACGGGACGCTTTTACTTTTCGCTCTTATGCACAATTCAACCCTCACTGTTTCGATCGGCACAGACCACGCAGGCTTCCCCTTAAAGGCCCCGATCATACAATTGCTACGCGATCGTGGCCATACCATCATTGACTGTGGCTGCCATTCCACCGTACCGTGCGACTATGCTGATTTCATCCGCCCGGCCGCACAAGCTGTCGCAAACGGCCAAGCCGACTGCGGGATTGTGCTTGGCGGCAGCGGTAACGGTGAGGCCATCACCGCTAACAAAGTCAAAGGCATACGCTGCGGTCTGTGCTGGGATGAATGGTCTGCGCGGATGACTAAAGCACACAACAATGCCAATTGCATCGCCATCGGTGCCCGCCCGGTAGCTGCACCATTAGCGCTTAAGATCGTCGGCATTTGGCTCGATACTGAGTTCGACGGCGGCCGCCACCAGCGCCGCATCTTGAAAATCGAAAACTAATTTTTTTTGATTAAGTTTAAATCAGATCGGAAGAGCGTCGTGTAGGGAACGAGTGTATAAGCTGGTGTAGATCTCGG
>CAXQRK010000046.1:0-24960 GCA_964226535.1 Polaribacter sp.
TCAGACGTGTGCTCTTCCGATCTTGATTTAATCGCTAACGTTTAAGTCTTGTATGCGGGGCATCTTTTTCTAGGTGCCCCGTTTTTTGACCAGGAGTGACTGTTATTGGCAGATCAGGGATTTTGAGTTAGGTGCTTCGTCGGTAAGGTTCAGGCCAAAGGCGTCGGAGTAGTGAGTTTCAGGGCAGATGAGGACATTGAATTTGCCGTCACGGAGTGTTTCGAATTGGTGGTGGTTTTTCCAAAACTGATTTTCGTAGATTTGGACTGTGTAGCGCTGTAGAGAACGAAAGAGTTTCCGATTTAGTGGAATGCTCAGGTTACGGAGCTGTTCGCAAAGCTTTTTGGCCATTTCGTCCCATGGGACGATGATGGGGATGTGGTTGTTTTCGATGAGCTTGAATTTGTCGGCAACGGATCGGTATTGAAAAAGCAGTGGGAGCTTTGCATCTCGGACGATACTGAAATCTGTCATGATGTCTTTGGCGTCCCACTTTGATTTCTGCTGATAGTAATATTTGTCGAAGTAGGCGCTCACTGCCGCGGTTGAAAGCGGGTCGTCTGAGTGCAGGTCAAGAATTTCGTGGCCGACATTCGCGGTTTCCCTGAAATAGATTTCGGATGCGGTGTGCTCGGAGTGAAAGACGTGGACTTGGCCAGTCGAGATCTTCCCATTGCGGTTGCAACGACCAGCCGCTTGCGAAATGGAATCTAGGCCAGCCATGCTACGATAGACGGTGGGGAAATCAATATCCACCCCAGCTTCGATCAGTTGGGTGGAAATGAGGCGAGTGGACCGTCCGAGGTCAAGCCGTTGACGAACTGTGGATAGGATTTGCTGCCGATGCTCTGGACACATTAGAGCAGAGAGATGGTAGTTCTCATCATCGTTTTCAGGCAAAAGCTGATAAAGTGCCTGGGCATGTTTGCGGGTATTGACAATGCAGAGGACTTGCTCAGCCGCTGACATTTCATTGATGATGGTCTGATCGTCAAGCGTCTCTCGGTAGTGGATGTTCACACGTTTGAGTGAGGCGAAGAGGGCAGAGGTATCGTGGATAATTTCCGTGATGTGTTCGAGTCCAATATTGAATTGTTCCGTTTTGCTTACGGTTGGTTGAGTCGCGGTGCAAAGAACTATGGTGGTGTAGTAATGACTGGCAAGCTGTTCCAGTGTACGCAGGCAAGGATTGAGGTATTGAACCGGCAATGCTTGAGCCTCATCAAGAATGACGACTGAGTTTGCGATGTTGTGCAGTTTTCGGTTGTGTGAGGTTTTGGCAGCAAAGAGTGATTCGTAAAATTGCACAGCTGTGGTGACGACAATGGGGGCATCCCAGTTTTCAGAGGCCAAGCGAGTAAAGGTAGTTTCTTTATTTGGAGATAAATTACTATGATGTTCCAGTACGATGTCATCGCCGAGTTCTGCCAACAGATCTGAAAATACACTCGCATTTTGCTCAATAATGGAGGTGAATGGGATGACATAGATGATGCGCTTGTGCCCATGTTTGATGGCGTGTTTGAGAGCAAAGGCCAAGGATGAGAGGGTTTTCCCGCCACCAGTGGGAACAGTCAGAGAGAACAGTCCTTGTGGTTGGTTTGCTGCTGAAAAGCAGTTTTGGACGACTGTAGATCTGCACTTGTTTACTTCACTGATCGGTGTGCCAAAGGATTCGATTTTACTTTCCAATACATGAAGTGCGTTTTCTAGTATCTGCTGTTTGAATTGAGGTCTACATATACTTTTTCCTTCGTTCATGAAGGCTTCCGTTGCGACAAAGTCCGCATCAACCAAGCATGAAAAAAGCATGCGCTGAAAAAAAGATAGGGTAAACGCAGAGCAACTTGGCTTTATGAATGATGCAGGTCCAGGTAGTTGAAGGTTGGTGATTTCCAGAGGAGCTGCTTTTACGGATTTAATCTCTTTTGTTAGGCGTTTGATCAGACAGGCTTTGGATTCATGGCGAGCATCCAGTAGTCCCGCATGATGCCCGGCGATTGCAGTGGCAAGGCAGTATCCAAGCGGATGTTTTGATACTGCTAGCTGCGCTCCAGCAGTACTATGATCGATTTTCTCTAAAACCTCGTCACAATGAATGTCGCTCGCCTTCTCTAAGTATTTTTGAAACTCATCAGAAAACTTTCCCAGATCATGCCAGAGACCGGCGAGGAATCCCCACTGGTGGGCGGTTTCCCTGTCTTCGCTGCCCTCCGGGAACATTTCGGCGGCGAACTTGGCGCACCAATACGCCACCTTGTTGAGATGACCATGTTGCGGGTCCAAGGCTTCGCACTTGGGGCAGGGCTTGCCTTTTAATCCGACGCAGTCCTCTGAAAACAACGGTTCCCATTCCCTTTCGGGGCATAGCGATCCATCCGAACAGGTTTTTGTATGGGCATAGAATGGAGACATACGCACTAGCCTTATTTAAAAAGGATAGCATTCATTTCAGATAAAGCAACGTCGGATGCGATAATTTTGCGGTGTTTTATGGTCGGGCACCGGGGACTCATTGTATGTAACATGGTAGGTTTGCCGGACGTGTTATCCCCATAAATAGTGAAGTCTCTATTTTCTGCGTGCGTTGGTTGATTAAAGTGAAAAAGTACTTATGGTTAGAATAATGAATATGAACGAGCTTGTATTCATTGTCGGACTCATTCTTGGTAGTTTGGCAATGCTTTCGGTATGTTGGGTGTGGGTGCGTAAACAGGTGTTTGGGCCGGGCGGAGGCGTATTGAGTTTTTTTGGTGTGCTGTTGGTTGGGCTGTCGCTGTGGAGTCGGGCAAGTGTGGAACTGACTCCGGACGGATTCAGGGCCGAGTTTGAACGCTTGCAGCAAGAGATTAATCAGGTGGTTCGAAAGAGTGAGCAAATCAGTCAGGAGGTGGCGGCGGTCGCGGAAGTCAACCAGTTGATTACGCGAGAGGTGGAAGTCGTGGCAGAGAGTCTGGCGGTCAATAAAACCCAGTTTCTTGAATTGACCAGGGCCTTGAATCAACGCGAAGTGCTGCACAAGGATCAGATCAAGCGCTTATCTCAGCCGGTCGAGATGATGCCGGTGGCCGATCTACAAAAACTGGAAAGTGCCAGGTTAAATCTGATCCGTGAATAGACTGCGAGTTGAGCCTCTGCGCAAGCTTACCTCTTGTCTGGATTAATCCTAAATTCGGGAGTTGGATCCGCGATCTTTCGCAATCTTTTGCCCCACAAGGCATTGCAAATTCGATTGGATGCACCCAATGGTGTACCTTCACGCCTTTGCAATGCCCTGTGAAACAAAATCTTACAAAATCTCATCGACTCCAACTCCCGAATTTAGGTTAATTCAGCGTCGGCAGAGTTTGATCGGCGCGGCTGAGACGGGCGTGCTCGGGTCGTGTTTTTAGGTAGCGTGCGCGGGCCGTTCGCAGGCCGCGGAGGAAGGATTTGGGGTCGATACTGGAGGGTCTGGCGGTTGGGTCTCTGAGTAATTCAGCGGCATATTGTTGTGTGCTCGGCTCGGCAAACGATTCCAGGAATTGACTGAGGGTGCACTGCTGTTGGGTAAGCAGCTGAGCCCATTCGATCATGGCGTGCACGGTTGCGGTGGTGGAGCCTTGTGAAGCGGCACGTGTGATGCGCATGAATAAATCTTTTTCGAGGGCCTGGGGCGAGCTGGGCTTGTTGCGGCGGCGCCTGAATCCTTCCGCGACGATTGCTGCCAGCGCACTCACAACGAGCAGCAGGGGGATGGCGAGTCGTGTGGCCGGCTTGGTAGTGGGGGATGACGCAGCGGCTGGTGGTGGCGGCACATTGCCGCTGCTGATGCGTATGCGTTTGCCCTTTAAGGTAATGGTGGTGAGTGTGGCGGTCTCGGTATTCCACCATTGAAACTGGCTATCGGGTATGGTCACCTCACCGGCTGATTCAAACAGGTACGTAATGGTTTGGGCACGCTGCGCGAGCGCTGTGCTGCCCTCGTTGCGGTCGCTGAGTGTGGGGCTGTCGGCATAGATGCCGAGGTGCTGGATGTGGTTGGTCTGCACGGGGGGCAGTAGCATTGCCGGCAGTTCGTGCGCTTCAAGTTGAATGCTGCGTTTGAGGGCATCGCCCACGGTGAATTCGTTTGCCTCAGTGCTCCAAGTTTGACGGGCCTTGAAGTGCGGAGCAGCGATGAAGCTATGGGCATGGCTCAGGCCTGCGGGCAGTTTGGCTTCGATGGTCAGGGCCTCGGTATAGGCCGTGTGCTCGCTGCGCCCAGCGTGTGCGCCCCAGGTCTGCACGCTTAGATTGAGTGCCTGTTGGGGCAGCTTGAGCATCCCTGGCCGCTGTGGATAGATCGACTGCTCATAGCGCTGGCCGCTGTAGTCCGCGCCATCTATTCGGTCTTGCAGGCGCACCCGATTATTGCCCGCAGGCAGCACATAGCAACCGTCGATGTGTAAGTCATTCAGGTGGGTGATCTGCGCCCAGCCCTGTTTGCCGAGCACATCAATTTGCAGGACGACGCGTTGCCCGACCCAGACCGATTCGGGGAGCAATCGGCTGCGCACCACGATATCTGTGCTGTAAAGCGGATGAACCAACAGCAGCAGTAAGATACTGTAGCGGATAGATTTCATGGTGCCGCCTCCCGCATGTGCTGTTGGGCCTGGTAGTGAAATTTGGATTTTAAGAAATCCGCAGGGTTGGTTTGCACCTGGCGCAGCCAGACTGCCCGGATCTCGGCATCGCTCAGTGGCATGCTATCGACGGGTTCTGTCGGATCACCATCGGTGGCACTGCGTTTCGGCTGATGGTGGATCACGTAGTCGTCCGCGCCGAGTTTGCCGTCGGTGCCTGCGCCGCCCTCGGTCTTGAGCAATGCGGCACGGGCGAGGGCGATGGCGTGATTGGTGCGGGCGGGTTGCCAGTTTGGCCTGAGTTTCAGCGCGTGCGTATAGCACTCGATGGCGGCATCGTATTGGCCACGCAAGAGTCGCGCATTGGCCCGATTGAAATGAGCCTCTGCCGTGTTGTAGCCAGCGAAGCGCATAGCGGCATCTTCAAACTCGGCAGCGCGGTACAGTGCGATCGCTTGCCAATAGCTATCCACAAATGTCTCGGCCGCGGCGCGGTAGGCACCTTGTGCGTACAGTTGATAGCCGCGGTCGTCCGCCCGACGGATGGTGCCCGCCTCGGTGAATAGAGCGGCGGCAAGTGCCAACAGGATGAGGCACCACAGGATGGAGGCAAGGCGTGTGATCATGCGCGCCAGCCCTTTCTAAAATGGAGTACAAACACGAGCGCCAGGATTGGCAGCAGGGCATAGCCGGCATCCTGCCAGTGATCTGTATGGGCTGTGTGGCTCACGTTGGCAAAGTTAGACTGTGCGCGCCGGGCAATGGTATCGACATCGCTGCGGTCGATACTGAGTGCAGTGAGGGGGGCACGCAAGGTCTTGGCTGCCTGCTGAATACTGGGCGGGACTGTGCCGTCGAGACTTTGCATGGACCAGAATTGTACGGGTAAGCTGCTTTGCAGATGATCGCTTTGGCTGATGTGATCGGTGATCACCAGGATCGAGCCGGCCATGTTGGCTCGTTTAAAGGTGTTGTGTGCCAGGGCGAGCGCCTCTGCCAGGGCATCGCCCTGGCGGGGCATGATGTCGGGGCGGAGGCTCTCTGCCATGCTGTTGAGGATGCGCTCGTCGCGGCTGAGCGGCACCACCAGATGCGCGCTGCCATCGTAGGCAATCAATCCGGTGGCGGTACCGCGGCGGGCGTCGAGGAGATCACTGAGCTTGTGCCGGGCCCGTTGCAATCGTGTGGGTGGCACATCGCTTGCCTGCATCGTGGGGCTGACACGTAGAATGACCAATAGGCCGGCCTGTTCGTCGGCAAAGGGCATGGGCATTTGCTTCCAACTCGGCCCGGCCAGGGCGAGGGTCGCGAACAGCCAGGCAGTGCCGAGCAGATGTATCGGGCGGATGCGTTGGCGGGAGCGGGCATCGATCAGCAAGTGCTTGAGTAGTGCCGGATCCACGGCCTTTGCCAGGGGCCCGAGCGAGTGGTTTTGCCGCCATACCTGCAGCCATAGCAGGGCCGCGGGCAGGAGGGCGAGCAGCCACAGCGGACGGATGAAATGGAAATCAGCCATGACGATTCTCCTTGCCGAAGTAGGGCATGCGTAGGTGTTGGATCAGGCTGAGCAGAAAGGCGGCTGCGAGTGGCCACACGAACAGGTCACGCCGTGGGCGATAGCTGGTCGATTCCAGATCGCGGGTATCCATTTGATCCAGTTCCTGATAAATGGCTGCCAGCGCGGTGCGATCGGCCGCGTGAAAGTAGCGGCCACCGGTATTCGCAGCGACCGTTTGGAGGGCGCTTTCATCGAGTATATCTTCACCGGCGGTGGTAGGATCGCCGACCCCGACCACGTGGATCGTGACGTTTTGATCCTGGGCGATTCGAGCGGCTTCAGCCGGTGGCACTTTACTGCCGGTATCATTGCCGTCGGTCAGTGCGATGATCACGCGCTCCTCCACCTCGCTGCGTTCGAACAGCGTGATTCCCAGGCCAATGGCATCGCCAAATACAGTGCGCGGCCCGGCCATGCGCACCGTGGTTTCTTCCAGCAAGATACGGCAGGCATCCAGATCTTGAGTAAAGGGCACCTGTACGAACGGCGCACTGCCAAATACAATCAGGCCGACGCGGTCACCCTGGCGGTGCTGCAGAAATTCAGCCAGCACGCCTTGGACTGCAGTGAGACGGTCGATCTGCTCACCATCTGCAGTACTAAAGTCGCTGGTCTCCATCGAGCCGGAGAGATCGACAATCAACAGTAGATCACGCGTGGGCAGCACGCGAGTGATTGGGGCTTCCAGAAAATGTGGGCGGGCCAGCGCGAGCACAATCAATATCCAGATCAGCCAGGTCATTCCCAAGCCTGCCTGCAATTTGTGCGTGCTGGGCGCAGGGCTGATCAAGCGGCGGTCGAGTAGGTTGACCACACGCGCATACCAGGGGGCCCAAAGCGCTGGGCGCTCGGCCTGATAGGCCGGCACGAATGCCCGGATTAGAATGGGAACCAGCAGCAGCCACAGCAGCCACGGATGTGCGAGTGTATACATGGCGGCTAGGGTGCAGTGCGTGTGTGGCGACGGATCCAAGTCCGCGCCGCAGTAAGTAATGCTTGGTCCGGCGGGCGATCGTCCGCGCCCTGTTGCAGGGCTGCAAATGTCTGGCTGCGGCAAGTCGACTCCAGAAAGTGCCGCCATGGCTCACCGTGCAGGTGGGCCACGGTTGCGCGGGGAAAGGCGGCCAGCGCAACCCGTTTGAGAATAACATTTACCTCGTAAACGGTCTTGGCAGATGCCAACAGGATCAGGCCTGCGCGCCGATAGGCATTCCGTTGGCGGGATCGCAGGATCTGCCATGCCGCCGTAAGGAGGAGCATGAGTACCAGGGCCACGAGTATCCAGAAGCCCTGGGCAGGTGGCCAGAAGCCCGGCGCTTCTGGTAGTACGATGTCGTGCAGGTATGTGAGATTGGTTGGATCGGCGGGCACTGCGAGGGATGGGATGAGACTAGTTGAAAGCGGTCGGTTTTGCTGGGACGGGCACGCCCAGCAAGCGGCGTATTTGAGCAACGCTGTCCTCACCGTTGCTGATCATCAGCATGGGTGCGGCAAGTCGGCGCAGGTAGTGTTCGAGCTGCTGCTGCTCCTGATTAAAATCATCGCTCAGTGCCTGCCGTAGCGCTGCATTGCCGAAATCAAGCTCTCGTTGGCGGTGGCCATCGGAGATCCGCAGCGAGGTCTCGAATGCGTGCAGGCGGGCTTGATCATGTATCATCAGGGTGAGCACATCGTTGTGTGCAGCCAGTCGCGCAATCAGGCGTTCACTGGCGGCATTCACGCCGACCATGTCGGACACAATGACTATCAGGACGTCATGAGTGGCGATTTGGCTGGCCCGCCGCAGCGCCTGGTTGAGCGCATCTGGATCGGACTGCTGGTGGATGTCCAGCTTGAGTGCGTGGTTCATGCGCACAATGTGGCCAAGAATTCCCATGGCGTTCACTTCACTGCGTTGTGGACGGATGAGTACCTGTTCACTGTCATTAAACACGATTGCTCCGGCGCGGTCGCCACAAGCCAGGGCCCGCCAAATGCCGACTGCGCCGCATTCTGCTGCGGTGACGGATTTCATCTGACGCCTGGTACCAAAAAACATGTTTTGCCGCTGATCAACAATCAGGAGCACTGCGCGATCTTTTTCTTCTGCGCAGACACGAATATGCGGTACGCGCGTGCGTGCGGTGACCTTCCAGTCCATGGTACGAGTATCATCGCCGGATTGATAGGGACGGATTTCAACAAAATCCAGACCTCGCCCCCGCAACTTTGAACCATAGCGTCCAGTTAATATGCTGTTGACCGGTTGCTGGGGGCGCAGCGAAAAATCCTGTGTTTCAAAGCGCAAGCGAACCAGGCGATCGAGATGGACATAGGCGCCGTCGTCGGGGTTCGAGCGTGTGAGTTTACGTTTGAGGAGGCTCCAGTTCACACCTGAATGACGTTAGGCGATCGCGACGTTTTTCAGCAAGGTATCGATCACCGTGTCGCTGGTGACACCATCTGCATGTGCTTCGAAGCTCAATACCAAACGGTGGCGCAAGCAATCGTTGGCCACCGCACGTATATCTTCGACCGTAACCTGATCACGACCTTGCATCCATGCGTGGCCGCGGGCACATTTATCCAGTGCGATTGAACCGCGCGGACTCACGCCGACTTGTATATATGAATCGACGGATTCGCTGGCAGGGTGCTGACCACGAGTAGCCGCGACAATCGCTACGATGTAACGCTCCAGGGATTCTGCGATATGCACTGTGGCAATCGCTTTGCGGGCGTCGAAGATGACCTCTGGTGGCAGCGCTGGACTGGTATCGGTCTGAGCACTTGAGTTTGGTGCTGCCTCCCCGCGCACCAGGCGAATGATCTCGAGTTCCGCAGCCGGATCTGGGTGTGAAATAAAAATATGCAGTAGGAAGCGATCCATCTGCGCTTCCGGCAGCGGATAGGTGCCCTCTTGTTCGATTGGATTTTGAGTGGCCATCACCATGAACAGTTCCGGCAGCGGGTGGGTGGTATTGGCGACGGTGATTTGACGCTCCTCCATCGCTTCGAGCAGGGCGGCTTGTACCTTTGCCGGTGCGCGATTAATTTCGTCGGCAAGCACGATATTGGCAAATACCGGGCCCGGTTGAAAGGCGAAGCGCTCCTTGGACTGTTCACCTAAATAGAGTTCCGCTCCGGTGATGTCGGAGGGCAATAAGTCTGGAGTAAATTGGATACGACTGAAATCGGCCATCATGTGCTGGGCAAGACTCTTGACTGCACGTGTCTTGGCCAGCCCGGGAAGTCCTTCGACCAGTATATTGCCATTGCAGAGCAGGCTCAACAAGAGTCGCTCAACCACCGCAGTCTGACCAATAATGGCCGATTCCATGTTGGATTTTAACTGTAGGATTTGTTCGAGAGCGGTCATAGGCATAATGGTCCGTTGCAGCCAGCAAGTGGAGCGCGCAACTTTCGGAAAAATGATACAACTATGTATTGCTATGGGTTAAATTATTTGTAAACCATAAAGCAAGTGCTTGTTGATTTGCTTCGTTTACGTACAGATCACGAAATTCTAAACACAATCAAACGATATATGAAAAATACCTTGTTAACCATTGTCGCAGGCCTCGTCGGAGTTGCGGTGGCGCATGCTGCAGACAAACCAAATATTCTGGTTATTTGGGGCGATGATATTGGCCAGACCAATATCAGTGCGTACAGTCGCGGCATGATGGGCTATCACACACCAAACATTGACCGTATTGCGGATGAAGGCATGCTGTTTACCGATTACTATGGCGAGCAATCCTGCACGGCCGGACGCTCGTCTTTCATCATGGGGCAGAGTGTCTTTCGCACCGGGCTCTCTAAAGTGGGCCTACCGGGTGCCAAGGAAGGCATGAATGAACTGGATCCAACGATTGCGGTGCTATTGAAGGATCAGGGCTATGCCACCGGACAATTTGGCAAGAACCACCTCGGCGATCGCGATGAGCATCTGCCGACTAACCATGGATTTGATGAATTCTATGGCAATTTGTACCACCTCAATGCCGAAGAGGAACCAGAAAATGAAGATTATCCGCAAGATCCGGAGTTCCGCAAGCAATTCGGTCCGCGCGGTGTGATTCATTCTTTTGCCGATGGTAAGATTGAAGACACCGGACCGCTCACTAAGCAGCGGATGGAAACAGTGGATGATGATACCGTGGCCCGTGCGATTGATTTCATTCGTCGCCAAGAGGCTGCCGGGGTGCCCTGGTTTGTCTGGTGGAGTGGCACACGGATGCACTTTCGCACCCATGTGAGCGACGAAAAAATGGCACAGATTAAGGCGCACAATCCACGTGCAGACGAGTACACCTGTGGCATGATCGAGCACGATATGCATATCGGCCAGTTTCTTGACGTGATTGATGAACTCGGGATCGCTGACAACACCATCATTCACTATTCAACGGACAACGGGCCACACTACAATACTTGGCCGGATGCGGCATCGACTCCGTTTCATGGTGAAAAAAACACCAACTGGGAGGGCGGCTGGCGTGTGCCCTGTCTGGTGCGTTGGCCCGGTGTGGTCGAGCCTGGCTCGGTGAGCAACGGGATCGTGCATCATATGGATTGGTTGCCGACATTTATAGCTGCTGCGGGTGAGCCGGATATTAAGGCAGACCTGATGGATGGTTATCGTTCAAGTGCATTGGGTCGTGAGTATAAAGTGCATCTCGATGGGTATAATTTGATCGATCACCTAAAGGATCCTCAAGCCGTCGAGAGTCCACGTCAGGAAATTTTCTATTTCTCCGATGATGGCGATTTGACCGCTTTACGTTATGGTCAGTGGAAGTTGATCTTCATGGAGCAGCAGACCACAGGCACCTTGCGTGTCTGGATGGATCCATTTGTGCCGCTTCGTATTCCGTTGATTTTGAATCTGCGACGCGATCCCTACGAACGCGCCCCGGTTACTTCGAATACCTATTACGATTGGTTGATCGATCGGGCGTATTTGCTAGTTCCCGCACAGGCCTATGTCGGTGGATTTTTGAATACTTTCAAGGAATATCCGCCGCGGCAGAAGGCGGCCAGCTTTTCACTGGATCAAGTGATGGAGCAGATGCTGGATGGCGGAACTCACTAATTGATTGAACCACTCAGCCGTGTCCGGTGCCTGGCATCGGGCACGGCTTTTTTGGGCGACACATTCAAGTGCTTTGCTATACAGAGCCCTATGTTTACAGGCATCATAGAAGAAACGGGGACGGTGGTCTCCTTTGAAGAGCAGGCGCATGCCTGGCGTCTGGTATTGGCGGCAAATGTAATCACCAAGGATTTGCACTGTGGCGACAGTGTTGCGGTGAACGGCTGTTGTTTAACGGCGGTGGCCTTTGATGCACCGGCGGGGCATGTCGCATTTGATGTACTGGCTGAGACTAAACGCGTGACCTCCATCAATGCAGTGGTTCCTGGGAGCAAAGTGAATCTGGAGCGTGCCTTGCTGCCAAGCACACGCATGGGGGGCCATTTTGTGTCTGGTCATGTGGATGGTAGCGCTGTAATTGAAGTGATTGAGCCGCGTGGCAAAGATGTCTTTTTTCGGATCAAGCCGGCTCTCGACAAGCTGAAATATATTGTCAGCAAAGGCTGCATCACCGTCGATGGTATTTCACTTACCGTTGCAGACGTGGATGCCACCGGCTTCACGCTTTGGTTGATTCCACACACGATGGCAGTGACTAACCTAAACACCAAAAAAGTCGGCGATCCGGTAAATTTGGAATACGATTTGATTGCGAAGTACGTCGAAAAGCTGTTCGCGCCGAGGTCAAGTCCTCCAAGCGTGCGTCCATAGAAGCGATTGTCTGCTTTACCTAGGGTGCTGGCCGACATGCAGCGCGAGCGATTTTTGCACGAACAGAGGCTTTCGTGCAAAAGCTTGACCGGTACCGCGCGGTGATCCGCCAATACTTCACCAGGGGCTCAGAACTTCGTCGCTTATTTGCCGACTTATTTGCCGTGCGAGCTGAGTCATGGCCTGACGCTCGCTTTGCTGATAAGCGATCGTTTGATTTGCGGCATAGGGATTGCCGATATACGCACTGGTGCTGGCGTCAATGGAGCGATCGCGGAACAAGTATGCGCCTGTGGATGGATCGAACAGGGAGATATGCGCCTTGAGCCTGACATCAAAATTATTTGCGATCACAGTATCGTTACTGTTGCGTGCCGCGGCGCTGCGGTTGTATTCGGTCAAATCGACAAACAATACGGCGTCGGCCTCCTCTTCGGTGGCGACCACGGTTACACGGCCATCTCGGATGAAGTGCTCACGTAGTTGAGCACTGACAATGGCTTGTGCTTGGGGCGCGAAGCTGTGGTTGGCCACCGGTTGAAGGTAGATTGACTGAAATGGGATTGCCGCTGGTGAACCAAGTTGATAAGATGCACATGCACTGAATAGGCTCAGCAAGAGGGTGACCGTGAGACTGATGCGGGTATAAATGAGTAAATTCTGGAACTTTGTGTTCATTGCGGCGGGCTCTGGGATACGCGTGTGTGAATTAATCGACTCTTAACAGCCTGCGTAGGATGCTTGCCTGGTTGGTCGGACGAACGCCTGCTTCGATATCTTGAATACGGCGGCGGGCTTCTCGGGCGGCGTCGGAATTGGGCTCAATGGTAATGGTTTCATTGTAAAAGATCAGCGCGGCTGTGTTATTATTGCGAAAATAATAGTAGAAATTACCCAGATCCAGTCGGCTGCTGGCGAGCACATTTTCCATCCGTTTTAAATTGCCTTCGACCTCGCCGACATAATTGCTGTTGGGAAACAAGATCAGAAAATCTTCATAGTAGCTGATTGCCCGACGGGTCGATCCTTGATCATATTCGGGACCTTGAACCAGATCGGCATACGTTTGTGCGAGCGTATAGTAAGCATCCGAAGCAAGCATGCTTTGCGGATAGTAATTGATCAATCGATCGAGTGCCTCAATCGCTTCGGCTGGCTCATTGCGCATTGCAGAGACCAGTGCGATGTTCATCAGGGCGAGCGGGGCATAGTCACCGTAGGGCGCGTTGCCGACGATTTGCTCGAATTGTCTGACGGAGGTGCCATATTGTTTAAAGCCAGGAAAAATCCATAAAATTCGGCCACGCGCGCCTTCCATCAATGCGGTGGCACAATCAAATTGATCACTGATGATACGATCAAAGTGCGGATATCCGGGGTGCTCATTGATGACGCGTTGTAGCTTGTTGAAGCCTTTGATCCAGAGCGCCTTACGCATATCTATTCGAGCCTCCAGGGCAAGTGCTTCGCCAGCTGCCGGCGAGGTCGGATACTGCTGGATGATTTTTTTTAGGGCACGGCTGGCAGATCTGAATTTTCCCGCCTCATAGTGTTGCTTGGCGATGTTAATTTGTGTCTCGGCGATTTGATCGGACTCTTGAATGGTCAGGCTGCTGGATTCAGTATGATGCCCGCCAAACCATTTGAATGGATTGAGTGAGCCCGCAGCCTTAGATATAGGAGCGATACAAAGTGCGACCGCGAGAAAAACAGGAAGTGAATGATGCATAAAACTATTGCCATTTGATCAAGGCGGACGCCCAGGTCAAGCCTGCCCCGAATGCAACCAGCAATACCAAATCACCCGATTGGATTCGCCCGGCGCGCAACGCTTCGTCCAGCGCAATGGGCACAGAGGCCGCAGAGGTGTTGCCATAACGATCAAGATTGTTGTGAAATTTTTCCAGTGGTATATTCAAGCGCTTGGCGAGGCTTTCGATGATGCGCATATTTGCTTGATGCGGGATGACTAAATCAAGATCTTGGGGGGCATAGCCGTGCTGCTGTATGAGGTCCATACTCGCCTGGCCCATCACTCGTACCGCCGATTTAAAGATCTCCTTGCCGTTCATTTTTAAAAAATGCTGATGCGTCTTAATCGATTCAAGTGTTGCTGGCATTGCTGAGCCCCCGCCCGGTTGGTATAGCAGGCTCGGATTGGACCCATCGGCACCTCCCAGGGATCCCAAAATACCGATGGTGTCGGTTCGTGCGGTCACCGCGAGAATGGCTGCTGCTGCACCGTCTCCAAACAGCACACAAGTCGTGCGGTCGTTAAAATCGAGGATGCTACTCATTTTTTCCGCTCCGATCACAAGTGCTTGTTTGAAATTACCAGACAGTAACATACTGTTGGCCACGCTTAGTGCATAAACGAAGCCTGAACAAGCCGCTTGTAGGTCGAAACTAGTTACGTTGGAGAGCCCCATCTTGCTTTGCACCAGGCAGGCCGTAGATGGGGTCGGCATGTCAGGTGTCATGGTGGCGACGATGATCAAATCAATGTCGCTACGCTCGATGCCTGCCGCTTCAAGTGCACGTTCAGCCGCGACACAAGCCATGTCGCTGGTGTGCTCGCCCTCAGCGGCAAAGCGGCGGGCGCGGATGCCACTGCGGGTCTGGATCCACTCGTCGGAGGTATCGACGATTTTTGCCATATCATCGTTGCTCACAATATTCGCCGGTGCATAGGAACCGGTTCCAATTATAGTGACAGATTGTGATAGACTAGACATGAAAAAAGGGCGGTAACGGGTAACACCAGTGTTTGGCGAAGGCACATTTATGGGGCGTGTGGTTCGCCTTCAGTGTGAGCGATCCATTCATTCACTTGATTGATTTCATTGCTGATGGAGTCAATCATATCATGTTTGACCACTTCTTGAGCGATACGCAGAGCGTTAGCGATGGCGATGTAGTTGGAGGAACCGTGTGCTTTTAAAATGTTGCCACGCAGTCCCAGGAGCGGAGCGCCGGCATGTTGATCCGGGCTGAGGCGTGTCTTCATATCTGTAAAGGCTGACTTGGAGAGCACTGCTCCGATCTTGCGCTTGACGTTGCGAACGAGTTCTTCACGCATGGTGCTGCTGATAAAACCAAACAATGCTTCACTTGATTTAAGCACGATATTGCCGACAAATCCATCGCACACCACCACATCTACATGACCGTCAAACAACTGAAATCCTTCAATTAAACCAACATAGTGGATGATGCCATCAATTTTTTGCAGGAGCTTGTGACTGGTATTGATCAGGCTATTTCCTTTGCCTTCTTCGGTGCCGATTGTTAGCAGTGCGACCCGCGGGTTGGGTATACCGAGTGCGGCTTTTGCATAGTTGGCACCGAGCACGGCATTGTGGACCAAATTTTCAGCGGTTGATTCCGGGTTGGCGCCGACATCCGTCAGCACAAATGGGTCACGCTTACTCGGAACAATAATACCCAATGCCGGGCGAGTGACCCCTGGAATTTGACGCAGGCGTAAGGTGCCGCCCGCCATGAGGGCGCCGGTATTGCCACAACTGATGACGGCATCGGCCTGTTCGTTTTTGAGCAGGTGGATGGCCTGCACCATCGACGAATCTTTTTTGCTTTTGAGTGCTTGAACCGGTTTCTCATGCATCTCAATGACTTGAGTCGAGTGATGTAGCTTGATTCGATTGGGGTCGATATTCAATTTATGCACAGCGAGCAGTCGCTGTAGCAAGCGTTGATTACCAACCAGAATGAAGTTGCATTCCAGCTGGATGGTCTGAATCGCATAGAGCAGCCCACGAATAAATTCCGTTGGGCCCCGATCTCCGCCCATGGTGTCGACCGCAATGGTGCAGTTGACTACGCTCGCGCCCATAGAGGGTGTGATTTCTGAGTTGGTTGCCGGTTGGGCGGACTAGACTTGTACGTCCAGCACCTGACGACCGCGGTAAAGTCCATTGACCGGATTTACACGGTGGGGGCGAAACAAGGTGCCGTCCTGTGGATCTCTGGCAAGTTGTGGCAATTGGTAGGTAACCGCGCCACGGCGTTTACGACTGCGTTGCTTGGATTGTTTGCGTTTTGGCTGTCCCATGAGAATTGATTATTTAAATGAAAATGAGTGTGAGCAGTGATATGGACTCAAGATCGGCGAATTAAAATGCTGGAAATGGCTTCGTCAAGCATCCAATCCGGTTAATTATTCAGTGGATGATGCGAGCTTTAACACCTCAGCGACTAGTTGATTAATCCCGGTTTCAGCCTCAACAATATCATTGGCAAGCATGTATGCCGGTGTTGTGACGATGCGATTGGCCGTATCCACCACTACTTCATCCACCGCACAGTTGACATGTTGAGCGCCTTTGCTAGCTAAAATCGCTGCAGTTGCCGGGTCGTTACCGATGGTCAGACGAATTTTTTGGGAGCCCAATGCAGCTGCCGCCAGGGCTGGAGCGATACAGATAAAGCCGAGTGCTTTGTTCAACTGGTGCGCCTCCTGAATTAGGCTGTTGATGATCGGATCAATGTCGTAGGTGTTGCCGTCGAAGGCCAGACTGGACAAGTTTTTGGCCACGCCAAAGCCGCCAACGAAAATAATTGCACTTAGCTCGTTTATGCTGAGTTCATCCAGACGTTTAATCGAACCGCGTGCGATGCGTGCGGCCTCCTCAAGTACATTACGATCTTCATCTTCTAGCGCTTCGCCAGTCAGATGGTTGATCACGTGGCGCTGGGCGATATTCGGTGCGGCACAGATGACTTCAGCGCCGGCGCGGGTGAGGGCAAGTAGTGTCAGTACAGATTCGTGAATTTCGGCACCATCGTAGACGCCACAGCCTGAGAGAATAATTGCGACTTTCATTGATTTGATTGCTCATGTTTGAGTATGTGTGGTTGATTGAAACAGGTAGTTCGCATAAGCGCAACATTGCTTATACCTTGATTTGTTCGACAATTTCTAGGCCATAGCCATCCAGGCCGACCACCTTGCGGGCGGTGCCGGACAACAGGCGAATTTTTTTTAGGCCTAGAGCAACGAGGATTTGAGCGCCGATCCCGTAGTCTCGAAAATCCAGGTTCGCCGGACTCAGTTGTTTGGTTGCAACGGTATCACTATGGTCGGTAATGCGCACCCCGCCTTGTGGCTGTTCGACATAGACCAGTGCGCCATGCTTGGCCGCCGCGATTTGTTGGAGTGCGCGGGGTAGGGCACCGTAGCCGCTCAGGGTGGTGCCGTGAAAGACATCGGTGAGCAGATTTTCGCGTTGCACCCTCACCAATGTAGGCGCAGCGTTTAACTCACCCATGGTCAAGGCAATGTGTTGTCGTTCATCCAGCACGCTGCGGAAAATGTGTAGATCAAAACAGCCGAATTCGGATTCAAACGGACGTGTCAATACTTGCTCAACCAACCGATCGCGGGTGTGGCGATACTCAATCAAATCAGCGATCGAAATCATTTTAAGGTCGTGCGTCTGTTTGTATTCGATCAGATCAGGCACGCGGGCCAGGCTGCCGTCTTCATTCAAAATTTCGCAGATCACACCACTGGGATGAAGGCCTGCAAGTTGCGCAAGGTCGATCGCGGCCTCAGTGTGACCGGCACGCTGGAGTACCCCGCCGGGACGAGCACGCAGCGGAAATACATGGCCGGGTTGTACCAGCATGTCGGGCTGCGAGTGCGGGTCGGATAAGATGCGGATGGTTTCTGCGCGGTCGTAAGCGCTGATGCCAGTGGTAATACCTGTCGCGGCATCCACTGAAACGGCGAAGTCGGTATGCTGCGACTCACGGTTCTCGGCGGCCATAGGACTAATGCCGAGACGGCGTAAATGATGGCCGAGCATGGGCACACAAATCAGGCCGCGGGCATGTCGCGCCATTTGATTGACCGCTTGAGGGGTAATTTTCGATGCTGCCATGATCAGGTCACCTTCGTTCTCGCGTGACTCGTCATCGGTCACGATCAGCATTTTGCCATCCGCAATATCGTGGATGGCCGATTCAATGGTATCGAAAGCGCCTGAATACTCTTGTGCACTAATCATGGGGGTACAATAGAGCTGATGGCAATGGAGTCCAGCATGTAGTATCGACCCAATGGTATCGAACGAATGATCTGATTAAGCTCCTAAGAAGGTCGGATGTATGCATTTTTTGATGCAAATCGGTAGATTTTTGTAGGACTTTTATCGAATCTGGGTGAAGAAAACAGGCGATGCGAGGCCTGCACCGACGGAATTCAAGCGATGCGCAGCTTCGACCACGTGCACTACCTGAGCATGCCGACGGTGCATATGCGGCGCTGTGCACAGTGGAATTGGAGCTAAAAAAGATGCGCTTAATGACCAAGCGGTTACTGATTATTTTTGTGCGGCTCCTGAATCACTGCCCGATCATGCTGCGGCGCTTTTGTGAATATGCATTTTTCAATGCGCTGTAAGGATCGATTGAGCTCCCTTTCATCCGTGTGTATAATTCGATCAAGAAAGGGCTTTGGGCCACAAATTCAGTTGTGCCAAATGCGAGCTGCCAGTCCGAATCATGGATCACACTGTAGGGCTCCTTCAAGGGATTTACCGTACGATCACCAACGAGACCGAAAAGATCACGTACATTTGATGGCCCCAGCAGGGGCAGTACCAGATAGGGCCCCTCGCCAATCCCCCAGCTACCAAAGGCTTGACCAATATCTTCAGGCTCAATCGCTTGCATGCGCTCAAAACGATCGGCTGCTTTATACACACCGACCACACCAAGTGTTGTATTTACTACGAAACGCTCGGTCTCGACCCACGCGCCCCGCATACGCCCCTGTAGCAAATTGCCGACCAGGCGAACTGGGTAGCCCAGATTGTGAAAGAAATTAGACGCACCCTGTTCCACCGGATCCGGCGTCACGGCCTGATAGCCCCTGGCTATATGCCGCACGACATGCATGTAGATAAAATCGTTGAACTTAAAGATCGTACGATTCCAAGGCTCTAGCGGGTCATGCACAACCACCATTTCCTCTTCAAAATCGCCATACAATTCATCTTCAGACAAATACTCGCTTGCGTTGGCTGAAGTCAGGCTTATCCAAGCACACAGGAGCAGCGTGGATACAAATCGGTGCCACACCGCACAGTTATAATTTGGTTGCCGCATCTAACACTCCTTGTTCAAGCAATTGTTCCAGCTTTTCAATCAATTGCATGCCACTACCCTTGCGAAAATGATCATCAAATTGCTGGCGATAATTGGATACAATGCTGATATCCTCAGCAACAATATCATAGATCTGCCACCCCGATTGGAGCCGGCCCAGCCGATACACTACATGATACGTCTCGCCGTCAGGAAACATCACTACTGATGGCACCTCCAGGCGTTGATCGGTAATCTGAATAGCCGCGCCATATTCAAGCGATGGCCGCGCTCGTCCGGCCATTCCCTGAACATATGCTTTGACGATTAACTGTGTAATCAGTTCAGTCACCTGCATTTGTTCTTCGACATTCATCACGTGCCAATTGCGCCCCAAAGTGCGGCGTATCAGCACCATCAAATCATAGTTTTGTTCTAAAATCGCTCGAACCGCAGCTTGCTGCTGTTCATAGTTGTATGCATGATATCTATCCAGATACAATATATCTAAAGCAGCATTGGCCGATGCTTCCAGCCGTGGCACCACCTCGCTGTCTTGCGAATAAAGCGGCACCGCTGCGCTGGTGATGAGAACCAGTGTGGCAATTAGTCTCTTAAATGAATTCATGCGAGCAAGGTATAGGCTATTCCTTTGTAGCGTCAATCCCTCCGAATGCAAAACGACTGATCAAACTCTCAATGTCTAATGCAGGTTCGGTGTCTACAATCAGATCACCTGCTTCTAGCGGAACACCGGAACCACCCGGCAACAGGCTCAAATAGCGATCACCGATCAATCCCGCGGTTTTGACGGAAGCAATCGTATCATCATCTAGTTTGATATGATTCGGTAACTCGAAGCTAACGATTGAATAAAAATGCGGATCCAGTACAATGGCCTTGACGGTGCCGACGCGGACCCCAGCGATCTCAACCCGACTGCCCACATTCACGCCACCGGTGCTACGGAAGCGTGCCTGTAATTCATAGCGCTCACGGCCTAAAAAATGAGTACTGCCGACTTGAATCGCCAGATAAAGCACCGCGCCCAAACCGACCAGCACAAAACATCCAACCCAATATTCAATCCTTCGATTATTCATTCTGTTACATCCTTTCCTATATTCCATTGCTGACGACCGGCATAAGTCGCCTTAGTTAAGAAACCTGCGAGCGCCGACTCGACCTCGTCGTTCAAATCTGCCGGCTTGCCGAAAAATTTGATCACGCCCGCATCCAACCAGGCGATCTGGTCGCTAATTGCAAACACTTCCGGCAGGTCATGACTCACCAGCAATGCGGTAAACCCAAAGCGCTGCCGATAATCGGCAATCATTTCAAACACGCTAAATTTACGCTCCGGATCCAGCCCTGTGGTGGGCTCATCAAACAGTACCAACTGCGGGTCAGTGATCAAGGCACGTGCCAGGGCCACTCGTTTCTGCATGCCTCCGGACAACTCTCCGGGATAGCGCTGTGCCGCATCCGTCAATTCCAAATGTGCCAGCATTGCCCGCACCCGCTCGTGCATCTCGGACCGGTTGAGGTCAGAGGTCTCGACCAGCGGCAAGGCCACATTTTCGGCGGCAGTCATCGAATCAAACAAGGCATTGTGTTGAAACATATAGCTGAACCGCATTCCCTGACCAGCACTGGTGCCACCACGATGCGGTATGAGTGATCGACCATTTAACTCGATCACTCCGGCATCAGGTGTCAACAAATTGGCGATACATTTTAATAGCACCGATTTACCGATGCCACTCTTACCAATAATCGTCGTTACGGATGCAGGTGCGACTTCTAAATGCACCCCATCCAACACCTTGGCAGCGCCAAAATACTTTTTCAAGCCACAGATTTTTAACACGCCGTCGTTCATTACAATAGAAAAGAAGTGATCAAATAATCGCTGGCGAGCACCGTTACGCTCGACCAAACAACTGCCCGCGTCGCCGACTCACTGACACCACGCACGCCCGGAAAGGATGCTTTGCGATGGGTGTTAAAGCCGCGATAGGTGCAGATGGAGATGGTGAGCCAAGCAAATACCAGGGCCTTGATAAAACCACCCCGTACATCGCTCCAGCCCACACTCTCAAATACACGGTTCCAATAGACCCCGGCATCTACGTGCAACAATACACTGCCGGTTACGTAGCCACCGACGATCCCAATCAGATCAAATAGCGCCGTCAGCATCGGAAAACAAATCAATGCGGCCAACAAGCGCGGCCCTACCAAATATCCCAGCGGGTCAATCCGCATGGTGTGCAGGGCATCGATCTGTTCATCATTGCGCTGAATGCCCAGTTCGGAGGCCATTGCCGACCCCGCTTGGCCAACCACCATCAAGGCTGTCAGCACCGGCCCCAGTTCGCGGATCAGCGACAAGGCCACTGCAGTCCCGAGCGCAGATTCTCCGCCAAATTTGACCAGAGTATAATACAACTGCAGGCCCATCACCAGGCCAGTAAACAACCCGACAATCACTACAATCGGTACACAGCGTACCCCGATCTCATGCATTGCCACCACTAGCTTTGCGACACGCTGCCGCTGCCGGAAAAAGCCGCACAGCGCAGTCCCAGAAAATAAGCTGAGTTCGCCCAGCTCATGAACAACCAGTAGTGCGGAGTGGCCAAGTGTGCGTAGCATGGATCTGTTGAATTCGAAATGAAGCAGTAATTGAGATAATTAGACTCCTTTATGACATGGTTTTCGCCCATCAGGGAAGTCGAAAAACCAGAGCCGAAAGCCTATCGTTCAAAAAAATATTTTGACACATCCCTGTAAAGCACCATTACTCAAGTCACTTATTTGGTCAAAAGACCCCTCAAATACAATTGCAATTATTTCTACTGACAATGAACTATAAAAACCTAACTTTTATCGCAACGGCTCTTTTGATTGCTTCTGCTGCCCATGCCGAGTGGCACTATGGGGTCGGTACCGGCATCGGCTTGTCGAGCTACGATGGTGACCTTAAGATTGATGGCACCGGCAAGCTGGACGTCGAGTACGATCAGGACGATTTCGAAAGCGGCTTTGGCGCTTCAGGCTTCGCCACCGATGGCACCTGGCTGTTCAATCTCAGTGGCAGTATGGTTGAGTACGAATCTAAAGATACTATTAAGGGTCTGCCTCTTGGAAGAACCACCAATAATTTTGAACGTACGGTTGCGGAATTCACCGTTGGTTATGTCGTCTATGATGAAGATGCGATTAAACTTACACCCTACCTCGGCATCAACTACACCAAGCATGAGTGGGAGTTCGAGAACAGCACTTTCAAAGGTGATTTCGATGACGATTGGATCGACGGCGTATTCGGCCTCAAAGTGGACTACACGATCAACGACGAATGGACTTGGAACAACTCGGCCGAATACTGCATGGGCGACTCCGAAGGCTGTTTCGGCGTCAAAACTGGGGTTTCCTGGAAATTTGCCGAAAATTGGGTCGCCGGTGCCTATATCGGCTTCGAAAGCGACGAGTTTGAGGGCAGCGATGGCGGCGTAGACTTTGATTACGACAGCGACATCACCACCTTCGGTCTGACCTTGGCCTACACCTGGTAGTTCAAGGCGTGCACTTTAAGCAAGCCTAGCCACGGCTGTCCGTTTGGGGCCGTGGCTTTTGCTTACCTATTTGTGCGGGCAGTACGCCTACAATGCCTGCAGTCAGTCAATCTTTACGATCAAACTACCCATTCCAACGATTTCTAACAGCTATATGAACCACCCTTTTCTCAGTTCCGAAGGCCGAATTGGTCGAGCATCCTTTATTGCTCGCCTGGTTGTGCTGGTCGCAATGGCGAGTGCCATCAGTTACGCGGGGATCTATTATTTTGAACACCCTGATTATTTTCATCACGGTACATTTGGTACCTTGGGTGTGTTTGTAGGCATCGTTGCCAGTTTGATTGCTGCACTGGCTGGGCTAATGCAATTGCTAAAGCGTCTGCGCGATATGGGCAAGGAAGCGTATCTGTCGATTTGGATGCTGGTTCCCGGGGTGAATATCGGTCTGTTACTGTATGCCTGTGTGGCACCGTCGAAGACCGTTTAAATGTGGTGGTATGCGGGTACAGTAGGTGACTACTTGTTGTGTAGTTAGGCTAGCTGCACCCAGCGTTCAATCGTGAAATCAATGGTTTGCTGAATGGTTTCCTCTAGATGGAACCGGTCCTCAAATGTCGGGAAGTACGCGTCGCCATCGACCACACGATGCACACGCGTGAGATATAGTTCGCTGCAACGAGGCAGCATGTGTTGATAGAGTTCGCTGCCACCGGCAATCCAAATCGTTTTATCGGTTTCAAGATGGTCTAGCATGGTTAGCTCGGTAAAGCTGTGAACGCCAGGGATTTCACGAGGGCTGCGACTGAGCACGAATGTTTCACGGCCGGGCAGCGGATGACCGATGGATTCATAGGTCTTACGCCCCATCACCAAGATTTGATTCATGGTGGTCTGCTTAAACCATTTAAAGTCTGCCGGCAGGTGCCAGGGAATGCTACCTTGATGGCCGATGACGCGGTTTTCGGCCATTGCCGCGATGGCTTTGAAGCAGTTCATATGGGAGAGGAGCGATCGGTTACGAGATGTTTAGACGGCTATAGGAGCTTTGATTGTCGGGTGTGGAGCATAATTGACGAGTTCAAAATCGTCGATGACAAACCCGTTAATCGTCTTCACCGCAGGGTTCAGTTTCATTTGTGGCAATGCTCTTGGTGTGCGGGAAAGCTGCAGTTTAGCTTGTTCTATGTGATTGGCATATAGGTGCAAATCACCGAATGTATGGATGAATTCCTTAGCCTTGAGTCCACAGACTTGTGCGACCATTTGAGTCAGTAGTGCGTAAGAGGCGATGTTGAATGGCACGCCGAGAAAAATATCTGCACTGCGCTGATAAAGCTGACAACTGAGTTCGCCATTGGCGACATAAAATTGAAACAAGGCATGGCAGGGGGGCAGGGCCATATGCTTGATTTCACCTGGATTCCACGCGCACACGATATGGCGGCGACTGTCCGGATGGTGCTTGAGGGAGTGAATGACTTGTTCAATTTGATTGGTGTGAGTACCGTCGCTGGCACGCCAGTCGGTCCATTGTGCGCCATAGATACGGCCAAGATCGCCGTTTTCATCGGCCCACTCATCCCAAATATGTACTTGGTGGTCTTGCAGGTATTGGATATTGGTATCACCTTGAAGAAACCAAAGTAACTCATGAATAATGGAGCGTAGGTGTAATTTCTTGGTGGTCAGTAAGGGAAAGTTTGGCTCCAGTGAGAAGCGGACCTGTGCACCGAAGATTGAGTAGGTACCGGTGCCAGTACGGTCATCACGATAAGTGCCGCGTTCCAGGACGGTGCGTAGTAGATCCAGATAGTGTTTCATGCCAATATAATAGGACCTAGGATTGTTTGCGTGGAGTGCCGTGTCAATGAAGCTCTGATTAACTTCGAATCACTAATTCACAAATTTCCTTGCAATTCGGGAGTGCCTGGATGCTGCGCAATACCGCCCGCTTGCGAAACTGTAGCTCGGAGCGCAAGGTTTGATTGGCTACCGAGACGATTAGTGTACGTCCGTGTTTAATCCGCACCGGCGTGCAGCGACCGGCTAAATCGCCGAAGACCTGGCCCCAGTGCTCGACTAATGTGCGCTCAGGGCTTGCTTGCTCGAGTTGGTATTTCTCCTGAAGTAAAACGAGGATCTTGTCCAGTTGTACTGGTGGGCGCTTCAATGCAATGCTCGCGGTCCGCGGAAGTCCGCGAAAATCTGCAATAACATCTTCACTGTGTTTAGAGAAATTCATTGCTCGCAAGGTGGAGAAGGATAGCTGGATTTGGGAACTGATACCATCAGATCGGAAGAGCACACGTCTGA
>CAXQRK010000047.1:0-2287 GCA_964226535.1 Polaribacter sp.
CATAAGAGATTAACGATCGTGACTGGAGTTCAGACGTGTGCTCTTCCGATCTATACGCTTCTGCGAACGACTAGCTTTCGCAGATAAGGGCCAAAACAGCAGCTTAATACAAATCGTCATGATCACAATCGACCAGCCCCAACTAGGAACTAAGGCATGGATGCCATACATAAAGGAAAGTAGCAATTTGCTCACAATGCTCAGGAAGCCGAACTGCATCACTTCATCCTGATGATTGCCCAGCGCCTGCAAGCGCTTGAACTCTTTGGGACCGACATAAAAATCAAACTCCAATGTTTTTGTGTCCCCTGCCGCAACTGTACCGAGCGCATAGCCTACACTGCCGGAAATACCAGGACGCCCAGGCTGGCCATCTTCAGCTATGGCTGCTGCGACCGGATAGATCCATAAATCGCGACCGATAAGGTCTGAAGATAAGACCGCGGCAAAAAATTGATTTTTGACCGAAACCCACTGGCTGCGCATAGAGCGCATCATTTCATCGACCGGTGCCCTCGCACCAATGCCCAGAAAGCCCTTACTGCCGGTCAGCTTGTTAATCGCGGTAAACTCGACATCTTCACCATCGAAATAGCCGACATTTAAGAATGCCGGCAATTGCTTGTCGGAAATTGACCGAGCCGTGCCGAGATTCAAATAGATTGTCGACAACGCCTGTGATGCGGCTGCCTGATTATGAAAGGTCGTGCGGTGATGAATCACATAGGGATCTTGCTCTGAACTCGCCTGTGCGAGCGAGTACATGCGACGCAGCACCAACCCATCACCAGTGTTAAATGCGAACGTGATCGAATCTGCGGTCTGCTGCTCGATCGTGTATGGCAGCGCAAACTCCTGCATATCGCCATCATTGCCAGCCAGGCTGAGACTTAGCGCCGGCAAACGACCATCTGCATTGAAGATATAGTCGTCGCGCTCACCTCTTTTCGTCTGTAAAAACTCAACCGTACGAATGGCACCACCGTGCGTCGTGAATTCGACCTCGATGAACTCATTTGCAAGGATCACGACTTGCTCTTCAGCCGTTACTGCAGCACCTTGCACGGCAGCTGTGGATTCGGTCAACAGCCCCAAGATGTCTGCGTCCGACGCGACTTGGCCCGGCAGCGGCGGCGTGGGCACCGCAGAATCGCGCGTTGGCACATGTGCAGGCGAGGATTCAAGCGCTCGGATCTGTTCGCGCTGTTGCTGTTGCTGTTGCAGATCATTCGCCTGCTTGTACATATACGCCAGGCCGGCGACGATACAGAGGATGCCTAAAATTGTATTTTTCTTATCCATCTAAAAATGTGGTAAAGGCGGTTGAATTTTCTTCTTTGTCCGTCTGATTGAAGTCCGGCAACGGATCATACCCACCGGGATGCCAGGGGTGGCAACGCAAAATACGCCGCAAGGCATACCAGCCACCGCGCCAACAGCCATAGTGCAGCAAGGCGGAACGTGCATAACAGGAACAAGTTGGTTGAAAGCGGCAAGCACAATAACACCCAAATAAGACCTGCTTCAACGGTGAAAGTGTCAATTGATATAGATGCACCAAACATGCAGCCAAACGGGCGGCTGGCGATGGACTCCGATCCCCTGCAGACAGCGGTCGTTGCGGAGACTTTGATCCATATGAACGATTCATGGTGTTACGCATTATAGGAACATGCTTAGCCGGCCGGCCGCTCCTTTGCAAGGTTGGTACACGCACGCAAATAACGAGCCTCCAAATCACTAAAACTATATCGATCAAAATTTGAGCGCAACACAATTACGACATCGTAGCCATTTGGCAGTACAGATTCATGCAGTCGAAATAATTCACGAACGATTCGCTTGCCACGATTACGTTTAACTGCCTTGCCCACCCGCCGCGATGCAATCACACCAAAACGTCGCGACTCCTCATTTGACATCCGTTGACAGTACTGAACAATAAACGGCCCGAGGAATAGACGTGTGCCCTGCTCACGAATCTTTTGGAAGTCACGCGACTTACGCAGGCGCTTAGTACTCGGGATGCCCATGGCTCCGAGACCTCAATGGCTCCGTCCTAGACGGAGGCAGACAAGCGACGACGCCCCTTGGCCCGGCGGGCCGCAAGAATTTTACGACCGCTGCGGCTAGCATTGCGTGCCCGAAAGCCACACTTGCGGGCGCGTCGAAGTTTTGAAGGTGTGTATGTTGGTCCCATGATATTATCTTATGAAAATTGCAGAAAAACCGGCAACCAAAAACACTGCCGCCCAGACTGTCAAGGCATGATCGACTCGATTTTTCG
>CAXQRK010000048.1:0-21288 GCA_964226535.1 Polaribacter sp.
CGCATGGGCATGCGTGTTATACTGACATGGTTTTAACTTTTTTTATTAGACATAGGGTCGTCAGCATGACCGCTGGCGGCCCACATGGAAACCATCAATTTACACCCTAACAAACTGCCGCGTAGCGACTTCGTTCAACATGACAAATTACGCAGAATTAGGCAAGTTAAAAAACTTTAAACCGGTTCTTAGGGCACGCAGGCCATGACGCAGTCGCATTTTAGTCATCTGTTCATCTGCCATAAAAATAACACCACTGACCGCCTTACAAATTTGATTGGTCTCGACAAAGGTTCTTCGACATTTCCAGTGGATGCTTGCGAATTCAGACTTTCAATTTACCAGCCACAAAATAGAGCATGGTGATTAAGTTGTCTGTATTTCTAAAGCCTCTGGCTTTTCGTTTTACAGCTGAGAAGACGGAATTGAGTCCTTCTAGGTATGCGGTGGTAAGATTGCCCGAACTCCAATAGGCGAGTATTCCGTCCCAATGTTTTTGTATCGTCTCGAGGGTTTTCCTCATCGGCTTCATTATCCAATAGGGTGCCTTATCGCAGACTCTGTTGACCCAGTTGCACCAACTTTGCAGGCGTCGCTCGGCCCAGCTTTGATATTGGACTGTGTTGTAGATTTTCTGCAAAGCCAATCGCATCTGGTAAGCCTTTGAGGTCCATAGATAATCATGGTCAATGCGATCAAAACGAATCTGCTCACTTTCAGAAAGATTCTCAGGATTCTTACCCCATCTTTAACACCCCTTGATGCGGATCCTAGCAATGATCGGCATTCGGGGAGATGAGCGCGCCCCCCGTGGCACTACAATCTGCAAATTTTGTTTAGACGCTCATTCTTTTGATTCCCCCTGGTTGCATTGAGATTCCCAAGTCTTGGTAAATCTGCTGCAGATCTTGCTCCGGGTTGGTGGCTTTTCTAATGTGTAAGGCTCGGCCATCTTTTTGCTTAAACGTCATGGTGAGTCGTCGTTGAACCTCGAAGATATCCTTGAGTGATGTCCAACTCTGGTTGTGGCCCTTTTCTTTGAGGTGCTTGCGTATGACTTGCACCCCCTGATAGGCGAGCACGGTAATGAATAAGTGACCATCGCAGCGATGCTGCTTGCGGTGATATACCGGGCGCATGCCTAGCTCAGACTTGAGACTTTTAAAGACCGCTTCGAGGTCGGTGAGCATCGTGTAAGTTCTCCACAGCTGCTCATCATCCCAGTCGACTTGATTGGTTCGGAGCATATAAACGCCGGGGTGAGTCGCCTTGCTGCCTGTTTGTGGTTCGAAGTGCCACTGGATCCTCACCACGTTGATTTTCTTTTCATCCAACGTGCAATCGATACGGTAATGCTGAGCGACGCGACTATAGCGTTGCTTTAAGCGCCCGATGCGTTGGTTGACTTTATCACGCTTTTTGGTGCAGCCTTTTTTGCTTAAGCCTTCGTGGAGCTTACTGAGTTCGGCCTCAAAACGTGCTTTGGCTTGAGCATCAATCTGCCGACCCTTTTGAGCGCGTTGCTGCGACCAGCAGGCTACTGTCAGCTCATCTGGCTTCTTGCTTTGCACTGGTGAGTTGCCCTCTGCATCTGCCTGATCAACTCGAGCATGTTGACGGTGTAGGTAAATCTCATGGCCGCTGGCTGATAAGATTTTGATCGCCTCGGCCATCTCAAACGCGCGCTTACGTTTACGGCTGACCACGAGGTATTTGAAACCTTGAGCGCTTAACCACTCGATGTTTTCTTCCGAGGCAATACCTGCGTCCATCACCACCAGTGCTCCCTTGGGAGCATTGAGTTTTTCAAGCATGCCCTGCAAAGTCTTGCCTTCTGAAACACTGCCTTCGAACACCTCGGAGCGCCGCACGAACCCGCTGCCATCGAGCATTAACCCCAGCGTGATCAAGGGGCAGTCAAAGCGCTTCTCCTTCGAGCGCCCATGATTGGCTCGCTCGTTTTCAGCGGCATGCCCTTCGAAGAAGGTGTTGGTTAAATCATACAAGGTAACCGTAGCAGTGAACCCGAACAGATTTTGGACATTTTCAAACACCTGATCCTCGATGACCTCCTTGTGCTTGAGCAAACGATCCGAGGCTCGATAGAGCTGCATCAACGGCATCGATTCAAAGTCGAACTCCAACAGTTCGCCGATGGCGCTTTTATGCTTCATCCAATTCCAAGTCGCCAGTTCGCTGCGCGGTTCACACATACGGCCAATGATATTAGCCAAAGCAGCTGCCTTTTGAGGCCCGTTAAATCCCGCATCTTCAAGTATCTTTGGCAGCCCTAATGCCTCAAGCGCGTGCAGTGAGACATGTTCGCTGCCCACTGACCGAGGGCGGATTAACTCAACATTATTGACGTCGATCTCGCGAAAATCTGTCCCTTCATCGACCTCCACATCCAGGCGATCGCCGCGTAATGCGATGATCTTTGCGCAAATACTTTGCGCCTCTTGTTCGAGCCCAACAGGCAGTTCAAACAAAGCGCTCTGGCCAGCGAGTATCTGCTCGATGCGCGTGCACAGCTCCGGCCACACCTCGGGTTCGACCTCAAAATGTCGCCCCAAATTGAGCAGGGTCTTCTGACTCACCTTTTTACCGATACGCACAGAGTTGACGAGTCGATAGGTGAAATAGGACTGATTGGAGGCCGAGTTGCCCGTTGTGGTTTGGCGAATAAACATAGTCCTCCCTGTATGTGTAAAAAAACAAGAAAGTCAACAATTAGTAAATTATTATGGCACTACAAATAGACTTTAAGAGACGTAAGTTTTTGATAATAAGCAAATCCATCATCTATATGGGAGTAATTAGCGCCATTCTTAACTTATCTTAAGACCGTATTGTTAAAGATGGGTTGGTATGATCTATCTGTTCAAACTCAAACAAACCGTGAAGGTTAAAGAACTGATTGGTTTGTGCCAATTGCAGGCGCACTGTCAGAGTACTCCAGGCAATTGGCAATACTGCGTGCGAGAGCCGCTTGCGATTGACCGGCTGGGATCGCCACCGTCGGGTCGTTGTTTACCGCCGCGTTCATGTGCGCAGAGTCCAGGCTGGCAAACCTCCCAGAGACAATCGGGCAATTAATGAACTCCTCAAAGAGCTAAATGAAACCGAAACTGTCTTTCCAAATACTGAATTAAAAATGGTTTTTCATTCTCACGCTCAGCCTCATCAGGGGTCATTCGAGTTTCCGCCGGATCAAGAAGTCTGAATTTAGGTTAAAATGTACGTTTTAGTCATGCGCACCGATCCGAGAAAGCCCTGTTGCGATTCAGGCTTGGGTTGATTCCGGTGGTTAAATGCTGGCTCACTCAACTTTCAAATCAAAATGGCCAAATAGTTGGCGTCCCTTCACTTGAACCTGTGCAAAGAGTCGGTACCAGCCAGGATTCGGCACATTGAAGAAAAATGCAAGTTCGGGCTCTATTCCAGCTGATCGTGCTGCCAATACACTATCCACCGGATGCATATGGGCAAAGCCCTTCCCTGCCCCATCAAACGCGACCATATGCCCCTTGGCACCCATGATCTCCTGCAATTCCACCACTGTACCATCGACGGTCGAGACCTGCAGATCCAAACGATAGTCCGAACCGCTACGCAAGCGCTCGGATGGACCCCTCAGGTTAAAACATACGCCGTCCACTAAACACTGTGTTTGATTCGCAAACTGGACGGCAGATGGAGCGCCGGCGACAGCGATCTCTCCGGTTGCAATAACTTGACGCCGCGTGCGCAGAGGAACTATTTCAACCAATACTCGATACACGCCCGCTCGATTGGGCGTAAACTCAAAGGTATAACGTCCATTCAATCCATCCGCTTGCGGATGTACATGGTGATAATCCTGTAAAGCAGGATCAATCAGCATCACATGCATCTTCTTTGTATGTGTAATGGCCAACTCATGCGGTGCAATTGGAGCACCGCCGGGAGTGAATAATTCCAAAGTCACCACCTGCTTCATTCCTGGAATCGACTCGTTAGCGAGCGAAATGACCATTTCAACCGGATATTGTAAGCGTGTCAGGTCGAGAAATCCGGCATGATTGGTCGCACAAAATTCGATGGAACCATCGGCATTGACGATTTCTTCGTAGTGCAAGAACCCGCACTGCGCATCGGGTAAGGCGCGTAAAATGAAGTACAGCGCACCAAACAGCAAAGTCAGCGCGCATATACCAACGATCGACGGCCGGCTCGACTGAGCCTGATTGGTTACTGTTCTGAGACACATATGCTGTCGTGGTTGTAGTCAATAAAAACGAGCCGCTTACAACTGCATCGCCTCTTGCAAAAACGTTTCTACCGCCCATCGTGAACCTTCTTTACGCAATGCGACGCGGCCATTGGCATCAATCAATAATGTCGCCATCGTATGATTAATGGTGCCGTCCTCATCCATGGTAAGGATCCCAAACTGACGCAACAAATCATCCACCAAGGATTGTGTGGCGGTGAGCAGATGAAAATTTGCATGCTCCAAGCCATAAGCTGCTGCATATTGACGCAGTATTCCGGGCGAATCAAACTCGGGATCAAAGGTAATCGTCACAAAGTGCAACTGTTCCAAGCCTGCCTCACGAGCAGCGTCCTGCAGTTGCGCCATTCGCATAGTAGCTGCAGGACACATGGTCGCTGCTTGGCAACGAGTGAAAATAAAATTCAGCACAAAGGCCTTACCGCGCAACTCACGCATTTGTAGAAAATTTCCATGTTGGTCAATCATGGCAAAATTCGGAATATAATCACCCTCGCGTATATAGTTGCGCCGACTCATTGTAGCAGTCGCATTGCGTAGCTGGCGGCTTAGGTCCGTCATTGCCTTGGCACCGATCCCATCGATTGGAAAGATGCGTTCCAGATGCCAGGCATTCCTGTACTGCACAGCCTCGGCACGAATCAAACGACCGACATAACCGATCTCACTATCACCGGGACCCACTCGAAAATTCAGCGTCTGCCCAACCGACAGATCGGCATCAACCGATGCAGTCAGTTCGACTTGCAAGCAACGCTCCTCCGGCAATACATCCAATACACGTCCCTGGATTGAAACAGACGCTGCGGGGAGCGCACTTATGGTCATCAAAAACCAGAAAATACTATATGCCTTATATCTCATCATGCTATACTTTGAGTTTGATCTTAATCCCACGACGTAAATAGGTCGGCACATCAAGGTCCTCATTTTTATAGTCGTTCCGATCGGTCTTCTCAAAATAACCGCGCTGATCATCGACCTCACTAAAATTAAATTCATCTTGATTCGCACTGACGACCGACTTCTTTTTTGTCAGTTTGGATGTGTGCACGCGGGGCACTGAAGGTGAATCATGCCCTGCGATTTCAGATTCGAGGACAGGCATGGGCCGCACCTTGGCAGACGAGGGTAGCTTGGTCGCCTTGGCATTTCTTGCAGGTGCATTGCGCTCCATTTCCGCCTTTCCCAAAACACAAATCTCAAGACTGTGACTACCTGTGTCATCAATGACTGCGCCCAGCACAAGATCCTCGCGTGAGCCTAGACGCTTGGCAACCAGCGACACCATCTCATTTACCTGCGACATACTCAAATCGGCGCCTCCAATCACTTGGATCAACATACGGTCCAACCGTTTGGGGCGATCTGCCATGTGCAGCAAAGGGCACAGAAAGAGATCGTCTAAGGCATCTTTCACATAGTCGCCACCACTAGCACGACCGATACCAAAAATAGTTTTACCCCCCGGAGTCTGGAAAACCGAACGCAGCGAAGCAAAATCCTGATTGATCAAACCAGTCTTCAATAACATCGCACACAGCGCCTGTACCCCCCGCCCGATCCACTGATCGGCAATCGCAAATGCATCCAACACGCTCGTGTGGTCATCGCCCTCTTGCAATAACACATCATTGGGCAGAGGGATCAAGCCATGCACCGATTTTCGCAGCTCGCAGAGACCCTCTTCAGCAATACGCAGGCGGCGGGAACCCTCAAAACTGAAGGGCAAAGTGGCAAATGTAAGCAGTAGCACATTCGTACCGGCAGCGATTTCAGCTACCAGCGCTGCCGTCGCCGTGCCAGTGCCTCCACCTAAACCAACTATCAGGATAAGCAGATCTAAATCGCCAATCAAGGTAGCAATCGCCTCGCGATCTGACTCGGCGGCCGCTTTACCGACATCCAGTTCTCCGCCGGTGCCGAGACCACGGGTCACGCTGCCGCCAATCATTAGTTTTTCAGGGATCGAACAATTTGCCAATGCCTGGGCATCGGTATTGACTGCCGCCAGACGAACGGTTCCAAAATCACCCAGTTGCAACTTCTGAACCACGTTCGTACCCGCGCCACCAATACCCATAATCTTAATGTTTAAATGAGTGGATGGTGTCTCTGAAATGGATAGACTATCAGGAGCGGCATTCAAGGCGATCACAAATGATTAAATATTTAAAATACGGCTGAATCGGCGCAACAGCCCGACTGGCTTGGTACTTTGTTGCGCATCCTCTTGTCCGGTCAATGCATAATGCAGTAAGCCCAATGTCGTACTATACTCCGGCATGCGCAACTCTGGGGCAAGATCCGCCGGACCGTCCGAGCGGCGCACATCCAAGCCGAGACTGCGGCGAGCCACCTCATCCAGACCGTCGAGACGCGAGCTGCCACCGGTCAATACCACTCCGGATGCAATATTGTCAGGCTCAAATAGCTCCGCTTCAACGAGTTGCTCCTTGATAATCTCAAAAATTTCCGAGACCCGAGCTTCAATGATCTTGGTAATTGCAGCCAGGGGGTATTCACGGTCTCCAATGGTCATATGCCCAAACAACCAAACCTTTTTGCTGCGATCGTCACTGTGATAGTACGCACGGCCATCTTTTAGTTTAGATTCTTCGGCCGTTTTGCGCCCGACTCTCAAGCCGATACTCAAATCATTGGTAATGTGGTCCCCCCCCACCGGAACGACACCAGTCAACACGATATAGCCTTTGCGATACAGCACAAAATCGCTGGTGCCACCACCAATATCAATCACCAAGGCACCATTTTCCTTCTCTGCTTCCTCCAGCAAAACCGCACCGGACGCAATACTTGAAATAATCATATCGCTCACATCCAGATCGATTCCACGAATCACCCGTAAACTATCGCTCACAATGCCACGGTCGCCATGCACCGACCAGTACCCAACTTGCAAACGCTGCCCCTGTTTGGCCAGGGGATTTTCCACCACTTGTCCATCGACCGAAAAAGGATTCTGAATATGATGAATGTAGGTCCTGGAGTCAGGCAACTGACGACGCTTGGCATCTGCCTTGGCCTGTTCGATATCCGCGGCACGAATGATGCTATCCGAAGACCCGACATTTGTAGTACCTACATTGAAATTCCCACGCAAATGGCTGCCGGTCTGGGCAAGATACACCTCATCAATGCGGGTCTTAGCATGCTGCTCGGCTGTCATGATGGCGGCATGCACACAATCACTTGCAGCTTTCAAATCTGTAATCACGCCCTTTTTCACCCCCTTTGAAAAGCAAGAGCTGTGCCCGATAATATTCAAGCCGGAAGCGCCCAGAATTTCACCCAGTAGAACCGTCACTCTGGACGTTCCGATTTCAATTGCACCGACTACTTTGGACTGACTCATCACTTATACCATCTACTAACTGTTTAAAATCTAATCAAGCGATCTCCCTTAAATTGCACCGCTGCAGAACCGCGTAAAGAAAGATCGATTCGCTGTAACCGAGAATTGCCCTGATGGCTCAGATAGTTGAAAATATACATTAAACGATCCAACTGCTGCGAATAATCCGCAAACGCACCGAATATAATCGTCGGCACCACTGTCGAGCGCACCTCAATGACCTGTCCGGGCACATTCGGATCTCCGCAATAATGCTGCAGTGAAACCACCTTCCAGGTCTTAAACAGTTGTGGCTCGCGACGCCGCACCAATTCCAATAAGTCTGCAACCTGTTCCACTCCGCGTAACGGGAAAACACTGCCATCGACTGGTTGATAGGGCTGCACAAACGGCAGTGCTTCAAGCCTTGTATTGGAATAGCCAATCCCGTCATAGAGCTGGCCATCTCGCCCAACGAGTCGTACACGTCGACGACCATCAGCGTCCGTAAGTGCTAAGCGCAAGGCAGGCTGCCGCTCGATCACATAAATCCGCAAGTCACTGGGAAAAACACGTTCCACTGATGCCGATAGCACTTGATCATCGGCTTCCAAGGCTTTTTTCAATGCATAGATATCCGCTTCCATGATTGATACCCCCGGGCGCAAATTAATCCTCTGGCTCAGCCAATTATCCGGCAACACCCCATCTGTATCAAATAAGATACGCTTGATCGGCTTCGAGCTTGCCGTCAGCGGCACGATCTCTTCGCGCTTGCCAAGCACCGCCACTGTCCAATATACGCCCGCTACCACTCCACTCAGCAGCAACAATCCAGTTAAATATTTGATCCAGCGCAGCTGCCGACGTTTGCGTGCCTTGCGTGAATTGACTCGTAAACGACGCGGCCCAGCTAATTCTCGCCAGCTTTGTGGGCCAGCGGCAGAACTGGCCCCTTTGGATCGACTGCCCCCGATCATGGCCGAATGCCCTCCGATGCCCGTGCAGCAAATCGTCGTATTGCTGGTGCCACCAGTTCGCGGCTCAATGACTCAAAATCAAACCCCGCACAGGATGCACTCATCGGCAGTAAACTCGTGGCGGTTAATCCCGGCAAGGTATTGACCTCTAAAAAGTAGGGCTGTGAGCCTTCCAGCAAGAAGTCAATCCGCGCAAAATCACGACAGCCGCAGGCCTCAAACAGAGCCTCTGCCTGGGCTTGAATATCTGCATAGACTTCAGGCTGCAATGCAGCAGGATATTCATATCGGTTCGAGCCGGGCGTATATTTGGCCTTATAATCATATACACCACTCGCGCTGACAATTTCCACCACGCCCATTGCCGCCCCCTTGAGCACCCCCACCGTTAATTCGCGGCCACGGATTCGTCGCTCAATTAACCACCGTCCACCATGGATTTGTGACAGGGCGATGCCGAGTGCCGAACGATGTTCGGTAAAACAAAGCCCCACACTGCTACCTTGATCCGCCGGCTTAATCACCAGGGAAGCCCCCAGCGCACTGATTACAGCATCTGCCAGCGGCACATCTGCGGCATCAAACACAATTGCATCCGCTACAGCGATCCCCAAACTACGCGCAAGCGTCTTTGTTTGATCCTTTGCCATGCACAAGCGACTCGCAGCAGCATCACTGCCACAATATTCAATCTCAGCCACTTCAAGCAAGGCCTGTAAACGCCCGTCTTCACCGAAGTCACCATGCAGGGCAGGAAATACCACTGAACGTCGCCCATCAATCGACTCAGGCAATCGCTCAGCATCTAGATAGAGCAGCTCAACCTCAAAATGGCGGGCCAAGACCTTCGCCATGGTCTCACCGCTGATCAAGGAAATAGCGCGCTCAGCGCCCAAACCGCCACACAATACAATAATCGATTCGAGATTAGCCATGGTTTGATTCATCTGCGCGAGTGTCGGTATCAGCGAGTACATCATCCCATGATTGACCAAGCAACAACACCTCCGGTTCCAGTAAGTAACTCGCCTTGGCCTGAATCACCTCACGTATCTGCCGCACCAATTCAATCACATCGGCACAACTCGCCCCCCCCCGATTCACGATAAAATTACCGTGCACATCTGATACCTCTGCTGCACCGACACGCATCCCCTTCAAGCCCCATAAATCAATCAATTGCCCCGCATACGCACCGTCCGGATTTTTAAAGATACAGCCAGCACTCGGATCTCTCGGCTGCGAAGCTTTGCGGACACTCGAATAATGCTCGATTCGAGCTCGAATCGACGCTTCACGCTGCGGTTGTGGAGCCCTCAAAACGGCCCCCAACGCGATCCCTCGGCTGAGTTCCTCAACCTTGCGATAGCCGCAGTGAAACATATCTTGTGGCCAATCCCGTAGCCGTCCTGCCTCGTCGAGAAACTGTACGCGTTCGACCACATCAAAGATCCAATGTCCCATCGCACCGGCATTCATGCGCAAAGCCCCCCCCATTGAACCGGGGATCCCTTCAAGAAACTCAAAGCCTCCCAGACCGGTCTTGGCGGCATGGCCGCAAATTTCTTTTAAGCGCACACCGGCAGTCACCCAAATACGTCCATCCCCCAGATCTTCAATCGATCGCCAGGCATTGCCTGAAAAACGTATTACCAAGCCGGAAAAACCAGTATCCGGCACCAGCAGATTAGAGCCACGACCGATACAATACGGGTTCAACTCAAACAATTGGGCCGCACACAACAATGCACGCAGATCGCAGAGATTTGACGGCTCTGCATAAAATGCGGCCGGACCACCGATACGTATCGTGGTTTTGTTGGCCAGCGGTTCATCTGTGCTTAAGCGACATTGCGTCGACACACGGCCGTTTAAAAAATCAAACCATGCCGCCCGCGGATCAAATTCGCACCGACGCATGGAGGCAAACAACGCACCAAACTGATGAATATCACCGGCCCCAACAAATGCCACGATGCCGCGCTGCAAGCCGATTAAATCAACCAATCGTCGCACACCGGCCAAATTGATCGTCAACAGCTCGGGCGGCTCAGCCTCAAATTCCGCCAAAAAATCCGCAATCGTCCCCCCCTCAACTATCGATTCATGTGCGGCATAGACCGGCAATAATATCAACTGATCGGCGGCCTGCAAGGTTTGCGCAAGGGCTTGTTTGAACTGCTTGGTACGCGAATAGCGATGCGGCTGAAAGACCAAAATCAGCCGCTGTTCCGGTGCCACCAAGCGCACATAATCAATCAATGCCGCAATCTCAGTTGGATGATGCGCATAGTCTTCCATCAGTGTGAACTGCGCATCACGGTACAGAATGGTCTGTCGCCGCGCCATGCCGCGAAAGCTCGACAATACATCGCTCGGCCACTCAGTAAGCAGCAGGCTCAGTACCGCCATCGCAGCAGCACCGTTGATTTGATTGAATCGACCGGGCACTGTTGACTGGATGGTCTGTGCGGTAAAGCGACCGCCCAAGTGCCAGCCGTCCGCATCGGCCTGCACGCTGAAATCTGCCCGGATCCCAAAAGTCAACCGCTCTGCCGAACCGGTCTTGGTAAAGCGTTCGCTTAGATCACCTTCACTCGACAGCAACACCTGTGCCTTTGTACGCTGCATGAGTTGTTGAAATGCCGCATCCAAGCATGCGGCACTGGTATAATAATCCGCATGATCCCAGTCAATGTTCAACACCAGTGTCACTTCGGGCGAGAAATGATCCATCGTGCCATCACTCTCATCGACCTCCGCAATCAACCAGGCACTCTCTGTATAGCGACTGGGTGGAAGTGCCGCATCATTAAACCAGCCACCGACAATATAATTGATCTCCACACCACAACGCCTTAGGCCATGTGCAATCATTCCGGACGTCGTGGTCTTGCCGTGACTTCCCACAATCGCGACCAAACGTTTCGAAGCAGCAATCTTGGCGAGCATTTCACCACGCCGCAAGGTCTTCAAGCCCTGTTCACGGGCCGCAGCCAGTAACATATGATCCGCCTTAATCGCACTTGAATGAACGATCGTGGTTTGCTCTGAAAACTGCTCTGCAAATACGAAATCGCTCAGCACCACTCCAGCATCGACCAAGAACTCACGCACCAGCTCCTGTAAGTTATCATCGTATCCAACAATCGAATAGCCGGCCTGCGCCATCCAGGCAGCCAAAGGTGCCATGCCCATACCACCGACACCAATAAACAAATATCTATCCTTAGCTACACTCATTGAAAGTTGCCATGCCCTTTTAGCATCAGATCCATCATACCGGAGAGTTTAAATCATCCACCACAGTTGACGAACGCTGCATGCATAATGCTTCGATGTCGGCCGCAATACATGCCGCCGAATCAAACCGATCTAAACGTTCGAGATTGGACTTAAACTTCCCCAGCATCCAATCGTTGAAGATTAAGCTTTGTACTTCGCCGAACAGTTTGCCCAACTCATCCTGTGCCAATACCATACCCGCGCCATGGCGCTCATGCATCAAGGCATTTGCCTGCTGATGATCATCTGCCGCAAAGGGATAAGGGATTAATATTGAGGGTGCCCGACAGCGAATAATCTCTGCAATCGAACCGGCACCCGCCCGCGAAATGACCAAATCTGCAGCTGAAACCACATCACCCATCCGGTCCGAAAAAGGTACAAAAGTTGCCGACACATTCTCCCCTTTTGAGCTGACATGTTGGATCGAATCCGTTGAGTTTTTGCCAAGTCCAGTCACACAATATACTGAAATGCCCAGATTCGCCAGCGCAGCAAAGTGTTCGACGATCCATTCGTTCAGGATCGCAGCGCCCTGACTGCCACCGATCACCACCAATAGTTTGTTGCTCACGGAAATGCCGAGGCGCTCCCAGGCATCGGCCTTTAGGCAATGCTTTATCTCAGAGCGAACCGGATAGCCGAAATAACGCACACGCTCGGAAGGCAGTCCGTTTAAACGCAGGCCATCCGGCAAATAGACCCGTGCCGCAAGATATTTCAACAAACGCACGGCTCTGCCAGGCCGACAATTTGCCTCGTGCAAGACAATCGGCACAGCGACAAGACGAGCAGCCAAGCCCAGCCCGACTGACAAAAAACCTCCAAACAACAGTACCAAATCAGCTTGTTCCCGTCGTAGTAATTTGTACGAGCAAATCAGTCCAGACAGCAAACTGAAACAGGCCGTGATCCTCTGCCGCATGCCCCCGGCAAAGCCACGACCAGGGATCTGATGAAACTTAAGATGTGCATACTTCTCAATCAAAGCCGAATCGACCTTTTTCTGGCTAATTAGTAAGGTGCACTGATGGCCGCCTGATTGTAACACCTCGGCAAGCGCAATCCCAGGTGCCAGGTGACCACCGGTGCCACCACATGCAATCAATATACGACTCATAGTTCGCGCTGTCTCCGCAACTCAGGCAAGTCCCAAGTACGCAAGCCATTGAGAATGATTCCAATCAAAACAAACATGAATACCAGATTTGAACCACCATAAGAAATAAACGGCAAAGAGATCCCCTTGGTCGGCAGACAGCCAGTGACCACACCGATGTTAATCAATGCTTGTATGGTCACAAACAACAGAGCCCCCATCACCAACAAATATTGATACAAATCCGGGGCCCGCTTCAATTGCAAGGCACCGATAAAAAATAAGCTCATAAACAGAAGTACCACCCCAGCGGTAAACACAAAGCCCAGCTCCTCACCCACAATCGCAAAAATAAAGTCGGTATGTGCTTCCGGCAGAAATGACATCTGCTGTCGCCCAGCTCCAAGCCCCACGCCCTGTACACCCCCGGCACCAAAGGCAAGCATGCCTTGCCACAATTGGTATGCACTGTCACTACGATTACCTTCAATATCGAGAAAGGCAGTAATCCGCCGTAGGCGAACCGGATCGTGATAGACCGCCACGGCAAACAGTGAGACAGCGGCAATTGCTGTGGGAATCAAAAACTTCAAGCGCACGCCAGCGAGATACAGCATCAGACCGCCGACCAAACCACACAGAAAGGCGGTACCGAAATCCGGCTCGATCAAGATTAGGCCACAAATGACTGCAAGTATTCCGCAAGGTATCAAATAGCCGCGAAACACATCATCCAGATGGCGACGATTCACCGCCAGATAATGCGCCAGTATGAACAGCAAGCCCAACTTGCCAATCTCCGAAACTTGCAAACGCATCGCACCCAATTCGAGCCAACGTTGGGCACCGTTAACCGTCACACCGATTCCAGGGATTAACACCAGCAGTAGCAACAGCACCGCAACCCCGGCAAGGTAGTAGACATACTTACGCAATGCCGCCAAGTTGACAATCATCGCAAACCCACCCGCCAGCGTTGCAATCACCAACCACATCAGTTGTTTGCGCAACAGCTCGGTTGGATTGGAATCCACTGCCCGGGATGCACTAAACAACACGACCAAACCTAAAAACGTAAGCAATATAACAAACGCCGCAATCAACCAGCCTGCAAACGGCATTTTCCTACAATCATTGTACGAAACAGTATGCACGCTCATCCGATATTACCCCCGGGTAAATAATTGAACCGGCAAAGCTACTGGTCTTCCATGCGGATGACTGGAATCTCAATAGCATCCTCAAACATCGCGTCAGTGTCAATCTCCATGAGTTCGGTTTCAACCAATGGATCGGCTTCAACGACGCGAATTTCAATCGGCCCATCGTCGTTTTTCGGCATGGGCTCAGATTCGATCGTCGTACGCTTGGGCGCACTGGAAGTTGAGACAGCACTGTCCACCTTAGTTGCCGTATTGGTCAAATTGACTTTAAGTATTTGCCCGATCTGTATCTTGCGAGGATCTGTGATGCCGTTGATCGCGAGCAAATCGGCCGCACTCATCCCATATTGGCGGGCGATTGTGGCCGGATATTCACCCGCCTTAACCGTATGCGTACCGGATGCATTGATTGCTGGCACCAAAGCGGGGGCAACCGTTGGCACGACTACTTTCGACACATCTGTTGCTATCGACGAACGACCCACCGGAATGACCAAGCTTTCGCCGACCCGAATCATGTCGGACGCTTTGTGATTGGCTGCCTTAATGGCACTCACGCTAGTAGCATAGCGCGAGGCGATTTTGGACAAGGTATCACCGCTCCTGACCAGATATGTTTCAGTCGCCACATTATAGGCAGATGGCTGATAGGTATCGGCAGTAACAGTCTTCACCGCAGCCGTACTGCCTTCGCGCGGAATCTGAATCTGCTGACCGATTTTTAGAACGGAGTTCTGATTCAGGCCATTTGCAGCATACAATTCTGTGGGTGAGACATTGTAGCGCCTGGAAATCGCCCACAGACTGTCGCCCTGCTTAACCGTATAGGTTTCAAATGACGGACCACTTATATCCACGGTGGTCAACACTTTTTCAGCAATGATCGGCTCTAGTTGCGGCGTGATTGCATCAAATTCAGCAAACTCATGTACCGGTCGACCGGGCGTGTAGCGCCCATCTGGATCCGCATTAAAACTGGCGTCAAATGTCGGATCGATCGGAGCATCGACCCGCGTCGCTGGAATCAACGGTCTCGAAACTGTTTGATCAGTCAAACCAATGGTTCGATGCTGCTGATAGGTATGTGTCGGCGGTTGAGTCGTTCGACAACCGGGCTGCACAATCAGAATGGCGATTGCACCAAGATGAAGACTGAGGACAAAACCAAATATTTTTGAAATTTTCATGATACATGCATACAAGTTAACTATAGTGTTCAAAACTAACTGGTCTGAAGCGCATGCTTCAAACTTAAAACAGTCGAAATGAAGCTTTTTCCACGGGCGGTGTAACCAGAAAATTGATCGAAGCTGGCAAAACCGGGACTCAACAATACAGTTGAGGGAGCATGTGCCAAGGCCGCCCGAACCGCGGCTTGCACTGCATCGACAAAATCAAGCTGAATGACCACCCGCGGATGAATCGGTTCTAGACTCGCAGCTAATTGCCACGCCACTTCACCATATAAAAATGCCGCCTCGATCTTAGGCGCAATCAAACGCGCAAATGCATCCAAATTACCGCCCTTATAACGACCGCCTCCAATCCAGAAAACCCTGCCTTGCATGGCATTGATCGCCGCCCAGACCGCATGAAAATTAGTCGCCTTGGAATCGTCCCAATAACTCACCCCGTCCCAATAATCGATCGGGCTCAACCGATGCGCCGCCAACTGAAATGTATTAGCACTATCGATCAATGCCTGTGACGGAAGATTCAGCGCATCCCACAGCGCCGCACTGAGATCGAAATTACGGCACTGCGGCAACATGCGAAAGGGTGAATCCGGCGCAAGTGACTGGGCGAGTGCACAGGGCTGATCAACCACCGATAGATTCGGGATCTCGGCAAGTCGTGAATCAAATGCCAGCACATCGGCTCCGATTACCACCGATGCATTCGGACGCATCCCCCGCAACAGCGATGCTTTCGCCGCAAAATACTCCGCCATCGATGTATATCGATCCAAATGATCTTCTGAAAAATTACTCCAAATCAAGCCATCCAGTTGCAGACCACGCGGCAGTTCCGCCTGAAACGAACTGATTTCACACACCGCATAGGCGTCCTCATGATGCGCATCACTCAGCACACGGTCACTCAAGGGCGTGCCGATATTGCCGGCCTCCAAGGCCACGAGGCCGAGCCGCTCCAATCCACGGCAGAGCAACGAAGTAATCGTGGTTTTGCCATTGGTGCCAGTGACGCCCAACAAGTGCCCCCGCCAATGCCGCGCCGCAAAACCGAGTTCGCTGTAGCATGGACGCCTAGAACTTTCGGCCAAAACCCGCCAAGGATGCCTCATTGCAAATCCTGGACTGAAAATAAACGCATCAAACTGACTCAACATACTCGGCTTAAACTCGGATCGATCCCCCTGCCCTGCTTGATCAAACAAACAAACTTCCAGCCCCAACCGACAGGCTAAACGCTGCGCCGCAAGACCACTCAGGCCAGCCCCAAATATAGCGACGCACTGGTATCCGCTGCTCGCTTGATTTGTAATGGGATGCAAGGCATTCAAAGCGGCGCAATTCAATTAAACGTACAATTGGGCGTCAAAAGCGTCTCAAACGACTGTATACAGATTAAAATCCCCAGCAAATGCCCTCCCTTAACCTGGCTACACACTTGTCGACCATCGCTGGCCCCTGCCAGCTGTAACTTTTGGATCTGTGCCACTGCACCATCTGTCATCGCAATCATGTTCAAACAGTAAAAAGATCTTTGGCCTTGCTGTCAACTTGCGCCCGGTGCACCACGATATGAATATAGCAATTTTCATGCTAAATTGACAATTCAAGCAAATTTGCTTGAATAAGAGACTGCTGCAAAGTTAAATTTGGCTTGATTCACATGAGTTCGCAAGGCTTTCAGCAGGTTCAAAAACAATCGCAGTCGCTCGTTCTGGCGCCTCAACTGCAGCATTCTTTAAAAATTCTACAAGCTCCAGCAGTCGAATTACGTAGTTCCATCCTTGCCGAACTTCAAGCCAACCCGCTCCTCGAAGAACTTGCCATTGATCATATCAGTGTTGAAGAGCAAGCCGAAGAGCCGCATCCCACTGAGTTGGAGCAAGCGGACGAAATGGAATTCGATGCGGATGACTTCAGCATTTTAGAACGGATGAGCGCAGATATGCGTGAGCACTATGCGCAGGAAAATGCTGGACACAGTTATAGTTCCGAAGATGTTCAACGGCGTGAGCATTTCATAAATTCGCTGACCACCAGCGTTTCCTTGCAGCAACATCTGATTGAGCAAGCCGAACTCACTGACTGCTCCGAACAAGTGCACGCAGCCCTGCACTACCTGATCGGCAGCCTTGATGACAATGGTTTCCTGACCGAGAGCCTCTCAAATATGGCCTTGACCGCTGGTATTCCCTACCAGGCGTTCCAGCAAGCCAGCGAACTTCTGCAACACTTCAACCCGCCGGGCATCGGCAGCAACAATACACAGGAGTGCCTGAGCACGCAACTGGAACTACAAGGGCGGGGCAAATCCATCGCCGCCGATATTGTGCGCAATCATTTTGAGCTGCTCATCCGGCGACGCATCCCCGAACTCAGCCGTAAACTCGGCGCAAACGCAGCGGAGATTCAAGCTGCCGTCGAGGAAATCGCCCGCCTGGATCCGGCCCCCGGTAGGCGCTTCAGCTCGGACTCAAACACGGTCATTGAGCCCGATGTCACTGTATTTAAAGATGAGTACGGCGAATGGAATATCGAATTAAACACGGATTATATTCCTCGCCTGCGCATTAGCAGTATCTATAAAGATATGCTGGCAAAAGGCCAGTTGAGCAAAACGGAAAAAGAATTCATGCTTGAGCGCATGCGCTCTGGCAAATGTCTAATCCACTCAATTGCGCAACGCCAACAGACCATCGAACGTATCACACGCGAAATACTTCACTTTCAACATGATTTCTTCGAGGCAGGCCTGGCCAAATTACGCCCCCTGACGATGAATCTGATCGCGCAAACTATTGGCGTGCATGAAACCACCGTGAGTCGAGCCACCGCCAACAAATACATGCGCACACCACACGGTGTATTCCCATTTAAGTATTTTTTCACGTCGGGCTACAATTCCGGCAGCGGCGAATCCGTTTCCAACAAAACCATCAAAGATATGATCAGTCAGATCATCGAGCACGAAAACCCCACCAAACCCTACAGCGATCAGGCCATCGTCAACATCTTAATCGAACAAAACATTCAAATTGCCCGCCGCACAGTCGCAAAATACCGTGAAGAACTTGGCATCCTGCCCACCAACTTAAGGCGCCGATACAGCTAAAGACAAGGATTAGGCCCCACTCTAATTGCTCGCGCTAGTACCTTTGTAAGTGGTGACTCACGGTGTAAGCAGACAAGCATTGCTCAAATGCTGGCCCGCTTACCGATTGCGCTGCCTGACTCCGCGATTTTCAATGGTTTTAGGCTGGGAAACAAAATAGTATCGCGAATGCTTTCTGCTCCGGTGAGTAGGATGACCAGCCGATCGATGCCAAGGCCCATACCACCCGCCGGCGGCATGCCGTGCTCGAGTGCATTGATAAAGTCAAGATCGATATCCTGTACGTCCCCGCCGACTTGGGCTTCAAACATGTTACGTTGAATGATTGGGTCGTTCTGCTCGGAATAAGCAGGGGCGATCTCTTGCCCGTTAATACATAGTTCAAAGACATCGATTGTACTGCTATCATCGACTGTGAGCTTGGCCAAAGGACACAACTGTTTGGGAATATGGGTCACGAAAGTTGGCTGAATCAAGGTCGGCTCAATCAATTTTTCAAACACATTATTGGTAATCTCATGATCTTCGAGTGCGCCATCCACCTCAATGCCAAGTGCGCGGGCGTTTTTAAGCTTGTCGTCGCGAGTGCGGCTAAACCAATCGGCATCATTGGTTGCTTCAATGATCAGATCTTTATATCTGGCTTCGCGCCATTCCCCATCAAGCTGGATCGTGCTGCCATCCGCACGCGCAATTTCTAATGTGCCAATCACGGTTCTGGCAATATGTTGAATAAGATCCTGGGTGAGCCTCATCATTCCTCGAAAATCAGTATATGCCTGATACAGTTCCAGCATTGTAAACTCCGGATTATGGCGGCGAGATAACCCTTCATTGCGGAAGACGCGACCGATCTCAAACACACGGTCCTCACCAGCCACCAACATGCGTTTGAGATACAATTCCAATGCAATGCGCATGTAGAACTGACAATCGAGCGCATTCGAGTAGGTAACGAAAGGACGTGCCGCCGCACCACCGGCAACACTTTGCAGCATCGGTGTCTCGACTTCGGTGAAAGCGTGCGCCCACAAATACCTGCGTATTTCTTGAATAATCTGCGCACGCTGCCGAAAACGCTGCCGTGACTCCCGGTTCACAATCAAATCCAGATAACGTTGTCGATAGATTTTGTCATCGTCTGTCAGCCCCACCCACTTCTCGGGAAGAGGGCGCAGGGCTTTGGCCACTAAAGTGTATTTTGCCGCACGAATCGTAATCTCACCGGTCTTGGTTTTGAACAGAGATCCTTCCACTCCGATGATATCGCCCAGGTCGAGCTTCTTAAAATAGGTATTATATTCACCTTCGGGCAAGTCATCGCGAGTCACATAGCACTGGATTAAGCCGTCTCGATCCTGAAGCTTGATAAAGCTCGCCTTGCCCATCACACGAAACACGGTGATGCGCCCAGCCACCGCGACTGATGCTTGCGCCTTGTCCGCCAAGCCATCTTTATACAGTTGCACCGCTTGTTTAGAGGTATGCGTTTGCACACAATTTGCCTGGAAAGGATTGCGCCCTTCCTTGCAGAGATCTTTGAGCTTCTGGAGGCGGACCGCATACAGATCATGCGAATTGTCCTGATTGGCTGTGGGTTGTGTCATATCAAAAGCCAATCAGCATGTGCACGCACGCCCAAAGCGCAATTCTAAACTCACATCACTAAACTGCCCAAACTGCCCAGAAAGAGTCCAACGATGAAGACTCGCTCGTTTATATACATCACTAGACTAATGTGAATGGATTGTTTTTTGGGGGGGATGGTTATCGATTGCGCATTTTTTCAGCTCGATAGATCGCCTGCAAGTTTTCATAATCTTCACCGCGGGAAGCACTGCGCAGACAATAGTCATAGTGCTCGCACTGTTTGATTTCTGCACGGGCGACTTTTAGGCGGCGTTGGATTTCAGCCTCATCGTCGCTGCCCCGTCCGCGCAGGCGCTGCTCAAGTTCTTCGAGGCTTGGCGGCATAATAAATACGGTGACCAATCGACCGCTGAGTCGCTCGTCAACCTTGGCGGTTTCGCGAAACGAAGCGGCACCTTGAACATCAATATTGAGCAGTAAATCCTTACCCGCTGCGAGTTTATCCTGCACCTCACTTTTCAGTGTGCCGTAAATGTGCCCGTGCACATGGGCGTACTCGTAAAAATGCCCAGCCTGAATTTTGGACTCAAAGCTGGAATGGGTAAAGAAATAATAATCGATGGTATCTGTTTCGCCGATGCGTGGTTTGCGTGTGGTGGAGGTAACGACGCGGCACAGCGCCGGTTCTTCGGCCAACATGCGATTGCACACAGTTGTCTTGCCGCTGCCAGCGGGGCCAGAAACAATAATGAGGAGAGCGGCTTGGAGGGCTTGATGGTCCACGAGGTTTAATATGAGACAGCGACAACAATTAGCAAGACTCCATAAGCCACACATAGGCCGCCCATTATGCGCGGACGAGTCTCGCTTTTGTACAGCCAGTCGAGAAAATCACGTAATTTATACGGACTGGCTCCCAAAATGAGCGCCATCACGATGGCGCAATAAACCAAGCTGACCAAAAACAAGCGTGTCTGCGGCACATGCATGTAAGCGGCCTCAAGCAGTACACCAGCACTCAGTAGAATCAGTGCGGCGAGTCCGCGTACGGCAAGAAAATCGGGCACATAGTAAAACGAGCCAACCGCAGTGACCAGAAATATCACAAACAAAATATTTTTATAGTTACCAAAATCGGCAATCCCGAGGTGCAACACCTTGTAGAGAAACCAAGCGCTTGCGGTGCCGAGCAGCAAGTAAGCAGCGGTCTGGGAACGCGGAAAGGCCTGCGTGTACGG
>CAXQRK010000049.1:0-24633 GCA_964226535.1 Polaribacter sp.
TCTGCAAGGCTTTTTTTGTGTGCGCCCGGTAGGGCGCACCTGCTAGTCAACATACTGAACACACATGAATAGCTCAAACATTTTAGAAATGGGACCAGAAATCGTGGGAATTCTGAGATACATCCCTACTTTTATCGGATCGGTGGTTGACCTTTGAGCGATATCCTGAACGCTCATTGGTTTTATTAGGATAATCTCAACCAAACGATATTAGTATATGTTCCACAAATTTCATTTTTTTATTGGTTTCATTTTAGGGCTGGGTGCGGCCCTGCAGGCACAAGACATCGCGGCTACCGAGCGCGACGCCGCTGTGGATGAGGCCGCTGCGCAGCGTGATGAAGCGTCAGTTCAGGCGTCGCCGATCCCAACGGAACCAAGCCTGCCGCTCGAGCTTAGTGAAGTGGAGCTGGTTGAACTGGTGGGCTACCTGACCGCTCAAGGGGGCGGTGTGGCGACACTTGAACTGGATCTAGAAGATATCGCGCTGTTGGCTGACGGGCTGCAACAAGGCCTAGCTGGCGATTTGAACTTACAGGACTTTGCGCCGGATGCGATACAGGCCGCCTTCGCGCAAGCGCAGGGGCGGGCCGAAGCGGTACAAGCCGATGCGGACACATTACCTGTGATCGATGCCGAGTCACTGCAGACCATTGGTCTGGTGATGGTTGCCCAGTCAGGCCTAGTGCAGCTTGGTTTTGGTGCGGACGATGCGGCCACCATTGCCAAGGGCTTCATTGCCGGAGCCAGCGCAACCGAGCCGGATGCTGCGATTGAAGCAAAAATGCCTGCTTTTCAGGAGTTTATTCAGGCACGCGTGGCAGCCGCACAAGCCGCTGCGACAGCCGAGGCCGAAGCGGCGGCAGCGGACAATATTGCTGAGGAACTGGTCTTTTTTGACACTTTGAGCGCTGATGCGGAGGTGCAAACGAGTGAATCAGGCCTGCGCTACAAGGTACTAGAGCTAGGTTCTGAGCCCACCCCGACCATGCAGGATAAAGTGCTGGTACACTACAAGGGCACCTTAATTGATGGTACCCAGTTTGATAGTTCCTATGACCGCGGAGAGCCAGCTGAATTCCCGCTCAACGGCGTGGTGCCCGGCTTTGGCGAGGGCCTCACAAAAATCGGCGCGGGAGGTAAAATCATTCTCTATATTCCCAGCGAGCTCGGTTATGGCAACTCTCCTCGTCCCGGTGGAGTGATCCAACCGGGCGACACATTGATTTTTGAGTGTGAGTTGCTCGAGATCAATCCTGGAAGTTAGAGTATCCTGAACCTGATCAGCGGCCTGCGGTTACGCTCGCTCGTCTGACAACCGAATCTTAGCTGTTTGCGCCCGCGCGTTTAAAAGCCTTGCTTTGGATTGCCGCCGAGGGGAGCGGCGGGAGCGCTGCCTGGATCGATTAGATCGGCGGCGTAGCTTTTGTGTAGTTGCCAGGCAGCGCGGTAGGGGGCACCGTGCCGCTTGATCCATGTGGTGATGGTGTCAAGCAGTGCTGAATTGGTGCGCTGTGACCATTCGGGCTGTAGCCAGACCGGGCGATCGGTGCTGAGGGTGGCACCGAGGCTGCGCAGGGCACTGATGTATTCGGTGATTGCGCTCGGGTGATCAATGATCAGTTTGAATTCGTTCGCACGGGCAAGGTTTTCGGCCAATGGCAGCTTCCAGCGTTTGGGGCTGAGGGTGATCCAGTCAAAGTCGCCCTGAATCAGGAAAGCGCCACTGGTTTCCAGGTGGACTTGCTGGCCGATGGCATGCAGTGCCTGGGTCAGCTCGCGCAGATCGTGGATGGTTGGCTCACCGCCAGTGATCACAGTAAATTCGGCCTGTGTTTGAGCGGCCTTAGTCGCCAAGCGGGCGGGTTCCAGACGATCAATTGATTGCGGTATGTAGTCGGGGTGCCAGGTGCCAGCAGAGTCACACCACGGGCAGTGCACCGGGCAGCCGAAGGTGCGAATAAAGTATGCGGCTCGACCGCTATGTGCACCTTCGCCTTGGAAGCTGTAGAAGTGTTCATGGATGGGGACTTGCATGGGCTGAATGAAGCGTTACGAACGGTATGCGTGCGGCGTGGGCGCCAAAGGAGTATGGGTCAGTTTAGATGAATTTGCCGGTCACACTGTGTTGGGCATCCTTGAGTCCGGCAACAGCGCCCTGATAGAGGACTTGCCCACCGGCTGTGCCGCCCTCGGGACCGATTTCAATGACATAGTCCGCGTCAGCAATCACGTCCAAATGGTGCTCAATCACCACGACACTGTGGCCGCGGTCAACCAAACGATGCAGCAGTTCAATTAAGCGTTCGACATCGCTAAGATGGAGACCGATGGTGGGTTCTTCAAGGATGTACAGGTTGCCCTGGCCTTTATCATATTGGCGTTCTTTGAAGCTGGGCATGCCCTTGGCCAGTTCGCTGACGAGTTTGAGACGTTGTGCTTCGCCACCGGACAGGGTGGGTGAATACTGTCCGAGCGCAAGGTAACCCAGGCCAGTCTCGATCATGGCATCAAGTAGGCCTTTGAGTCCACTGTGAAAGCTGAAAAAATTGGCGGCGTCGGCAAAACTCATTTCTAACACATCGGCGATACTCTTGCCATTCCAGCGCAGCTCGTCAAGTTCTGCTCCGTAGCGGCGGCCGTTACAGTCTTCGCAGGTCACATAACTGTCGGGCATAAAGTTCATTTCGAGCTTCACTCGGCCGGCACCTTTGCAGGCTTCACAGCGTCCGCCCTTGGTGTTGAATGAAAAGGTACCTGCGGTGTAGCCGCGGTAACGGGCTTCCGGCAGTTTGGCATATAGTTCCCGTATGATATCGAAGGCACCGATATAAGTGGCGGGTGTGGAGCGCGGTGTTTTGCCGATCGGGCTCTGGTCGACTTCGATCACTTTACGAATACTGTCCGCATGCGAGAGTGATCGAAAGTTCGTACCTTGCGCGACTGTGCATGCACCGGCCCGGCTGGAGGTGCGCGATGGAGGCGTCGCGCGCTGTACTTGCTTGGGGCTTAGTTTGACCGATTTGGTTTTAATCGCAGTTTCAACCAGCGGTTTCAGCAGGTCGCGGATGAGAGTTGATTTGCCGGCACCGGAGACGCCGCAGACTGCCGTGAGTCGCTGCTTGGGGATGGTGATATCGAATCCCTTGAGGTTGCGCAAGGTAGCACCCTGTAGGCATATCCACTGTACACTCGCCTTTTTTGTGCGCGGGCTGCATGGTTCGGGAAGTGCGCGATGGGCCCCGCGCAAGGGATGCGCCATACGCGTGCGTAGGTAGCGTCCAGTGATCGATTGGCGGTTGCGGCGTAGTTGCGCGAGTGTGCCGCTGGCCACGATTTCGCCGCCGTGGATTCCGGCCGCGGGGCCGATGTCAATAATTTGATCCGCCTGTCGCATGGTCTCTTCATCATGTTCGACGATCAAGAGAGTGTTGCCGCGGTCGCGCAGCTGCTTAAGTGCGCGGATTAGTTGTCGATTATCGCGTACGTGTAAGCCTATCGATGGTTCATCCAGCACGTAGAGGACGCCAGATAAGTTGGAGCCGAGTTGGGCGGCCAGGCGGATGCGTTGGGCTTCACCTCCAGACAGGGTGGCGGTAGCGCGATTTAATTCAAGATACTCCAGCCCTACACGATCCATGAAGCGCAGACGCTCGTTAATTTCGGGCAGAAGTTCATTTAGTACCGGCTTTGTGCGTGCATCGGTACGCACGCGTTTGAGTGTATCCAATAATGCACCTGGTGTTAAGGCAAGCAATTCAGGCAGGGAGGCCGAGTCAGCACTTGGCAGTGAGGACTTAGGGGATGGCTTAAGTGGCAGACGCACGGCGCGGCTGAGTGGGTTGAGACGCGTGCCGTGGCAATCTGGGCAGGTTGCGCCATGTTCGACACCGTCGGGTACATCGAAAGCGCTGGCTTCATCTTGACTCATCCAGTCGAACAGTTGACCATAGCCACGGCAGCTCGGGCACCAGCCACGAGCGCTGTTCCAGGAGAAATGTTTCGGATCCAGTTCGGGGAAGGCCTCGCCGGTGATGGGATCGGTGCGACGGGTGGAGAGCCAAGAGATAATTTGATTGTCCGCGTTGAGTAGAAAGGCGGTGCCTTTGCCAAGCTTCAGCGCCAGGCTCAAGTGCTTGCGCAGGGCACTTGCCGTGCAGGGCGCGATGCGGCCTGTGCCGGCATCTTTCGAATCCGCGGCAAGGATCGTATGCTGCCCTCCATGCAATTTCGCAATGAGGAGGTCAATATCGTGTTCACTGTAGCGGTTCAGCCGTTTAAATTGATGGATGGGCACAATGGTACCGTCGATGCGCAGGGTCTCATATCCCTGACTGCTCGCCCAGTCGGCCAGTGGTTGATGATGACCTTTGCGCCCTCGCACCAGTTGCGCACAGAGGGTCAGTGCGGTCGTCGGCTGTTCACGTAGCAGGGCTTGCAGATGTTTGAGCAGTGCATCGGGAGACTGGGCGACGACTGGGCGATGCGTGGTTGGGGAATATTGGATCCCGATACGGGCGTACAATAGGCGCAGGTACTGCGCCACTTCGGTAATGGTTGCGACTGTAGATTTACGTGTGCCCTTAGTGACCCGTTGTTCAATCGCGATAGTAGGCGCAATGCCGCGCAAATCATCCACCGCCGCACGAGGCATTTGTTCGACAAACTGTCGCGCATAGGCTGACATCGATTCCATGAAGCGCCGCTGGCCTTCGGCAAAGATAATATCAAAGGCGAGCGAAGATTTGCCGGATCCCGAGACGCCGGTGATCACGCTGATTTGATTGTGTGGGATATCACAGGAGATATTTTTCAGGTTATGCTCGCGGGCACCACGAACATTGAGCGATTTGCCAGGGAGGGTTGCAACTGACATCGCGTCCACCGTCGCAGATTCAGCGACTGCGGTCTGTTCCTGGAGCATGTCAGCTTGTTCACTGTTTGACTGGTCGCATTGTTCCAGTCGGCAGGGTGGCTGAAGTGCCTTGCGTAGATAGGGTGCGGTGGCGCAGTTGCTAGTGGAAATTTGCTCCGGCGTGCCTTGCGCGACGATTTGTCCGCCGCCGGCCCCCGCTTCCGGCCCCAGTTCTACGATCCAGTCGGCGACCTTAAGCATATCAATGGTATGCTCGATCACAATCAGTGAGTGCCCCGCGTCCACCAGTGCCTGCAATACTTGGATCAGACGTTTGACATCGGCGCGGTGCAGGCCGGTGGTGGGCTCGTCGATCAGGATAAGCGCATGGCCGGCTGTTGCCGCGACTTTGCCGAGATAGCGGATTAATTTAAGCCGTTGGGATTCACCTCCCGAGAGTGTGTTGAGTGGTTGGCCGAGTTTTAAATAGCCGAGGCCAACATCGATTAGTGGTTGCAGACAGCGGGTGATTTTCGGGTAGTCGGCAAACAATCCCACTGCGGCGTCTATATCCAGTCCAAGAATGTCCGCGATGCTCAGCGCCTGGAACTGGATTTCCAGAATCTCAGGCTTGAAACGCAGGCCTGCACAAGTTTGGCAGGGCACGAACAGGTCCGATACGAATTGCATTTCGATGCGTTCGTAGCCAAGGCCAGCACAGCTGTCACAGCGACCGTCCCCGCTGTTGAATGAGAACTGTCCCGGCATCATCCCAGCGGATCGAGCGGCATCCAATCCTGCAAATAGTTTGCGAATTTCATTCCAGGCTTCGGAGTAGCTGGCTGGATTGGAGCGCGGTGTTTTACTGACCGGGCTTTGATCAATCAGCACCACATCTGCGAGGGGCAGGGTAGATTCAATCTCTTTGATCGATGCGGGTTCATCAGCCACGCAGCCTTTTTGGATGCGTATATTTTGATAAATAACGTTGTTGAGAAGGGTACTCTTGCCCGATCCAGAGACGCCGCTCAGGCAGACAAAGGATTGCTGCGGGATGTGTAAATCGATATTGCTAAGATTGTGTTTGGTTGCGCCGTAGATGGATAGTTTGGGGGCCTGAGCGCTATCGCGCCGTTTGCGAGGTGTCTCAATTTGCGCCCGTCCTGAAAGGAACTGTCCAGTAAAAGTATCTGCACACAGGATACGCTGGTAATCTCCGCTAAAGACTAATTTTCCACCATGCCGGCCGGGCTGCGGGCCAATTTCGATTAGATGATCCGCCGCCCGCATGATTGCTTCATCGTGCTCGACCACCACCACAGTGTTGCCTTGATCGGTGAGGCGACGTAAGATCGAAATCAAGCGATCCATGTCGCGAGCGTGTAGCCCCACCGAAGGTTCATCCAATACAAACAGGGTATCGACTAGTGAGGAGCCCAGGCAGGAGGTGAGGTTGACACGCATGGTTTCCCCTCCCGAGAGGCTGCGCGAACTGCGGTCGAGGGTTAGATAGCCAAGCCCCACATGTTCAAGGAAGGATAGACGAGTGATGATCTCGCCGAGCGCGCTATGTGTGGTTTGTGAGGGCTCCTCGCAAGTGGAACTGAGCCGCAAGCGTAATTCCTGGACACTTTGTTGGTAGAGTTGCGGCAGGGTATAGCCCTGCCACTGCCAATTCAGTGCGTCTGGCTTGAGGCGTGCGCCGCCACAGTCTGGACAGGGGCTGTAGCGTCTGAATTTCGACAGGAACACGCGCACGTGCAGCTTGTAAAGTTTCGTCTCGAGCCAGTCAAAGAATCGACGCAGACCGTACCATTGATGCGATCCTTCTCGAAAGTTAGGCGCACCGTCCATGATGAAAGCCAGTTCCTTTTGGTTTAGCTCTGACCATGCCACGTCGGTGCGAATTTGGTGTACTTTAGCGGCAGATTGCAGATCGCGCAGGCTCTCGCTATACACCTCACCTTGAAAGGCCTGAATCGCACCTTGGTCGATGGATAGGCGCTGGTCGGGAATGACCAAATCATAGTCGATTTCAATGATACGTCCAAAGCCGCGGCATGGTTCGCAGGCACCGATAGGTGAATTAAATGAGAACAATGCGGGAGTGGCCGGACGATAGCGGATCCCGCTTGTGGGCGAATGCAGCCCCTGAGTGAATTCCGCCACGCTATGGCCATTGCTATCTATTAGGTGAATGCGCCCCTTGCCATGGTTGAGCGCGTTATGAGTGGCTTCAATAAAGCGTGATCGATGCTTGGGTTTGATCTGGATACGATCTTGAATTACAAGGAGTGGCTGCGTACAGTCGATTAATTGCGGGTCGGCGTTTGCGAGTGGTGCTTCAAGCTCTGCGATACGTGTCAATGTGCCCTGATAGACCACGCGGGTGTAGCCCTGCGCGGACAGCATGTTGAGGAGTTCACGCCAGGTAAGTGCGGCCGGTCGTGTGACCGGAAATGCAATCATGCAGGATGCGCCTTGCTGTGTGTCGAGTACACTGTTCCAGATGGATTGTGGCGTGTCATCCCGAATTACCTGGCCAGTGGCGGGGTCGATCAGTGTGGCAACCTCGGCAAACCAGACCTTAAAGAAATCGCAGAGTTCGGTGAGCGTGCCGACCGTGGAGCGAGAAGTTCTGACCGTATTGGATTGCTGAATTGCAATGGAGGGGCGAATGTTGGTGGCCGAATCGATTTTAGGGCGATCCAACAGATCCATAAACTGTCGGGTATACGGGGAAAATGTCTCGACATAGCGACGCTGTCCTTCGGCATGTAAGGTTTCAAACACCAGCGAGGATTTGCCGGCACCGCTCAGTCCGGTGACTACAGTCAGCTGACCGAGCGGCAGTTTGAGGTCGAAGCCTTGCAGATTGTTTTGGCGAACGCCGCGGAGATGAATATAATCTTGAGCTTGTGGCACGATATGGAAAGAAATAGTGCATGATTGAACGTCAATGCGGCACAATGCTTACAGGTATGATCGGGGCGATTCTTTGCTGCCTTGCATTCAATCCTGATCGAGCTCCGGTCTTGGCGTGACGTTTGGCAGCCAGTTAGGCTGATGGGTGCAAACGATTTAGGGTTTTAATCATTGTTTTCAGGTAGATTCGGCCGCTGACGATATCGCTGAAGTCCCCGTTCAGCTGTGCTTCATAGCAACGGTCCAGCAGTTTGCCAAAGTGTGGGCCCGGTTGAACACCGAGTTCGATCAAATGACGTCCCTGCATGAGCGGTTTCGGTGTGCTGTCTTTGATTGCCAGTTGGGTGGCTCTTTCGAGCAACCATTCGCCCTCGGGAAAATCGTCCACGGCGATCGGCGGGCGTCCACTTTTATCTGCAAAGGCAACGCGGGTGAGGCGATCCACTCGTTTGACCCGTACCGCCAAGCGGCGGATGGCGCTGTCGCCTGCGCCATCGCGATACAATGCGAGCGGGCGCATATGTTGCTCCACCAGCGGCAGCACTTGATCAAAAATTTTTTTCTGCCGGGTGAGCCGCTGCAGGAATGCACGCGCGACGGGCACCCCTTCAATATCGTGTCGAGGGCTGCGGATGCGACCAGTTTGGGGATCCACAAAGCTGGTAACCGGTTTACCCATGTCGTGGCATAGTACCGCGAGGCCCACCACGAGGTCTTCCCATTCATCCCCGATTCGGTTGCGGGCATAGGCATCCAGGCAATGGCAGGTATGTGTCCAGACATCACCTTCGGGGTGCCAATCGGGCTCTTGTTTGCAACCGACCAGTGCTTCCAGTTCCGGGAAATAACGTAGCCAGTTGCAGGCTTGTAGAAAGGAGAGACCTTTTGCCAGGTGCAGGCCTTTCAGGATTAATTTCTTCCATTCTTGCCAGAGGCGTTCAGCTGGCAAGTGAGCTGGGGTCAAGCCCTGGCAGAGGGCAATGGTCTCTGCGGCGGCTTCGAGATTAAAGCGTGCGATGAATTGCATGCCGCGCAGCACCCGTAAGGGGTCTTCGCTGAATGCGTCCGAAATGTGGCGCAGGCAACCTGCTCGCAGATCTGTTATCCCACTGTAGGGGTCGAGTAGTTCCCCAGTAAGCGGATCCAGGCTGATCGCATTAATGCTAAAATCGCGTCGCGCGGCAGCCTCTGCGGGCGACATGTGGGGATCGCCCTGAATCACGAAATCGGTGTGCCGGGGGCCGTTGTTCGATTCACGGCGCGGCAGGGCGATGTCAATCCCGTAACCTTTAACAATAAACACGCCAAAGGCACGGCCAACGGTATCGAGCCGAAAGTTTTGGCTCAAGGTGCGCTCTACGGTGTCTGCATCGAGACCGTACACTTCCATATCCACATCCTTGGCTTCGATGCTCAGCAGCCCGTCACGCACACAGCCGCCGACCAACAGAGCCCGTCCACCGGCACGCTTGAGTTGTTCGGCGATGCGTATACAGCCACGTCGCTGGCGGGAGGAAATATGTTCGAGAAGATGCACGGTAGAACAGGCTAAAGTACTCGTTGTGGCGTTTAAATGTTGGTTAATCGAGATCGCACGGGTGCCACATGGATTGGGCCCATTCATGACCAAATGTTTGGTGCAAAGCTATTGAATGCTCGGTCCGCCCCAGTTTAGTTTGTCGCGGACAATTGCAAAATGAGAGTGATCTGGATTTTGCATGAGGCGCAATATTTGTTGGGCAACGGTTACCTTAATCGGAAAGGTGGGGTTTGGCTCAAAGCGCATACGACCGTCGATAACGATGCGTGGGCAGTGACCTGACGAACTGCTTTCGATTTGAATATCGGTGGATTGGTCAAAGATGACCGAACGATTGCCAAGGGTGTGTGGGCAGATGGGCGTCATCACGATGGCCCGAACTTTGGGCCCGATAATCGGGCCACCGGCAGACAGATTGTATGCTGTCGATCCAGTAGGGGTGGAGAAGATCAAGCCGTCGCAATGATATTCTGAGATCGCGTTGCCGTCGGCAGACACACACAGGCGAATCAGTCCGCTGCCTTGAGTTTCTTTAATCACGACGTCGTTGAGGCCGTAGCAGGTCTCCCCTTTGGCGTTGGTACAACTGAGCACCGAGCGCTGTGTGATCGAGTACTTGCCCTTGATCAGCGCGGGCAAGTCTTGGGCGGCTTCAACTTCGCTAAAGGTCGCCAAAAAGCCGAGTTTGCCGAGATTGATGCCAAGTACGGCCGAGCCAGATGCAAGCGCCGCATCCAGTACGCCCAGCAAAGTGCCGTCGCCGCCAATGGTGCAGCACAGATCCTGCCCGATGAGGGCCTCTGGTGGTAAGGGGTAATCGTGCCTGATTTGAGTCTGCACGCCAGTGCGCTCGGCCAGCGCAGCGAGGCTTGCCGCCACTGCCGCCGCGCCGGGCTTAGATGAATTGACGGCAAAAGTGATGGATTCAATCGATTTCATTGCAACAGCAGAGCACTATGGGGATGCCCACAGCCAAAAGCAATTCGCGATTCATGCCGCGTGACAAGATTTCAAGCTGGAGGATTCTGTTGGGATAGGTATGATCGGGTTATTTTAGATTGACCAACGAGTATTATTTTCTAGCATTACGGTTACAATGAAAATACAAATGTTTGTCCTTTGTGACGCTGCCATCGACAACCAGGGAAAATTGTCTCTGTTAGGAACGTTCGATCGCATTTTTTCCAAGCAAGCGCCGGTGGTGCATCGCTCCTGTGCGGTTGCGACCATCATACGATTTGATCGTATTGAAGAGGGGACACATACGATCAAATGCACATTCTGTGATGAAGATGGAAAATTGGTGATGCCAGCATTAGAAGGCAGTGTAAATGTGTCCTTTCAACCAGGTATCAATACCCTGAGTCACAACATGATCTTGAATCTTCAGGGCTTGAAACTAGAACACTATGGGGAATATTCGATTGATCTTGCAGTCGATGGCCGCCACGAAGCATCGATACCTCTCTATGTGTTTCCTTTGCCAGAGCCTTCAACCGAGCAAGATGCCTCTAAACCAAGGGTCGATTAAGGTTGCGGTGATGTTGTCGTGATTCGCTCAATGTGCGCATCGAAACGATGAATAACTGGTTCACGACTCGAGTTTATTTAGTTTTTGGGGAGTCAAATGAATGCCTTTGAAAATGCTTGAGGCCAGTCGATTCGAACCCAGGGTAGCCATTATCTATGTCTGAGCCCTCTTCAAAACCGCACATTCTGCTCATTGGTGATGGCGCTGTCCCCACCGGATTTGCCCGCGTGCTGCTCAGTATCTTTGAACAGCTCACACCGAAGTACCGGCTCTCGCATCTTGCAACCGGCTATCAAGGAGATCCGCACCCTTATCCCTGGGACTTATATCCAGCACACCTAGGTGGTGATTCATATGGTATTGGACGGCTTCCTTCGCTGATCGAGGTGCTTTGTCCAGATCTTGTGATTGCGCTACATGACTTGTGGATACAACGCGAATATATGAAAGTACTGCGACCCTACGCTGACCGGCTCAAAGTCATTTTGTATTGTCCAGTTGATTCCACCCCAATTATTCCTGACTTTGCTTCAGAATTGCTTGGCGCAGATGCAGTCGCCGTATTCAATTCATTTTCACAACAGCAACTGATCGAAGCGATTCAGGGGCTCGTGCCACAAACCCCGTCGGTATCCATTCCTCCGATCAAGGTGATGCCACTTGGTGTCAATACCGATCTGTTTTATCCAATTTCACCAGGCAGCCTTACCGCGCCGGATCGCACGGAATCGCGCAAAATACTGTTTAAGGACATGCCCGGAAGCGATGCTTGGTTCATTGTACTCAACGCGAATCGCAATCAGCCACGTAAACGGATTGATTTGACTGTTGCCGGTTTTGCGCAGTTTGCCAGGGACAAGCCGGACAATGTTCGACTGTTGTTACATATGAGCCTGCAGGACAGCGGATGGCATGTGCATCAAATTGCCAAGCGCTATGGGATTGAGGATCGGTTGTTGCTTTCCGGCGAATGGGATCAGTTGCCATCACTTTCATCGGAGCAACTCAATTTAATTTATAATGCCTGTGATGTTGGGATCAATACTTCGGTCGGTGAAAGTTGGGGATTGACCAGTTTTGAACACGCGGCCACCGGCGCGGCGCAAATCGTGCCGGATCATACCGCACCGGGAATACTATGGCAGGATGCCGCTGAGAAAATGGTCCCATCGGTCACATTAACCAATGTCGGCATGTGGGATGAATATTATGTGATGCCGGAAACCGTTGCCGCTGCACTGGAGAAGGTCTACAGCGATCACGACCATCGCGTGTCTCTGGCGCACAAAGGCTACCAATTGGCCACTTCGGCAATGTATCAATGGCGCACGATTGCCACCGAATGGGACGTATTCATTCAAGCTATCTTGTAAGGACTATCCCAGATAGTTTGATAGCGTGTGGCGCTGGGCACGGAAGCAACCTTGCCTGGGGGCATAGATTCGGTATCTCGCACCTGGGTCAAGATAGTGTAGCGGGATTGAAAAAATGCTGAAAGTTTGACTTGCTTTTCAGTTGCTGTATCGTACCATATACGGTTTTTTCTTTATCTCAAGCTTCTTAGGAGAAATCAACCGCCTTACATTTTAGAGACTATGAAACAGTTTAAACTTCAGGTTAAAAGCCGCGAAATGATTGGTCGTGGGGCCGTACGTCGGCTCCGGGCCGCAGGTGCGATTCCCGCCTGTGTCTACAGTAAAGGTAAGGCGCGCTCGATTTCGCTTTCCGCGGTCGACTTTCGCGATCTGCAACGGGCCACTGAAGGTGGGGCTGCATTGATCGAATTAGTCGATGAAAAAGGTGAGACTGCACTCACTCATATTCAAGAAATTCAGCGCAATACAGTAAAGCCTGGCATCACTCATATTGATTTCCATGAAGTGGCCCGTGGCGAGAGCTTTGCTGCACAAGTGCCGGTGCATCTGATCGGTGAGGCCGAAGCGATCGGCGTGCGCAATGAAGGTGGCTTAGTGGATCACAAAATACACCAAGTTGACATTCGTTGTATCCCGTCCAAATTGCCGGACTATATCGAAGTGGATGTTCAACATCTTGCCGTAGGTCAGGCGATTCATGTCAGTGATCTGCCTGACCTGGATGGAGTTGAATATCTTGGCAATCCGGATCAGGTGATTGTCTCCTGCCAAGCGCCAACCGTCGCGGTTGCGACTGCTGCAAGCAGCGAGCCGGTGCCTGCGGATGAAGTGCCCGCATCGAAAGTCAAAGAAGACGCTGCCGCAGGCGACAGCTAACCATATTTTCTTCGGGGGAACGTTTACGATCCCTTGTTTGTTCTTTTCAAAATGTCCATCGCGATAATTGCCGGTCTCGGAAATCCAGGCCTAAAGTATCGCAATACCCGGCACAACGTCGGCTTCGCTCTGGTGGAACAACTGGCCGCGACAATGGATGCTCAGTGGCAACCAAACGCTCGCTTCGAAGCCACAATTGCAAGCGTATCGGCCTCCCCGCCAAAGCGCACGCTGCTGCTCGTGAAGCCGCAAACCTTTATGAATGCCAGCGGCCGTTCACTGGGCGCGATCCTGCGCGAGCAAAACCTCCCAAGCACATCGCTGCTGGTCGTGTATGACGATATTACCCTAGAACTCGGCAGAGCAAAGCTAAGTATGCGAGGGCGAGCCGGCGGGCACAACGGCATCGCTGACTTGCTGGCGCACATAGGCGATGATTTTCTACGTTATCGCATCGGCATCGGTGCGAAACCACACAAGGCGATGAACCTCGCAGATTATGTCTTGAGCCCATTTTTACCAGACGAACAAACCATTTTGGCGAATCGAGTACCAGTCTATCTGGAGCATTTTAAGCTGATGATTGACAAAGGCGCTGAATATGCCATGAACTTCATTAACCAACGCATCACAGCATGAGCGCAACCACTAACAAGCACTACAAAACTACTTTCATCCTTGATCTCCGCGAATCAGCAGACGATTCCGCGAAGGTGCTGGTTGATTTGACTGAAATCCTGACGGCACTCGATGGAGTCGTGGCAGACCGCGAAGACCTCGGCATGCGTGAGTTTGCGCGGGCTGCGGATCGTCGCTTCAACCGTGGGCACTACCTGGAGATTCACTGCAGTGGTCCGGCCACGCTGCCTGCACAGCTTAAAGAGAAGCTTCGTCTGGACAAGCGCGTGAACCGAATTTTTGTTGAATCCTTGTAAGGCTGCCTATATCGGATATTTTCTGACTTTCATACCCCAATACAGTTATGGCATCGTTTAACAAAGTTATCTTGATCGGAAATTTGACTCGCGATCCTGAGTTGCGCGTCACGGCTAATGGGCATTCCATCTGTAAGATCGGCTTGGCTACTTCACGTGTCTACGCGACCAAAGAGGGCGAGCGTCGCGAAGAGACCACTTTTGTCGATATCGATGCATTTGGCAAGCAGGCCGAAGTGATCAGCAAATATATGCGCAAGGGCCGACCGCTGATGGTTGAAGGTCGGCTGAAACTGGATCAATGGGAGAGCGATGGCCAAAAGCGCAGTAAGCTGGCTGTCGTGCTTGAGAATTTTCAGTTTCTCGGCAGTCGTGAAGATGCTGACGGCAGCTCTTCCAGCGGCTATGAAAAGACCTCACCGCCGCTGCGTACAGATTTGGCAGCAGACGCTCCGACAGTATCGGAGTCGTCGGCACCCGCGGCAGGGTTCTCTGATGATAGCGACACGCTCGACGATGATGTTCCATTTTAAAAATCTTTTTTGTAACTGTTTAAACTAAGCAATTGATTATGGCTAACGCTCAAATTCTCCTTCTTCAACCCATCAAAGGCCTCGGTGCCGAGGGTGACACGGTAACCGTGCGTGCAGGTTATGCGCGCAATTTTTTGCTGCCACGCAAGCAGGCACTGCCCATTACCCAGGCAAACAAAAAGCAGGTCGAGGCGCTGCTCAAGGCACGCGAAGCACGCGAACAAAAAGAACTTGAATCGGCACGCACACTCGCTCAGCAGATTGAAAAAATCAGTATCGCGATCGCAGTAAAGACCGGTGAGGGCGGTAAGATGTTTGGCGCGGTGACGGCCAACGATTTGCTTGAGCGGCTCAAACAGGAAGGTATCGATCTGGTCAAAAAGCAGCTCGGTCTGGCTCAGCCGATTAAAGTACTCGGCTCACACAGTGCGGCGATCAAGTTGCATGCCGAGGTTGAAGTGGAATTGAAATTCGAAGTGGTCTCTGAAAATCCGATCGAAGAAGCGGCGAGTGAAGATGCTGCCGACGCAGGCCAGGATTAAATCATTCGGTGCGGTCGATTAGACTTCCGGTTCGTTCCATGCCGCCTGAATCCAGCAGTTCCCCGCACGGGCGCAAGCCGTCCACTCAATCATTTCGTCAGGCTCGCAAACGGGATAATCATTCGGTGGATGAGGTGCGTGTGCAGCCACACAATGTGGAGGCTGAAGAAGGGCTACTGGCAGCCTGCCTGATGGATGGTGGGCGAGATATTTTGACGGAGTGCATCGAAGCGAAAATTGCGCCGGAATATTTTTTTAAAACAGCTCACCAGGAACTGTTTCGTGCACTGCTTGCACTGTATGAAACCGGTCATCCAATTGATGAAATTTTAGTCCTGGACTATCTGCGCAAAAACGGATTAGAGGACGAGGTTGGTGGGATTGCTGCAATCTATGCGATTCAAAATCGAATCGAAACAACCGCTCACGCACGCTATTTCAGTCGAATTGTCCACGAAAAGTATCTTTTGCGCCGCCTGATCCGGACCTCGCGCGAGACGATTGAGGCTTGCTACGAGCAGCAGGAAGACATTGCCTCGTTTATTGAAAAGATTGAACAGGATATTTTTGAAATCAGTCGCGATCGCGTGACTGACAGTGCGATGCCGATTCGTGAGGCACTGGACGCGGCGGTCAATAATATCCAGGCACTTTTAAGTGGTCGCAATGATATTGCCGGTGTGCTATCCGGGTTTCGCGATCTGGATGGCATGACTTATGGCTTCCACCCTGGTCAAATGATTGTGTTGGCCGCTCGTCCTTCAGTGGGGAAGACCTCTCTGGCGATGAATTTTGCCGAGCATGTGGTATTGCCGGACGGTGGGCGCCCGGCGTGCGGGGTGCTGGTGTTCAGTTTGGAAATGACTGCCGAAGATTTAGCCATGCGCTTAATTTGTAGCCGCTCGCGGATCGACATGAAGCGGATTCGCGACCGGGTGGTCTCCAAGCAAGATCAGCAAGATATTGTCAAGACGACCAAAGAGTTGCAGCAGGCCCCCCTGTGGATTGATGACAATTCCAGTTCCGCGATTTTGGATATTCGCGCCAAAGCGCGGCGCCTGCACACTAAAAATCCTTTGGGCCTGATCGTGGTGGATTACCTGCAATTGATTCGTGGAGCAGATCCGCGGGTGCCGCGTGAGCAACAGATCGCCGACATTTCGCGCGGCATGAAAGGCATGGCAAAAGAATTGGGCGTGCCAGTGGTGGTGCTGAGTCAACTCAATCGCGAGTCTGAAAAGGAAAACCGCGATCCGCGTATTTCCGACCTGCGTGAGTCCGGATCGATTGAGCAGGATGCCGACGTCGTTCTACTGCTGCACCGCTCGAAGAAACGCGACGATGATGATGAGGCGATTCAGGAAGGAGCGATGCCCGGCGATGTGGAACGGATTAAATTAATTATTGCCAAACAGCGCAATGGACCGATCGGAGAGATTGATTTAACTTTTATGCGGCGCTACACCCGTTATGAAAATTTTCAGCGTTAGTGGTACGCGAATATTTAAACTTATTGATACATGAAATGCTTAAAAATTATTTTATTCACCGCACTCAGTTGCGCAGCCATTGGTGCTGCTACGCTGCTGTCGGCTCAGGATGTGCAGGACTATCCGCAGGTCAATGAAGTTCGTATCGAATTCGATGGCTTCCAGTCGGTGAGTGAGGAATTTGTGTCGAGCAATATACAGTTGCGTGCAGGGATGAATTATAATTCTGCGTTAATTGATCAGTCAATCCGCACACTGTACGGTACCGGACATTTTGAATTTGTTGAAGTGAAGCTGGAAACCGTTGAGGATGGCTCGGTGAATGTCATTTTCGCAGTCATCCCCAAATATACGATTGAACAGATCATTTATTCAGGCAATCAAACGTACAAGGAAGGGCGCTTGTCATCCAAGGCAGAACTGGAGACTGGAGTTCCTTTGGATGAGTATGTGGTAAATGAAGCGGCTGAAAACATCCAAGCATATTATGTGAAAAAGGGCTATCCAGACGCCACTGTAGAGTATCGGATCCAACGTGATGAATCCACCGGACGTGCGGTGATTATTTTTGACATTGATGAAGGGCACAAGGTTAAAATCAAAGGCTTGTTTTTTGAGGGAAATAGCGCCCTGCAAGACAAGCAATTAGCCAAAGTGTTAGAGACGCAGCGCACTGACTGGTTGTCCTGGTTGACTGGTTCGGGTCGTTTTGATGATGTGCTGTTCAAGGAAGATCTTGAATTACTACGCACCTATTATCGGAATAATGGTTACTTGGATGTGTTGATTGAGGAGACCGACGTGGTGCTCGACTTTAAGACGGACAACCGGCTTGAAATTACGATTCCGATCACCGAGGGCGAGTTATACTCGATCGGTCAGATTTCGATCGACAACGCCACTATTTTTACCAGCCAGGAACTCTTGGCTGCGATTGAGCTTGCCAGCAACGATCCCTTTTCACCGGAAAAAATTGATCAGGCGGCGGCAGCGATTCGTGAGTATTATACCTCGCGAGGCTATTTGGATGCCGGTGTACGAGCGGAACGGGTGCCCAATATGCATACACGTGCGATTGATCTGGTCTTTCGGGTGCGTGAAAGCGAGAAGTTTTATGTCGAATCGATCAAGGTCGAAGGCAATACGACCACTAAGACGCGGGTAATCATCCGTGAATTGGCGCTACGCCCAGGTGATGTGTTTGATCTCAAGCGCATGAAAACCAGTGAAAATCGACTGCGGAATACTCGCTATTTTGGTGATGTGCGCCTGAGCGACGAGTCCACTAACGTGCCCGGACGGCGTGATTTGGGCGTCACGGTAAGCGAAGGCCGCACCGGCAATTTCACATTCGGGGCCGGATTTGGTTCGGTAGAGAGTGCCGTGGTGTATTTTGAATTGACCCAGGGCAATTTTGACCTGTTCAACTGGCGCTCCGGGTTCCGCGGCGATGGGCAGAAGTTTCGCTTTCGTGCGTCGCTGGGCACCACCAGTAATCAAATTTTAATCGCTTTTGAGGAGCCGTGGCTGTTTGAGCAGCGTCTGGCCTTCGGGGCGGAACTGTTCCGCACCGAGTCAGACTATAACAGTAGTGATTACAATGAGCTGCGCACCGGATTTGAACTGTATTTGAGACGTCGGCTGTTTGAGTTGGTCGAGGCACGTATGGCGTATCGCTTGGAAGTGGTTGAAATTTTCGATGTGGATTATGGCGTGAGTGACCCCTTTGAGAAAGATCGTCCAGATGGATCGCGGCCCAATGATGGCATTGCGGATGTTTATCAGGCCGCGGATGAAAGTGACGATGTCGTTTCGAAGGTCAGCCTGTCATTGCTGCGTGATACGCGCGATTCACTGATGTTCACACGTACCGGCAATCGCACTACGCTGTCATCGGAGTGGGCCGGTCTGGGAGGTGATATCAATTATTTAAAGTTTGAGGCCCGCACCGCACAATTCATCCCGACCTTTGATGCATACGATCAGACCCTTTCAATTATTGCACGTGTTGGCACAGTGGCGGCCTATGGCAGTAGCGACGAGGTCCCCTTTTACGATCGATTTTACCTTGGCGGTCCGGATAGCTTGCGCGGGTTTGAGTACCGCGATGTGGGGCCCCGCGATGACGATGATGCGGATGAAGCAATTGGTGGCGACAGTTATGGGATGGTGTCGTTTGAATATAGCTTCAGACTTGCGGAACCTTTGGGGCTGGTTGCGTTCTATGATTGGGGCTTTGTGAATGAGTCTGATTATGATTTGAGTCCTTCTGACTATGCATCAAACTGGGGCATTGGGGCGCGCATCATTCTGATGGGTTCACCGCTCAAACTAGATCTGGGCTTTCCCATAAGCACTCCTGATGATGCCGAAGACAACGGTGCACAGTTTAATTTTTCCTTTGGCACGCGCTTCTAGTGGTGCTTGCTTTCTTGATATAAACGACTAAATCTATATTCCTATGAAAAAAATAATCACTCTACTCTTTATTTCCAGCATTTGTGCGGCTAGCCTTTACGCACAAAAAACTCCGGTCATTGCGACGGTCGATGTGCAACGCGTCTTGAATGACTACACGGCCTTCCAGAAAGCGGTCGAAAAGGTCAAGGGCTCAGTCGCTCCAGTCGAAGAAGAAATGAAGAGGATGCAGGCAAATATTGAAGACATCGTGACCACCGGACGCGAAGTCGAGGCAAAGGTGAAAAACCCCGCGCTTGATGAGGAAGCAAAAGCGGAAGCCCGTGCGCAAGTAGCCACCCTTCAGGCTCAGTTGCAGCAGGCCCAGATTGAGCTGCAGCAATTTCGGCAGCAGGCCCAGCAGCTCGCTCAGCAGGGGCAGAAACAACAACTGGCCCCTCTTCAGCAGAAGGCCGTCGATGCGGTCAAACAAGTTGCGCAGGACAAGGGAATTGATTTGGTCGTGCCGCTCAATACCGTGGTCTTCGCCGCTGATGCACTTGAAATCTCTGATGCGGTGATTGCGGTGCTCAATGCTGCCGAATAAAGTGTGCTGAGATATTAAATAATCGAACAACCCTGTTCTCGCCAAGGACGGGGTTTTTTGTTTTAGCTTGCATATGTCATTTGCTTACAGGACTCAACGTATTCTCGAAATTGTCGGCGACGACAGTACATGTGTCGGGGACTACCAGGGCGCTATTGTCGGGATTGCGTCGCTGGCAGATGCCAGTGCAGGCGATATTTCTTTTTTGGGAAATACAAAGTACCGCGATGCAGTTGCATCGTGTCAGGCCTCGATCGTGCTGTTGCCGCACGATTATACCGGCAGCCCGCAGGCCGGGCAGCTGTATATCAAGTTAGAGAATCCTTCTTATGCCTTGGCATTGCTGTGTCGAGACATGGAAAACAGTCTGCAGCCACAGCCGCTGGCTGGAGTGCATCCGAGTGCGGTCATTGCGGCCGATGCCGTCGTTTCGCCAGCGGCTTCGATCGGTCCGTTGTGCCACATCGGCCAGGGCGCAGTGGTGGGCGCTGCGATTCTTGAAGCACATGTATGTGTGGGGCGCTACGCCAAGATCGAGGATGAAGCACATCTGTTTCCGCGGGTGGTGATCGGAGATTATTGTCAAATCGGTCGCCGTAACCGGCTCCATTCCGGTTGTGTACTGGGCGCGGATGGATACGGTTATGAAGTATACGATGGCAGTCATCAGCGTGTGCCGCAAATTGGCAATGTGGTGACCGAGGCAGATGTTGATGTGGGTGCGAATAGTACGATTGATCGGGCTCGTTTCGGTTCCACCCGTATTGGCTTGGGCACGAAAATCGATAATCAGGTACAGATTGCGCATAATGTGCAGATTGGTCGCCATTGCCTGATTATTGCACAAGTCGGCATTAGCGGCAGCACCGTGTTGGGTGATGGGGTCGTGATCGCCGGCCAAGCTGGCGTGGCCGGGCATTTGACCATTGGTTCAGGTGCGGTCGTTGCCGGTGCAAGCGGGGTGACACGCCCACTGGCAGCGAACGAAAAGGTGCGCGGCCCAACGGCCGAACCATTCATGCTGTATAATCGTATCGCTGTGTTACAGCGACGTCTTCCAGAGTTATTCAAAAGATTTGATCAACTAGAGAAAAGTGTCGAATTTCTTACTCAATCTGGCACAAATGAATGATAAATATGCAAGAAAGTGCACTGAAAATCTTCTGTGGAAATTCTAATCCGCAATTAGCCAAAGACATCTGCGATTACCTTGATGTGCCACTGGGCGATGCCACAGTGATGAGCTTCCCGGACGGTGAAAGCTTTGTACGGATTAATGAGAATATCCGTGGAGCAGAGATTTTTATCATTCAGTCCACCTGTAATCCAGCCAATCAGCATCTAATGGAATTATTCATCATGATTGATGCAGCGCGGCGTGCCTCTGCCCGAAGCATCACCGCAGTCATTCCATTTTATGGCTATGCCCGTCAGGATCGCAAGGATCAGCCCCGGGTACCGATCACATCCAAGCTGGTGGCCAATTTATTGGTCTCCGCTGGGGCCTCGCGCATCTTAACAGTGGATTTGCACGCGCAACAGATTCAGGGGTTCTTTGACATTCCGGTGGATCACCTGTATGCGTCGCCGGTGTTGTTTGAATATTTAAAACATCTCGACACGCGTAATTTAACGCTGTTTTCGCCGGACGTGGGAGGCATGAAGATGGCATCCGCATATGCCGGCATGTTGAGAGTGCCACTTGGCTTTATTGCGAAGCGCCGCACCTCTGCTGATACCGTCGAAGCGGTATCACTGGTCGGTGATGTGAATGAACGTGATATTTTGCTAGTGGATGATATGACCGAGACTGCGGGGACCTTGTGTGCTGCCGCTGAACTGCTGAAAAAGAATGGGGCCAAGCGAGTGATGGCTGCGGTCAGTCACGGGGTATTGAATGACCTGGGCTACGAGCGGCTCTCCAGTGGCTTGCTGGATGGCTTGATTACCACTGATACCACACCGGTCGAACAACGTGAGGGGGTGCCGATCACGGTGCTCAGCGTAGCGGAATTATTGGGCGAGGGAATCAAGCGTATTCACGATAATGCGAGTGTTACCGGACTGTTTAAAATTAAAGGATTTTAGTTCACTTCAGCGGCACTATGATGACTGCTTGCGACCGGCATATTTATGCTGGCGATGTATTGAGTCTTCAATTTGTATGGTTGAGTCATGAATGATTCGGAATCAGCGTCGCCTCTTTGCACAGAAGGGGAAGTCGGCTTTGTCGAGTATCAAGACTTTGTATCACCGCAGCGGTTTCGCTTTGAGTCAGGCGGCAGTATTCCTGAGTTGACCGTACGCTATGAAACTTATGGACGCCTCAATGCGGCAAAAGACAATGCGATTTTAATTTGTCATGCGCTGAGCGGTAATCATCACTGCGCTGGGGTATATGGCATGGACGAGCGTAAGCAGGGCTGGTGGAATTTCATGGTTGGCCCCGGTAAGCCGATTGATACCTCACGCTATTTTGTAATTTGTTCCAATTCGCTGGGTGGGTGTTCGGGAAGCTCTGGACCGAATTCAATCAATCCCGAAACCGGTATTCGCTATCGTTTGGATTTTCCCAAATTAACTGTACGCGATATGGTCCAGGCACAGTGTCTGCTATTAGATGCGCTCGGAGTGGAGCGCTTACATGCGGTAATCGGTGGCAGTATGGGCGGGATGCAAAGTCTACAGTGGGCGATTGATTTTCCGGATCGAGTGGGACGCTATATCGCCCTCGCCTGCTGTGCACGACACAATGCACAGGCAATTGCGTTTAATGACACCGGTCGTCAGGCAATTGTGCGTGATCCGGCCTGGCAGCAAGGCAATTACGAACCGGATCAAGCGCCCGGACATGGTCTTGCCGTGGCCCGGATGATGGCGCATATCACGTATTTATCCGACGCCGGAATGGAGGCGAAATTTGGTCGTAAACGCCGCCGTTCGGATGCCGGGAAAGAGCATTTCGATGTCGAATTTGAGGTCGAAAGTTATCTGCGTTATCAGGGACAAAGCTTTGTCACGCGCTTTGATGCGAATAGCTATTTATACCTAACCAAGGCGCTTGACCGGTTTGATCTGCATGGGCCGCTTTCCTTGGATGATACACTGGCGGTGGTAACTGCGCCGGGACTGGTGGTCGGGTTTACTTCGGACTGGTTATATCCACCGCAGGGCAATCGCGAGCTGGTCGAGGCGCTGCTGCGCATTGGTAAAGACGCCACTTATGTGGAGCTGGCAATGGACTTTGGACACGATTCTTTTCTAGTGCGTTCACCTGAACTGTACGCTCTGATCCGAGCTTTTCTGAGCCGCTGACTGATCAAATGAGTGCAAAACACACGAAACGCCAAGTTGATTTTCAAATTATCGCCCGCTGGGTCGATGAGGGTAATCGCGTGTTGGATCTTGGTTGTGGGCGCGGGGTATTGCTGGAATATTTGAAGCATAGCAAATCCGTCTACGGACTGGGAGTCGATATTGACTTTGAGCACATTCTCAGCTGCGTAAAACGTGGTATTCCCGCGTACCATGGCGATGTTCGGCAGGTATTGGCAAACTTTGCCGACAATGCCTTTGATCGGGTGATTTTTAGTCGTTCAGTTGAATTACTGGATGATCCGGCGGCCATTCTGGCCGATGGCTTGCGCGTCGGGCGTCGGGTGACCGTTGGCTTTGTGAATCACGGCTTCTGGGTCAATCGCTTGAATTTCTTGCTGCGTGGGAAGCGCACGCTGAATACCGTGTATCCCCGACCATGGTATCAGACGCTGCGTTCTAATCCATTTTCAATCAGTGACTTTGATGCATTCTGTGCATGCCAAAAGATTAACATTGAGCAGCGTGTGTATCTGTCTGCGGACTGGATCCGTACCTGCACGCTGCCGCCGAATCTGTTTGCCGGATATGCACTGTATGACCTTTCAAAGTAGTTATTATCGGAGCTTGCCAAAGCTTTGCGAGTTTGGTTGTATAGCTACTTGTCAACACAGACGCATCCTATGCCCGGGTGGCGGAATTGGTAGACGCTGGGGACTTAAAATCCCTTGCCGGTAACGGCGTGTGGGTTCGAGCCCCACCTCGGGTATACCTGTAGTTACTTGCGGCCGTGACGCGATTGTTTTACTGGACCACTTTATTTGCGATGGAATCTATCTCCTTACACTTAAACGAATATATTCAGCGAAATGCCAAAGTTAAGCATTTAAACGATTTTTTCGTCACTGAATTCAAACAACGTCCGGACACTATTCTGTCAGTGATTTTGCAAGATTTAAGAACCTCACAAAGTGATTTGAGATATATCTTTAAAACTTTTGAAACGAATGAACATGCAATCGATTGGTATTATTCCGAGCATGGATATCTCAATAACTACAGCAGCTATTTTCATCAGATTATGGGTAACTGCAAGCAGCCGATAGAAATTGTCCGCTATCTACCAATCCTGGCACCCTGGAGCTATGCTAGAAACTTTACCAGTACCGAAATGGGTAAAGTGCCGGAATCCTTTGCAGACAAGCAGCAGCTGATCCGATTAGTTAAAAAGATCATCCATTCCAAAGCATTGAAAAAACTCAAACAGATTAAAGACTATGATCATAATACCAAGAAATTTCATAAAGAACATCCGGAGTATAAAGGCGCCAACTTTGGCTGTTTTTTTGAAAAAAGCAGGATATTGAAAAAACTTATTTCATCAAGTATCAAAAAACACATCACCTTTAAGCTTGTTGGTCGGGACTATTGGGTCGAGCCAATGTGCAATCCGTTTACCAATAAAATTGTATTTAAGATCGGATCTGTAGCGGATGATGTGGTCTTTATTTTAAAGATATCCCCCTATAATATTGAGCATATTCAAACAGATCATGCTGCAAAAACAAAAGAAAATCAGATGTTAAGAGGCGATTCGCCCTATCTGAATGCGATGGTGGATTTTTATCTCAAATTAAACCACTGTGAACATGCCGCAAATAGATCGGAAGAGCGTCGCGTAGGGAAAGAGTGTATAAGCTGGTGTATATCT
>CAXQRK010000050.1:0-26538 GCA_964226535.1 Polaribacter sp.
GATCTACACCAGCTTATACACTCTTTCCCTACACGACGCTCTTCCGATCTCTCAAAAGACTAGACTTAACAAATATTTTATCGGTGCATCTACTCAATATAATATTTTTCCAATACTGCTGCATCAATGAATTCAAATGTTTTCTCGTGCGTAGCTGCAGGTTTAACTGGCGGAGCAACACCGGCTTCATGGGCCTCTTTCCAGCGCAGAATGCACAGACACCAATGATCCCCGACCTTCAACCCCGAAAACTGATACTCTGGTCGTGGTGTGCTCAAATCATTCCCACGTAATTTGGTAAATTCAAGAAACTCATCGGTCATGACCGCACACACCACGTGTGCTCCCTGATCCATTTGATTGGTATTGCAATATCCATCACGGAAAAAACCAGTCATCGGATCGGTGCAGCAGGATTGTAGTTCTGTGCCCAGAACATTCTTGGTTTTTTCTTTAATCATACGCATGAAGGTTAGCGGCTCTCCCGACACACACCCATTGAATGCGACATCTCGTTGGTAGAATTAAGCTTAAACTTTGCACTAGAACCCTTGAGTGCTTAAGGTGTCATTCCACTGAGTAATACGCTGCTGCTGTTGGGCAAAAAGCGCATCAGTCGAATCGAGCACTTCAATCTGATTAATCGTCGCTCCCTTGCGGATCGCATCGACTACCTCCTGGCCCTTTGTCACCTGCCCAAAGATGCTATGCTTATCATTCAGCCAAGGCGTCTCTTTGTGCGTAATGAAAAACTGACTGCCATTGGTTCCCGGCCCGGCATTTGCCATGGACAACACACCTGCACGATTATGTGTAAGTGCCGGATGAATCTCATCTTCAAACTGATATCCTGGCCCACCGCGACCACTGCCGGTGGGATCCCCGCCTTGAATCATGAAATTTGGGATCACGCGGTGAAAGATAAGACCGTCGTAGTAGCCACGCTTTGTCAGATTCAGAAAATTGGCCACCGTCACGGGAGTCTTTGTCGCGAATAGTGTCGCCTCAATTGCTCCTTTCGAGGTATACATAATGATACGCACATCTGTAACCCTCGCAACCGGTGCTGGACCAACGGCAAGGACTGATGTTTCAGCCGAATTAAGTGTATCTGCCTTGCCCGAAGTACGGTCGACCACAACTGGCGGTTTTGATTGGAGCGCTTCAGGGCTTGCTTGCCTGGTAGCGTGTGCAGTCGACAGAATCGAAACAACTACTAGGCAAGTAAATAGATAAGGTAATTTAAACATAGCACATTTATTTATCCAAAGGTCTGCTCTAACCAGCGCACCATGCATCTCAACGTAGGTTAATTTTACTGGAGGTCAAGTCAGGGGAAGCGTAATCGTCATGCAAATGTCCTTGCGAGGGCATTCGTTTAAGCCCTATACCTGTGGTTGATTATTTACCAATGTCTGCCCGTAACTTCAGTCGTGTATACCAGCAAGCCGCGCTTGAGCGCTGGTTTGAGCGCTGTGTGCTGGACTGGGAAGCTTGTTTCTCGCAACAGGCACTGCAGCGGGGCCGTGAATTGTATCGAAACGCTCGTATATCAGGACTTGAATTAAGTGATACAGAGGCAATTATACACTGCACCTTTGCCCGCAAAGATACCTGCTATGCGGTGGTTGAGTGGGGCGCGGATGGGCCGATCGTACGTTGTTCGATGGAGGATCGCCGCTTGGGAGATACGCTTGCCATCGCCGGCTTGTATGAGATCGAAGAATTAATTGCGGACGAGATGGAGCCCTTGCCCTATCTGCCGAAGCCAAAGCCTACCGATGCGGATGCAGCCGATGCAGTCCTGCCAACTGTACCACCATCCCAGGCCGTGCCGCCCGAGGAGCCGCCGCCGCGAGATTTGAGGCCCTGTTTGCAAGGCCTCGATAGCGGCTTATGTCTGACGGCGGATTGGGTGAGTCCAGATCGTACTCGGCAATCGGCCTTTCAAACCGATGGCCTGTCGAAATCGAGTGCGGAACGCGAGATGCTGGTGCGCTTGACCGCACTGGCCAAGGCTGCGGGATTTGAGTTTCAGCGCAAATCAAATTATTTTTTAATGCGTGAGCCTGAGCGTATCGCGCCATTTTTCTCACATACCTACAAGCGCTGGAAAGCACAGTTTGGTGATCTCGATCTCAACCCGGATGCGCAGCGTTTGGCAGAGGGGGTAAAGTCGGTCAAGCTCATCGGACGAGCACAAGCGCTGGATCGGGGGACGATGCGGGTGGACTGGCGCTTGCAGGGCGATCAGGATTGGTTGGATCCGGCAGATGCGGAACGGTTGGTGCGTGCCGGGCGCGGCACGCATCTGGTGAGAGGGCATGGCCTAGTACACCTTGCCGACGAGCAGACTGAAGCGTTGGCGCAGTGGCGTGTGGCAGCAGCGGCTGGTTCCGAAGCTGCGCAAGTTTGGCCGCGCTATATGGTATTTTCACTGTTTGCAACGCACGGTGCGGAACTTGATTTGGCGCGTGAGTTGCAGGCCTGGCGCGCGGCCCTGCAAGCCAAACCGACTGAATCAAATCATACACCTGCAGCGGCACCAGTGCGGTTGCCCAGCTTTTTGCGTCCGTATCAAGCATATGGGGTGGAATGGATGGCGAATCTACGTGCACAGAGCTGTCACGGCTTATTGGCCGATGAAATGGGCCTAGGCAAGACCGTCCAGGTCTTGACCTTGCTCACGGTCCATCCGTTTGCGGACAAGGATAGTTTGATTGTGTGCCCGGCCAGTGTCGTGCCGGTCTGGGAACAGGAGGCCGCGCACTGGTATCCGCAACTACAGACTGCGGTGCTGCGAAGCGGGCAGGCATTTGCACCATCGCCGGTCGATCAGCCGAGATTGTGGATCACCAGTTATACGCAGTTGCGCCGACACAAGCATTTGTTGGAGCACACCACATTCGGTTATGCGGTGCTGGACGAGGCGCAGCAAATCAAGAATCCGGAGGCAAAGGTGACACAGGCCTGTTGTGCGATTCGTGCCGAGTGTCGCCTGGCACTGACCGGCACGCCAATCGAAAATCGATTGCTGGACCTGTGGACCTTGTTTCGTTTTGTGATGCCGGGCTTATTAGGGACGCGAGGTCGTTTTGAAGATGCTGCCCAGTCGCCGGACCCAGTTCGGCGCAAGACCTTCGAGCAGAGATTACGACAGCAACTTGCGCCCTTCCTGCTGCGGCGCAAAAAAGATGAGGTGGGCACCGATCTGCCACCCAAAGTAGAAATGGATTTGATTTGTCCGATCACACCACTGCAGCGCCAGGTTTATACCGACTTGCTAAATCGAGGCCGAGAGGCGATGGGCGATGATTTTCAGCTGGCGATGCAATCACAGTCGATGACCTTTTTTACTTTGCTGACCCGCCTGCGCCAAGCGTGTTGTGATCCCGGATTGATTCCGCATCTGAAGGCCGATGCGAGCCACAGTGGCAAGCTACAGTTGCTACTCGCACGCTTGAGTGAAGTATTGAACGGCAACGGTGCACGCAAGGTGGTTATTTTCAGTCAGTTCGTGCAGTTGCTCAAGCGGGTCAAGCCGCTACTGGAACAGCATTTTCCGGGCCTGCAAGTACTGCAACTGACTGGGCATACCAAGCAGCGTGCCAAGCCAGTCGAGACTTTTCAGCATGCGGCTGGGCCGACGGTGATCCTAGTGAGTTTGCGCGCCGGTGGCACCGGGATTACGCTACATGCGGCTGACTATGTATTCCTGCTGGATCCGTGGTGGAATCCGGCTGTTGAAAGTCAGGCAGTCGACCGTGTGCATCGCATCGGCCAGCGCAAACCGGTGTTTGTTTATCGAATGATCACTCAGGGCACGATTGAGCAGCGCATTCAACAGTTGCAGCAGGACAAGCGTGAGCTGTTTGAAAATACCCTCGGCGCGCTGAGCAGTGCCCGTGACTTACGCGAGCACTTTAGTGAGCTGCTGGAGTTGGCCGAATGGCTGGCGCCAGCAGCCACCGGCCCCAGCGACGATTCGTTAATCGAGCTGAGCTAAGTGGCGCAGAGCGGCGACATAGCCGTCGAAGCCGAGGCCGGAAATGACGCCGATGCAGGCGTCGGCGGTGATTGAATGTCGACGAATTGCTTCGCGCTGATAAATATTGCTGATGTGCACTTCGATGACGGGTAGATCACTGCCTGCCAGAGCATCGCGCAGCGCGAGGCTGGTATGTGTCAGTGCGCCGGGATTGATGATAAGGCCGAACACTTCGGCATCAGCAAACTCACCGATTTCATCAATCAGCAGGCCCTCGTGATTTGATTGATAAAAATGCACGTCCACCCCGAGCACGGCCGCTTCTTCTATCAGACAGTTTTCAAGATCAGTCAGGGTTTGGTCACCGTAGATAGACGGTTCGCGCTTGCCCAGACGATCTAGGTTGGGGCCGTTGATGATGACGATACGTTTCATTGATTGATGGCTAATGTTTGATGACGAATGGAGGAAGGTTTGGCACTTAAAGTAAACAAGGGGTTTGAATGAAGCACCATTCGAGACTGAAATGTTCGGCAAGTTCTTGTGCCAGGGCTTTGACACCAAACACCTCGGTCGCATAGTGTCCACAAGGATATAGGTTCAGTTTGAGTTCCTGTGCCATATTGAAATGGTGCTGGCGTAGCTCGCCGGTGATGAGTGTGTCGATCTGGTTGGCGCGGAGTTGATCGACTGCACTTTGTCCGCTGCCGCTGAGAATCACGATGCGCTCCGGTTGCTCGCTGCCGTATTCGATCGCCTGATAAGTCTCGGGAAACAATGTCTTGAGTCGTTGCGCAAGTTGGGGGCGTCCGCCGGCAGGGCCAGCGGCGATAGTGGCCATGTCGTTGCCCTGATAATCTATACAGCCACCAATTATGCGCAGTTCGAGCGCCTTAGCCAACAGGACATTGTTGCCAATCTCAGCATGGCAATCGAGTGGTAAATGTGCACCATAGACCGCGAGTCCGCCGTCCAGAGCGGTCTTTATCTTTTTATAATGAACGCCCGTGAGCGGAATCAGTCCGGTCCAGAACAGGCCGTGGTGACAGATTAAGAAGTCAACTCCGGCCGCAATGGCCTGCTCGAACGGCAGTTGGCCGGCATCGACTGCCGCGCCAATTTTGCTGACCTGGCCCTGATTCTCAATTTGCAGTCCGTTGTGGGCATCAGGAAAATCCGGCACCTCGGCACGGCGAGTACGTGCATCACAAAAAGCGACCATTTCAGATAATGTAGGCATAGTTGATGAGCCTGAGCGATGATCACGGCAAAGTGAAGCCTTTTAGCTTCTCATTTAGCTAGGAATATTCTAACTCCTCCAGTATGTCAGATGATGCAACACGGTTCGGGGCGATTGGGCGCTTGTATGGAGTTGATGGGCTTAAACGTTTGTCGCAGGCGCATGTGTGTGTGATTGGGCTGGGTGGCGTCGGTTCCTGGACAGTCGAGGCACTCGCACGTACCGGGATTGGCCAGTTGACGCTGGTGGATCTGGATGAAGTGTGCCTGAGCAATGTGAATCGCCAGATACAGGCACTGGACGATACCATTGGGCGATCTAAGGCGCTGGTGCTGGCCGAGCGGGTGGCGCGGATTGCGCCGCGCTGTGTGGTCACCGTGGAGGAGTGCTTTTTGACCGAATCCTCTATGCCTCGTTTGTTGGAGCCGCGCTTTGATTATCTCATCGATGCGATGGATACGACCCAATATAAGTGCCTGTTAATTGCCGAGGCGCGGCAACGCGGCCTGAAGCTGATCACCTGCGGTGGGGCGGGCGGGCGAATCGATCCGACACGTGTCCAGGTGGCGGATTTGGCACGCTCAATCAATGACCCATTGCTACTGCAAGTGCGTAAGCGACTGCGGCAACAGTATGGCTTTCCCATGTTTAAACGGCAGAAATTTAAGATTGATTGTGTGTTTAGTGATGAACCGCCACTATTTCCACAGTCGGACGGCTCGGTGTGCACGGCACGCGAGCCGGGTGCAGACTATCGCTTAAATTGTGATCAGGGTTTTGGGTCGGCCACTTATTTGACCGGCACCTTTGGCTTTTTGCTGGCTGCGGAGGTCGTGAAGCGAATCGCATGGCTGTCTTAAACGTTTAATACCAATTAATTTTAATCAGTTTAACTATTTGTTGAAGAAACGCTTGCATTCGAGTCAAAAACACCACATTAATCGTTTCTGTGTCAGATATACTCAATAATCCTACCACTGTTGTTTGGTCACATAGCAATCGGCAGGCAGACTTTTACGAATTATCCACCAATGGTCACGAAATGCACGAGTCGATCGGTTGGCTGCTGCAACACTATGAATCAGTCAATTTGTGGGTAGGGCTGGAGTCCGAAGACGGTGCTGAACTGTTTCTTACCTGCTCACCGTCGCAGCCGGAAGCGGTGGTCGCTCGACTACAGCTGGCTAATCGCGATTATTCTATCTTTGATGCACCGGTGGCTGTCGCTGTCGGCAGTTGATCCGGTCGTATCGAGCACGGCAAGCTGCTGAGTGGCGAAGCCATTGTTGCACCTTTCGGGCACAGACAAACCGATCCGCCCACTGTGGATCCCATCGGGTCTCATGCTTTCCTGAGGTTTTCTAAACTGCCCTCAGCGGCCGACCTGAGATCAAGCGCCCAGTTGATTTTTTGCTTTCTGATAGTTTGCCTCCGCGGCATCCCAATCGACTACATTCCAGAATGCGGCGATGTAGTTTGGGCGCATGTTTTGATATTTTAGATAGTAAGCATGCTCCCATACATCCAGAGCGATCACCGGCTTGCCCTCAACATCCGCGATGCCGCGCATGCACGGATTATCTTGATTCGGTGTGGACGTCACCGCCAGTTGTCCCTCGGCGGTGACCACCAGCCATGCCCAGCCGCTGCCGAAACGAGTCGCTCCGGCCTTAGCGAAGGACTGCTTAAAAGCATCAAACCCACCCAGTTCAGCATCGATTGCAGCAGCGAGCGTTCCGCCAGGGGCTCCGCCGCCATCGGGACGGATGATTTTCCAAAAAAAGCTGTGGTTGGCATGGCCGCCGCCATTGTTACGCACCGCCATACGGGCATTTTCGGGAACGGCGGAAAGGTCAGCGAGCAGATCACAAATAGACGCGTTTGCCAGCTCGGTACTTGCCAGTGCCGCATTCAGGTTGGTGACGTATGCCTGATGATGCTTGCTGTGATGGATTTCCATTGTGCGTGCGTCGATGTGTGGTTCGAGCGCATCGTATGCATAGTCAAGTGCGGGTAGTTCGTAAGCCATGGTAATATATACTCCTTGATGTGTCAGTTAAATAAAAACAATGTAATCATTGCAGGCATGTGCAGCGTCTGTCAAACTAGAGATGCAGGATGGCCTCGTTTTTTTCCGAGGCAGGAGATTTGCCGCGGAAGTACCCGCCCGTTTGCCGTGTGATGGTTTAGATCGAGCGATCTGGAGCGACGATCCCCACAAGTCGATTAAAACGGCGGCTCTTCATCCAGTATTTCGTCGGCAGGATCGAAGGGCGGCGGTTCGTTGTGATCGCCGGCACCGGCAGCGAACGTCTCGATTTTCCAAGCAGAGAGGTTGACATAATATTTGCCCTGCCACTCGTTGCCGCGAATGTCGAAGGTGACTTTGACCCTGTCGCCCTTGCTCAGTTGGTTGACTAACTCAACCTTTTCTTTGACACACTCGAACTTGATATCTTGTGGATACTTTTCGGTTTCGTCGGTCACGACAAACTCACGCTTGTTAAAACCGCTCGCAAAAGTTTGCTCATCAAAGATCTCTTTTATGGTTCCAGATAATTCATGCATCCCTTAAACCAAACAAATCTCCACACAGACGCAAAACATTTTCGCATGCCTCTGCAGATTTTGTAACGCAGCCGGCAGCTGGCCGGATGCTAGGCCGCATCTGCTGCTTCGATCAGGTCGGTGCCGGCCTGTGCGGTGGCGATCATGGCAGAGTTGAGGCGGTTGCGGAGAATAAAATAGGCAATCATCGCGGGGATGCCAATCACCAGGCCCGTGGCAGTGGTGATGAGCGCCTCGCCGATATCGCCAGCCAATAGTTCTGGGCGGCCCATGCCACCACGGCCAATCGTTTGAAAGGCGCGGATCATGCCGCTGACGGTGCCTAGCAGCCCAATCATCGGCGCGACTGAAGCGACCACGTTTAAATAGGTCACCCATTGTGACACACTGTTTTCCTCGGCTTCCAGATTTTCAATGAACAGTTGTTCACTTTTTTCACGGCCTTTACCAATTTTATTCAATGCCGGGCCGAGTGCCCGGGCGAGCAAGGTGTTTGCTGCCTGCAGATGGCTGCGCCCGGTTTCGATATCGCCACGTTGCAGCGCGGTATTGGCGGCCTGTACTTGTTGGCTGGTAAAAAATTTACTCCGTGCGGTTTCCTTCCATGAATAAACGATCAGAAAAAACATAATCAATGAGCAACTGCCCAGCGGGTACATGGCCCAGCCACCCTGTAAAATGAGTCCCCACAGATTGAGGGAATCACTAGCGAGCACCGCGCTTTCAGTTGTCACGTCCTGAGCAAATAAAAGCGTAGTGTAAAGCAATCCGCTGCCGATGATGCTTAGAAATCGTCGCATTGTCAGATAAAGTACCATTTTGCTACAGAAGGCAATGCCCAAGAGGCACTAAAACGATTCAGGGAGATTGCACATAGATACGACACCGATGCCATACCTATTTCCTAAAAGATTCAAGGTAATTGACGCCCATGCACTGCTGGCAGCCTCAGTGCATCATGAGCCCTTGTGATGACACACGACCCGGGCGGCAATCACTCGACGTTCGTCGACCTCATCAATTGTAATTGCCATTCCGGCAACTGACAAGTGATCGCCGCGCACGGGCATATGGCCAAGTTCTGCCGTAATTAAACCGCCGAAAGTAGAGACTTCATCATTTGCGATTTCAACACCAAGCACCTCTTCCATCTCATGGATCGGAGTCAGGCCAGAAATATAGTAGGTATCCGGCGCTCGAAGTGCTCGAATCTGTTCTTCCTCGCTATCAAATTCATCCTGTATGTCCCCCACAAGTTCTTCCAAAATACTTTCAAACGTGACAACACCCACGATTCCACCAAATTCATCGACCGCCAATGCCATATGAAACTGTGAACGCAACATACGCTCTAAGGCTTCCTCCAGCGGTGTTTCTAGTTCAAATACCGTCAAATCGCGTTTGAACTTAACCGGATTGACCTCTGCCCACATGGTCTCCGCACGAAAAATGTCTTTAATATGTAAAATCCCCACGCAGTCGTCAAGGCTACCGCGGCACAATGGAAAACGAGTATGCCCCGCCGCTCGCATCGTTTTCAGATTGACCTCAAAATCAATCTCAAGATCACAAATCACCACCTGACTGCGCGGCAGCAAGATATCCTGAACCACCAGACTTTGCATCTGCAAGGCACGGTTGACAATTTTTCGCACCACTGGTGATAGACACTGGCTATCCTCTCCCATCGCCCGAATTTGCACATCTAGATCCAAAGGATTTAGCTCATCTGCGACATCGACTCCAAGACGGTCAAACAGCCGACGTTTTAGCAAACGAAACAACCGCATACTCGGCAGTGTTAAAATCTGAAAAACCAGTAGTACCCGGTAAGCGATTCGGATTGCAGTTATCGGATCCCGCATCGCCAAACCACGTGGCAAAATCTCTGCAAACAAGAAATGTACGCACACGGCACACACAAACGAGAGCGGCACAAGCAACCATCGATCCGGCATCTGGGCCCATTCTAGCAGCCCCAAAAAATCACTGACGAATGGTATCAGCAACAAGCCGAACGCAACCACACATAGGGTTCTTCCAAAACGGATCACACGCCCGGTTTGGTCACTATTGTCGATCAAATACGCAATACCATGATGTTGTTTTAAGTGTTTCAACCCGGCTTCATCCAAGCCGCCATAGCGAAATTTCACCAAGCTGATTTCACACATCACCAGAAACGCATGCAGTACTAACATCAGTACCACCGCACTCAATGTAAATACAAAATTGATCCACTCTGCACTCATCGAATAATCGTAAGTTCACCACTGTCCAGCAACTCACGCAGCGTACTGAGTAAGCGTTGATTGTCCTGCGCACGTCCAATTGTGATGCGTACATACTCGGGTAGCCCATAAGCGGCCAGAGGCCGTACAATGATCCCACGCTGCTGCAATGCTGCAAAAACCACCGCTGCATTGCCGACTCGACTAAGCACAAAATTTGCCGTGCCGCCAACCGTCTCAAACCCAAGTTCCGCTAGCCCCTCACACAAGACCTTGCGCCCTAGCGCATTCTCGGCGCGACACATGGCGACAAACTCCACATCGTTTAGTGCCGCGCTTGCGGCCACTTGCGCCACCCTATTGACATTAAACGGTTGTCGCACGCGCTGCAGCAGCGCAATCAATTCCGGGTCGGCATACGCATACCCAACACGTAGCCCGCCAAGACCGTATATCTTTGAAAAGGTTCGCATGCAGATCACTTTACGCCCGGCATGAATCAGCGCCGATAGATCGGGAGCCTGCTCTAAATACTCCGCATATGCTTCATCCAAGCAGAAAATCACATGTGGCGGCAAGTGTTCAGCCAGGTGCAATAAATCCGCCGTTGCATTCGCAATCCCCGTTGGATTGTTTGGACTTGCCACAAATAACAAACGAGTGCGCTCAGTGACGGCCGCCAACATGGCCTCCAGGTCGTGCCCAAAATTCGACATCGGCACTTCCACCGGCGTCGCTCCAAACAATTTCGTCACCAATTTATACACAATGAATGCCTGCGCCCCCATCACGACTTCAAGCCCCGGTCGCAAAAACACATGTCCAAGCAGCTCAATGATTTCATTCGAACCATTACCGATTAAGATCGACTCGGGCGAAAGCGCTCGTTGCGTTGCAATTTTCTGACGCAACTCATGGCAGGCCGCATCGGGGTATAAATGCGCCTGCGCTAAGATCGACTGCGCAGCTGCAATTGCTTGCGGCGAGGGGCCAAACGGATTTTCGTTTGAAGCCAGCTTAGCCACATCTGCTGGTTCCAGCCCATATTCACGAGCGACCGTTGCAATTGGTTTTCCAGGCTCATACACCGGTTGTTGGTGCACACCGGCATTCGCGAGTTCAGCATATTTCATTAATAAGTAAGTTTTCAACTTGCCTTATAAATCGACGATTGCAACAAAAACCAATTATTCAAGTTATGAAAATTTTACTGACCGGAGCCTCCGGCCTGCTAGGCAATGCCTACGCTAATGCGGCAGTCCGCCGCGGACATGCGGTTACTGCCCTGTATCACCGCACAAAACCGATCGCTCGCGGCATTGCGCAGTGTATTCAAATGGATGCGTGCGAGCTGGATCAACTCAGTTCCCTTACTCTGGAACTCTGGCCCGATGTAATCGTCAACTGTGCCGCAATCTCATCGCCGGCCGAGGTCGATGCAAGCCCGGCGCTTGCAGAGAAAATCAATGTTGCACTGCCGCGTCAGCTGTCACAACTATCGGCCCACCTCGGCAGTCGGTTGCTGCAGATCTCGACCGACATGGTGTTTGACGGCCACGCCGAAGCACCCTACCGCTCAACCGACATGCCCTGTCCGACTAGCCTCTATGGCCAGACCAAGCTCATGGCTGAACGTGAAGTGCTCAAGTATAACTGCGAAGATCCAGTCGTCCTGCGCATTCCCATATTGATGGGCAACAGCCCACGTGGCAACCGTAGCGTGCATGAAAAACTCCTTGCTGCAATTGCTCGCGGTGAAACGCCGAAGCTGTTCTGTGACGAAATTCGCCAGCCATGCACCGCTTCGAATGTTGCCGACGTACTGCTTGAACTGAGCGAGCGCCGCGATTTACACGGCATTTTTCACTGGGCAGGCGCGGAACCGATCAGCCGCTTTAAAATGGCTCAACGCATCCTCAAACATTTTAAACTCCCACTACACTGTGTACAATCAGTCCGCCAACAGCAGGATCCCCAATATTCCGCTCGCCCAAGTAATCTAACCTTCAATCTGCATCCAATTGTCAGCAAACTGAAGACCAGGCCTGTGCCATTCGATGCGCAACTTGAAGAACTGACTTACATCGAGCCACTACGCGCATCTCATCACTCGCCCCGACCAGCACCGTGCCACTGATTGTTTTACCCAACGCATTTGGCGACGCCGTCACCAATATGTCACTTGATGCAGCGCTGCTCGGCAACCTCCCGCCGCACACCGCTATTTTTCGTCACTATGGATGGACGGAGCCTACGATCACCTTTGGCTATGCGCAGCCAATCAAAGCCGTTCAAGCCAGCGTCCCGACAAACCTGAGGCTCTGTCGTCGGCTAACCGGCGGGGGCATTGTCGACCACCGCAACGACTGGACCTACGCACTCATGCTTCAGTCCAAACTACCCACAGCACAGCTGCCGCCTACCGAACTGTACTCGATCATCCACCGTTGCCTACAACAGGCACTCCAGCGGCAATTGATTGACAGTCAACTGGCACCCTGCCCACAGACTTGCGAGTCAAGCGTAAGAAGTGCAATCCGCAGCCCCCAACAATGCTTTGTACAAGCCACCGCCAATGACGTGATGCGTCCCGATGGAGTTAAAATTGCCGGTGCCGCCATGAAGCGCACTCGTGAGGGGCTGCTGGTGCAAGGTTCGATAAATCGAGTGGTGCTTCCCGAGGAGTTTGATTTGCATGCTTTCGCAAGCGGCTTCCAGCAAATGCTTAGTGAGCAATTCGCGATTCCGATCGATACCATGGAAGCGATTCACCAGCTCTTTAATCGCGGCCTTATCGAATCCGAACGCCGGCGATTTGAAAGCACGGCCTGGCAAACCAGGCGCTGAGGCTATCGCGCCTGCCATCGAGCTGATATATACATGAGGTGCGCATAATTACTAGATGTAGTGTATGTTTTTCATAAAATATACGATATACAGTACTCATTTATTTGACAGCTCACATTTAACCATACAATTTTGTTGCTAATTAAATGTCCTAGTCGACTCCTTAAAACATCCTACATCAATACGTTTCAAGTGTTTCGGATGCAGTGATCGCAGTCGTTTGTACTCATTTTAATGCACTCCTTTTTTGATTCATTTCATCTCACCACAACCACTCGCAATAACTTATGGAAAAATCCTACACCATCGGCACTAAAACATTCATTCTGGATCAAGCAAAAGCGGAAGAGGCATTTGCGGCCAAAAAAATTATCAATGGCCGTGATACCATGTTCTTCAATATTTTGCCGCTCAAATATCAGTGGGCGTATGACCTGTACAAGACCATGAAGAATAATCATTGGGAGCCGGAAGATATTCCGATGCAAAAAGATGTTGAATTGTGGCGTAGCAGCGATCTTTCTGATGTGGAGCGCTGGATCATCAAAATGGCGATCGGTTATTTTTCTGCGGCAGAGGGCATCGTCGGCGATAATATTTTGCATGTGATTCGCGAACTCGTCACTGCTCCAGAGTTAAAGCTAGTTTTGGGACGTCATGCGCATGAAGAAAATATTCATGCAGACTCTCTGGTATACATGATTAGTTCATTGGGCATCAATCCGCACGAATGTGAATCGATGTTTGAAGACATTTCGACGATTGAGAAGAAAGCGAATTTTGTGGTGACCAACTCGCGTGGCCTGCGCCGCCAGATGGACCTGAATACCTTGGCCGATAAGCAGGCGCTTGCAAAAAATGTTTTCTTGTTTGGTCAATGCATGGAAGGAACCCAGTTTTATGGCTTGTTCGGGATGGTGCTATCGCTTTATCGCCAAAACAAATTTACCGGAATCGGCCAAATGTTTCGCTACACCCTGCGTGATGAGTCCAATCACATCGAGTTGCTGCGCAATCTTTTCATGGATTTAATTGCTGAAAATGGCGAGATTTGGACCCCTGAATTCCGTGCTGAACTGCGTGATTTGATGGCCGAAGCCGTCTCCCTGGAAACTGAATTTATTCGCGATTGCTTGCCCGTCAATGCCGTTGGGCTGAGTGCCGATGAGTTTTGCCAATATATTGATTATATCGCCGACCGCCGGCTTGAAGGCGTGGGACTGGCGCCCCTCAAGCCCGGTACGAGTAACCCATTTCCATGGCTTGCCGAAATGATGGATATTAAAAAGGAGCAGAATTTTTTCGAAGGCCGCGTGACTGAATATCAGAAAGCATCCGCTCTAGGACAAGTCGATGACGACGAGCTATAAGAGCGCTGTTTAATTAGACTATTGCACCTGTAGGCGGATTGATTGGCACGCTCTTTGCTGAACCATCGATTCTGTATAACAAAGCTGGCCACTGCATTCCATTAACCATTTTTATTTAAAATTACATTCCATGGTACACAAAATCTCATTCGAAGAAGATCTCGAACTCAAACGCTATGCCGCGACTCCCAAGGATAAAAAACCACGCTTCAATTGGGCTCAAACAATCGGCCAAGATCATACGCAAAGTCCTGAAATAAAGATTAAAGACGCAGGGGGCGAGCGCGATTTCGATCTTGCAGAGATTGCCGATACAATCGGATCCGCACTGACGGATTTATTGTTGTCGCGCCAGGAAGAAGAGATTTTCACCGAAGTCAATCAACGGTTTGTGGCAAGTGTTGCCACAAGTGTGGGCAAAGTACTCGCCACTTCGATCGATCAAGGGCGTGCCTTGCAGTTATCGGCCCATGATATTCATCTCTTGATTGAAAAGGCTTTGATTGAAAACGATGCGCACGATGTCGCCAAAAGTTTGGTCTTTGGTCGCACTAAGGATGGCCAGTCCGAGCATCCGCGTGAGCCGGTTTCGATTCGCTTGATTCGGCGCAACGGTCAGGTAGTCCCTTGGAATGAAGCAAAGATCGAAGTTGCGGTGCGCAAGTCGTTTCTTTCGCTGCAGATGGATTCGACACCCGCAGTGGAGGTGGCACGCGCGACAACCGACCGCTTAAATCAATCCGGCCAGGCCTTTATTAATATCGAAGACGTGCAAGATGCGGTACAAGAAGAATTGATGCGTCAAGGCCACTTCAAGGTCGCTGAAGCCTACATCCTGTACCGTGCGCATCGCTCTCGACTGCGCGGAGACAGCGGCCTGGTGACTGCCAATGAAGGACTGCAAGAGTCGATGATTGTGGTCACCGAAGACAATGGTGACAATACCTTTTGGGACGGTGTTGACCTCAAACGTCGCATCGAATTTGCCCTAATCGGGTTGGATTTGAATCTATCGGATACCGAAATTGAAGTCGAATTGCGTCGTTCGCTCTATCCTGAAATGACACGTGCCGATCTGCAAAAAACCATTATTCTAAATGCCAAGACATTGATTGAGCAGGATGCGGATTGTTGCCGGTTTGCCGGACGTATTTTGCTCACATATATTTACGAAGAGGCACTCGACTGGGACATTATTCGTGATGGTATTGAAACACTCAAACAAGCGCATCGACGCGGCTTCAAGACCTACTTAAAACGTGCGATTGAGATCGGCCGCATTCATCCCAAACTGCTTGATTTTGATCTTGATCAAATCAGTGAGGCACTCGATCCGACCGCCGATCTGGATTTTGATTATCTTGGTGTGCAGACCCTGTACGACCGCTATTTGATTGTGGATAAGACCGCCAAGCAACACCGCCACCTCGAAGTACCACAATATTTCTGGATGCGCGTTGCCATGGGCCTGTTTCACCACGAAAAGGTCGACCGCGAAGACTATGCGATCGGTCTCTACACACTCTACAAGAGCCGTCGTTTTTGTTCCTCCACGCCAACACTGTTTAATTCTGGGACCCTGCACTCACAACTCTCGTCCTGCTACCTATACAAAGTCGACGACAGCATTGAATCGATCATGCATCGAGGGATCGCGGACAATGCCTTCCTTTCCAAATGGGCCGGTGGTCTCGGTGGTTCTTGGACAGCGGTGCGTGGTACCGGTGGTTTCATCAACGGCACCAATGGCGAAAGTCAGGGTGTCATCCCGTTCTTGAAATTGCACAACGACCAATTGGTCGCAGTCAATCAGGGAGGCAAGCGGCGCGGTTCCGGCTGTGCTTATCTTGAAACCTGGCATAATGACATCGTCGATTTTCTCGAACTGCGCAAGAACGTAGGTGATGACCGTCGTCGCACCCACGACATGAACACTGCCAACTGGATCCCTGATTTGTTCATGAAACGCATGGAAGCACGTGGTAATTGGACGCTATTTCGCTCCAATGAAACTCCAGACTTACACGATCTGTATGGTCAAGCCTTTGAGGATCGGTATACAGAATATGAGGCAATGGCCGAGCGCGGCGAAATTTTCGGGCAGCAGATGCCGGCCATTGATCTGTGGAAGTCCATGCTGCGCATGATCTTTGAAACCGGCCATCCGTGGATGACCTTCAAAGACCCTTGTAACATACGTAGTCCACAAGATCACACCGGTGTGATTCACAGCTCCAACCTGTGCACGGAAATTACGCTCAACACCAGCGATGAAGAAACTGCGGTGTGTAACCTTGGCTCCATCGTGCTCGATTCCCATCTGGATGCCGATGGGCACCTTGATCATGCAAAGCTGAGTGAGACTATCCGCATCGCAGTGCGGGCGCTGGATAATGTAATCGATATTAACTTTTATCCGACCCAAGCAGCCCAAACTGCGAATAGTCGGCACCGCCCGATTGGACTGGGCGTCATGGGGCTGCAAAATACCCTGTACAAGAAAAATATCGCATTTGCCTCTCAAGTAGCGGTGGACTTTAATGACGAGTTCATGGAAGCAATCGCATATTATGCCTATGAAGCATCGAGCGAGCTTGCAGTCGAGCGTGGCACTTACAGCACTTACAAGGGCTCTAAGTGGGATCGCGGCCTGATGCCCCAAGATACCATCGATATATTGGAACGGGAGCGTGGCGAAACAATTGTCGTACCACGTGCGGGTAAGATGGATTGGAAGCCGTTGCGCGAAAAAATTGCTCAGCACGGCATGCGCAACTCGAATGTGTTGGCGATTGCGCCAACGGCTACGATCTCCAACATCATGGGCACCACCCCTTGCATCGAGCCAACCTATAAAAATCTATTTGTGAAGAGCAACTTATCGGGCGACTTTATCGTTCTAAATGGGGAACTCGTACGCGACTTAAAGCAATCGAATCTTTGGAATGCGCAGATACGCGATCAATTGAAATATTTTGATGGTGAATTGGATGCTATCGACGGCATTCCTGAAGACCTGCGTGACAAATATCGGACCGCCTTCAGCATTGATTATAAATACTTTATCGACGCGGCTGCACGACGTCAGAAGTGGATCGATCAATCCCAATCGGTCAATTTATTCCTCGCCGAAGCCGATATCAAGACCCTGTCACACATGTATCGCGATGCATGGCGCAAGGGCCTCAAAACCACCTATTACCTGCGTACCTTGGGTGCATCCAATATTGAGAAAGCAACCGTAAGTGTAAAAAAGCAAATGCGCGGGCGTGTGGGGCAGACCGACGAACCAGCAGCTGAATCGAACCAGGCATATACTGCTGCAGACATCAAAGCTTGTTCGCTCGATGCGATGATGAATGGCGGAGAATGTGAAGCTTGCCAGTAATGCGGGTTCACCGGCGGAACCCGCTATCACTACACATGACAGTACCATTCACATAGACTTGGCTTGAGAATTGCACTATACATCGTTAAGTATGCCTGCTAATGAAGCGTGTTCCGCTACCACCTGAGCTGACTCATTTTAAGCCAGAAATCGGTTTAATCCTTGGTTCTGAACTTGGATTTTTTGCACAGGATTGTATCGAAGATGCATACTCGCTGGCATACGCTCAGATCGAAGGTTTCCCACTTGCAACCGCTCCGGGGCATGCGGGACAATTTGTATACGGACAACTGCACGGCCGACGCTTGATCTGTATGCAAGGACGATTTCATCTGTACGAGGGCTACCATATCGATCAGGTGACTTTACCAATCCATGTGATGCATCAGTTGGGAGTGCACACCTTGTTCGTAACAAATGCTGCTGGGGGAATTAATCCAAGCTACATGCCTGGTGACTTCATGCTGATTCATGATCATATTAATCTTCTTGGCACAAATCCATTGATTGGTGCAACAGTCGATGGTGGCATCCGCTTTCCCGATATGACGGAAGCATATGATAAGGCCCTGCGCCATCAGATTCGTGAATGGGCGCAGCATCAGAGCATCCCGCTGCAAGAGGGGATCTACCTGGCCACCACTGGGCCCAGCCTTGAAACACCGGCAGAGATTCGCGCCTTTGCAACGCTGGGGGCTGACGCGGTGGGCATGTCGACTGTTCCGGAAGTGATTGTGGCGCGTCATTTAGGGATTCGGGTCGTGGGGATTTCCTGTATTACCAATGCTGCAGCCGGCATTTCATCCGGTCCGCTCACCCATGCGGAGATCACCCAAACAACGGATCGCGTGCGCCATCAATTCGCTGATTTGCTCAGCGGTGCACTTATGCTTGTCTGAGTGGGTTACGCTGCCGTGTTGCTTCACACGCGCAAAGTCCTTATGCGATTCACGTACGATCGATTAGTTTACTCAGAACATAGTTCGGCAACCGAACCCAAGACAGTCTAAAGGATTTTTTATGCCCCTCTCTCCAGCCGAACTGAAGACACCGCTCAACCAGTTGATCCATAATTGGAAGTATGCGATCGTTCAGTTTAACCAGGGCAGCACAGGCTACCAGACAGCTGCGCTTGAAGCAGTGGTCCATTGCTTTATGGGGCAGACAAAGTCCAAAGGCATCACTTAAGGCCTGGATCCCGACCACCGCAGCAATCAGCCACAAGCCCGCATGCACCAGTTTGGCGACACTTTTACTTTTTCAGGAAGCCCCATTCGACGCAATTCATGACTTATCAGTATCCAAAATCAAAGAATCACGATCCTATACTGATCAGCCTATTGCTGGGCCTAGGGATTACCTTGCTGATTTTTTTATTGGTTCCGTTGACACAGTTGCGGCACATGCCACCGCCACCTAGCACTGAGACCATTGAAGCACTCATTCCGGTGGTGTTACCGCCGCCGAGTGATCTGCCACCGCCACCACCATATCCATCCGAGCCCAGCCGAGAGAGCGTACCCAAATGGGAGGTGCCCCAACCACTTCCACAGTTGCAGCCTCTGGACTTGAGTTTGCATCCTGGGGTCGGAGGCGATTGGACCATTGATGATGGACTCACCGTAGACCTCCAACTCAAATCTCCCTCCGAGTGGATCAGTCACTATGCATTTGATGAGCTTGATACGATTCCACAAATCAAACGGCGTGGGCACATTCAATATCCGATACAACTCCAGCGGCGGCGAGTCGAAGGTTTTGTGCAACTGCTTGTGTTTATTGATCCAAGCGGACGAGTCGAAGTTCAACAGGTCTTGGACTACTCGCATCAGGCATTCGTTGCACCGGCAACTGCCGGCGCGAGCGCAACACGATTCACTCCACCGACACGCAAAGGACAAGCCGTGAGCGCACAATATTCATGGACCATTCAGTTTTTACTCGGGCAATAGTCGTGTATCAGACCCAATCTAGTGCGTTAAAGGTAATCAGTTCGTCGCATGATCCTAAATTCGGGAGTTGGAGTCGATGAGATTTTGTTTCACAGGGCATTGCAAAGGCGTGAAGGCGCACCATTTGGTGAATCCAATCGAATTTACAATGCCTTGTGGGGCAAAAGATTGCGAAAAATCGCGGAGCCAACTCCCGAATTTAGGATTATTGCAGTGCCCCAGCGGTCCATACCGGAAGCCGCAGACGATGCCCGCCAAGGTCCAATCGAAGCAATGCATGCCAAGCAAGCGGCACACACACGCCGCTAGGGTGCACCAGCAAGCTTAGCGGCGGCGCCCCTTGGCAATCTTTTGCGCAATCAAAAACTGTATACTGGACTCTAAATTCTCAACTTCAACCGGGTCGAGACCTTCGGCTTTGGCGATGGCCAGGGCTTCCTCGGCACGGGCCTGGGCGGCTTCAACTTGGCTGAGATCAATGCCGCTCACATCGATCGCCGCTTCCGTCAGCACGGAAATAGTATTGCCGAGAATTTTAGCAAAGCCATGATCCACCGCAATGACTTCGGTTTGCCCCTGGTGGGTCACCTTCAACTCACCGGCGATGATTTTGGTCACCATCGGGATGTGGCCGGTGAGAATACCGGTCTCGCCCGACTCGGTCGGCAGTACCACCTGATCCGCCTCGGTGTTGAGGACCCTGGCGTCGGGCGTAATGATTTCGAGTGTCAGCATGTTAATCTAAAATCAGCATTTGAGAAGGACGACAAAACGAAGCAATGCTTGAGATTCAATCGGCTCATTCCTCATTAAGTTATAAGCGGCCCGCTCTACCCTTTCTTGTTGGCTTCAAAGGCCATATCAATGCTCCCTTTCATGTAGAGATCATTTTCGGCAAGATCGTCGCACTCCCCATCCAGAATCATTTGAAAGCCCTTAATGGTATCAGCAGTCGATACGTATTCACCCGGAGTTCCGGTGAAGATTTCAGCCACATGAAATGGCTGAGACAGGAATTTTTGCACTTTACGCGCACGGTAGACGGTTTGTTTGTCTTCAGGAGACAGTTCGTCCAGGCCGAGAATTGCAATGATATCCTGCAGATCTTTGTAGCGCTGCAGCACATTCTGCACGCCGCGGGCGCATTTGTAATGTTCTTCACCAACAATCGCGGGATCGAGGGCATTGGAAATCGAAGCGAGTGGATCGACTGCCGGATAAATGCCCAACTCGGCAATCGCACGTTCTAGAACGATCGTAGAGTCCAGATGCGCGAAGGTATTGGCAGGTGCCGGATCGGTCAAATCATCGGCGGGCACATACACCGCTTGAAAGGAGGTAATTGAGCCTTTTTTGGTCGAGGTAATGCGCTCCTGCAAGTTGCCCATTTCCTGTGACAGGGTGGGCTGATAACCAACTGCAGATGGTGAGCGCCCGAGCAAGGCGGATACCTCGGCACCGGCCTGGGAAAAGCGAAAGATATTATCGACGAACAGCAGTACATCCTGGTTTTTTTCGTCGCGAAAGTATTCTGCCATCGTCAGGCCGGACAAAGCGACCCGCATACGGGCACCGGGGGGCTCATTCATTTGGCCGTAGACCAGCGCCACTTTAGAATTGGCGATATTGTCCTGATCAATCACACCGGCTTCGCTCATTTCGTGATACAGGTCATTGCCCTCGCGAGAACGCTCACCGACCCCAGCGAATACCGAATAACCTCCGTGCGCCTTCGCAATGTTGTTGATCAACTCCATAATCACCACGGTCTTGCCGACCCCGGCACCACCAAAGGCACCGACTTTACCCCCCTTGGTGAAGGGGCAAATCAAATCGATCACCTTAATCCCGGTCTCGAGGATCTCGGCTTCAGTGGCCTGGTCGACCAGTGCCGGTGGCTGGCGGTGAATGGCGCGGCGCTCGTCGGTGTCGACTGGGCCCTTTTCGTCCACCGTATCACCAGTGACATTAAAAATGCGGCCCAGCACAGCTTCACCGACCGGAACCGAAATCGGCGCACCGCTGCCAACGACTTCCATGCCGCGGACCAGGCCGTCGGTGGAACTCATCGCAACTGCGCGAACCAAGCCCTCGCCAAGGTGCTGCTGCACTTCGAGGGTCAAGCTTTGGGCGACGCCGTTGACCGTGTACGTGATGGTGAGCGCATCGAAAATTTCGGGGACACGCTGAGGCGGGAAGGCGGCATCGACGACGGCGCCGATGACTTGGACGATTGTACCGTTATTGCTCATGATAAAAAAAAGCGGGGGCGAAAGAAAAAAAATGGTGAGCTATGGTGAGCTAGTGGGTGGCGGACGCGGCGGCGATCTCGAGAATTTCCTGTGTAATCGCTGCCTGGCGTGCCTTGTTATAATCGAGGGTGAGATCATCGATCAACGTCGACGCATTATCCGTAGCGGCTTTCATCGCAACCATGCGAGCACAGTATTCGGCCGCACGACTTTCCAGAAGCAACTGATGGATCATCACTTTTACATACAGATCGGGCAGCGCATCAAGTACTAACGACGCAGACGGTTCAAATACCATCTCACGGGCATCCCCGCGTGCTTCGAGCGATGACAGGTCAGCCACACGCTGCTTGAGTTGATCGAGTACTTCGCGCAGATCGACAATCGGCAGCAGTGACTGGATCATCGGCTCTTGTACTAGCACATTGACAAAGCTCGGATAGGCCACCTCAATGGTATCTACTTCGCCGCTTATGTACGCATCGATCAATCGTTTTAGCAGCGGACGAAGCTCGCTAAACGAGCTCTGATCTGACACCGTGAAATCGGCCGCCAGCGACCGACCGGAGCGCGCAATAAACTGGGTGGCTTTACGCCCGACACTGACAAATTGAGCCGCGCCCTTGACCTCGTCGATAATCTTACGAAACAGATTGGTGTTGAGCGGACCACATAGGCCTTTGTCGGTCGAAAGTACTAATATGCCGCGCGTTTTGACCACACGTTTTTCAAAAAACGGATGGTCAATGGTGGTGCCGGCAAGATTCAGTTTTTCACCGACCGTATCGAGTAGATCGGCCAGCAGCAAGGCATAGGGACGGCCTGCGACTGCGGCGTCTTGGGCGCGTTTCATCTTGGAAGACGACACCAACTGCATGGCACGCGTGATCTGTCGAGTGTTTTTAACCGACTTAATACGCCGGCGAATGTCGCGAAGATTGGCCATTTGATTGAATCCGGAATGAGCAATGACAGGTGAGGCAGCAAATCGAGATTAGGCAGCAAATCCAGTTTGCCATTCTTGCAGGGCGGACTGCAGAGCGGCCTCGCTTGCGTCGCTGATCACTTTTTCGGCACGGATGGTATCCATGAGTTTGGCGGCCCGGGTCTCGAAGAACTCGCGCAGACTGGACGTGGCCGCCACAATTTTGCCGACTTCAATCGTGTCGAAGAACCCGTTTTGAACGGCCCAGATAAGCGAGGACTGCACCTCGACCGGAATGGGGTTGAAGGCGGTCTGCTTGAACAACTCGACCACCCGCGCCCCGCGCTCCAACTGCGCCTTGGTCTTGGCATCCAGATCTGAGCCAAACTGAGCAAATGCGGCCAACTCACGAAACTGGGCGAGCTGCAGCTTCACCTTGCCAGCAACTTTCTTGATCGCCTTGATTTGCGCAGCAGACCCGACCCGCGAAACCGACAGTCCCACCGAAACCGCCGGGCGGATGCCCTGGTTGAACAAATCGGTTTCGAGAAACACCTGGCCGTCAGTGATGGAAATTACATTGGTGGGAATATAAGCGGATACATCACCTGCCTGGGTTTCAATGATTGGCAGCGCGGTCAGCGAACCATTGCCATTGGCCTCATTGACCCGTGCCGAGCGCTCTAGCAGGCGTGAGTGCAGATAGAATACATCGCCCGGATAGGCTTCACGGCCGGAGGGGCGCTTGAGCACCAAGGAAATCTGACGATACGCCACCGCTTGTTTGGAGAGATCATCATAAACAATGAGTGCATCCATGCCATTGTGCATGAAAAATTCACCCATGGACGCGCCGGAAAAGGGCGCGATGTATTGGTTGGCCGGGTTATCGCCAGCCGAAGCGGTCACGATGATCGTATATTCCATAGCGCCGGCTTTCTCCAGCACATTGATGGTACGGGCGATATTGGAATTTTTCTGGCCCACCGCCACATAGATCGAATACACCGGGCGAAAGTCTGCCGGGAAGCTGCCGTCCTTATTGCGATGTTGGTTGTTGATCTTAGCCTGATTGATGATGGTATCAATTGCGATCGTGGTCTTGCCGGTAGAGCGGTCTCCAATAATTAGTTCACGTTGACCACGACCGATTGGAATCATTGAATCGATCGACATGATCCCGGTCTGCATCGGCTGATCCACTGACTTGCGGGGAATAATCCCGGGAGCAATTTGATCGACCGGATAGGTCTCGGTCGACTGAATCGGGCCCTTGCCGTCAATTGGGTTGCCAATTGCATCCACCACACGTCCGAGCAGTCCCATGCCCACCGGCACGGAAAGCAGCTTGCCGGTGGTAGTCGCCTCATCGCCCTCCTTCAATTTAGAATAGTCACCGAGGATCACGCAGCCAACTTCGTCGTTTTCAAGATTGAGGGCCAGACCGGTGATCCCCTCACCGAAATCAATCATTTCATTATACATCACACCCGACAAGCCTTCGAGCTTGGCGACACCATCAGCGATAGCGAGAATGGTACCCGTGTTGGACTTAACCGCACCAGCTTGGAAGCTGGCGATTTCCTGTTCGATTTGTTCGACTATAGAATTCATAAGAAAAATGGGAATCAATTAATGGACATTTTTAGCGAGGCACTGCAAGCGACCCGCGAGGGATGCATCATATACATCATCGCCGACCCGCACGCGCACACCGGCAATCAAGGATATGTCTGTTTGCACGACAGCGCTGACCGGGCGGCGATACAGCTTGGTGAAGCTGGCTTCGAGTGCGCGGATCGATTCGGCACTCAGTGATGCCGGAGTTGACACCACCGCGGTTTGAAGCGCCCACTCGCGACGCAAATAGACCAGCAGGGTTTTGAGTACCTGCAGATGATGGCGGTGCCTGACCTGCTTGAGCGCGGCGAGTATCTCACTCACTTTTGCTTCGCTTACAACGCCGTTGTCCTTGGACAGCTCAACCAGCTTTTGAGCGAAGCGAATGATGTTTGTATCGCGTTTCATGGGCACGGTTGATTCTGCTACTTAGCGAGCTGTACCGGCTAGTTGTTGGGCGGCCGATTCAGAAAAGGTTTGTTTTTCAGCCTCGGAAAGATCCTGCGCCAGTACCTTGGCAGCCGTTGCCACCACTAGACGAGCGACTTCCTGGCGCACATCAGCAAGCATCTTCTGCCGCTCCAGTTCGGTCGCTTCGACTGCCTTGCGAATGATCGCTTCGGCCTGAGCAGCGGCTTCCTGAGTTTTTTGCTCAATCATCTCTTTCGCCTGCTCGCGCGACTCGGTGAGCAGTTGCTGAGCGGCCGCAGACGCGGCTTTGATTTTTTCGGCACGCTCGCGCTCCGCCTCAGCCAACTGCGATTTCATTTCTTCCGCATACTGTAGACCATCCGCAATTTTCTGCCGGCGCTCATCCAGCGTGGCCGCGATTGGTTTCACTGCGAATTTATACAAAACAAATGCAACCAAACAGAAATTGATCATCTGTGCGATTAAGGTCGGCCACGACACGCCAAACTTATCGGTGATCATGCTTAGTTTGTTGCGGTCCGCATGTGCCACGGCTGCAGCGTGTTCGAGCACCGCTGCAGTGTGTGCTTCAATGTCATGCAGCGAGGGATGCGTACTCAACTCAGCCACTTCGTCCACCGCAGAGGTCGAATCGGCTTGAGCCCCTCCGGCAGCTACCAAACCGAAAGCCGGTGAAAGTGTAAGTAGCAGAGTAATAAAAGTCGCCTTCATGGACAAAATGGGGGTGGATAAAAAAGTCACAAAATACCGACGCGCTGAAACGCGTCGGCATTTTGTGTGTTGTAGAGATTCAGATCAACCAAGGAAGATCGCGAAGAACACGATCGCTTCGGCAAATGCCATTGCGATAATGGATTGAACCAGCACCTTGGTGGCGGCTTCAGGATTGCGACCGACCGACTCACATGCCTTGAAGCCAATCAAGCCAATGCCAATGGGCACCGCAAGGGCGGCTGCAGCAACGTGAATCTTACCGGTAATTTCTGCGAGGATATCGAACATAATATTATAGGTGATTGAATGTTATAGGTGTAGTGTATTCAGCGTCGTTCACGATTGACTACATGATCCCGAGCGCGGAAAGAATGAAATGTCTAGTGTGCATGATCTGCTTCGTGATTGGTGATCAAGCCGATGTAAATCGCCACCAGCAGTGTAAAGATAAGTGCCTGTACCACACCGACCAAAACTTCATAAAAATAAAACGGAATCGGTACTAGGTAGGGTGCCATACCAGTCATGCTGGTCAATAAATTCTCACCACCAAAGACATTGCCGAACAAACGGAATGACAATGACACCGGGCGAAATGCAATCGATACCACCTCGATCACTCCAACCATCAAAAAGATCGGCGCAAGTAGCAGATATATAGCGGCAGGTGTTGCTTGCTTGTCAGCCTTATTGCCAAACAGCTCCCAAATGAAAAAACGAGGCCCGGCAATCTTCAGGCTGATCAGTAACCAGGCGATCATGGCAACGACCGCCATGCCGAAAGTCGAATTTAAATCCGCATTGGCCGGGCGCATCCAGTAATTAAAATGACCATGGGCATCGACATGACCAAACACACCCACTCCTGGAATCAAACCACTCCAATTATGAATTAAAATATAAATGAACAAACCAATCAGAAGCGGAAATGTCATCGGAAATGCTTTCTTGCCAGATCGGAAGAGCACACGTCTGAACTCCAGTCACGATCGTTAATCGCGTATGCCGTCT